>NZ_JAGPOT010000110.1 GCF_018224015.1 Pseudarthrobacter albicanus
AAATCGGACGGACCAGCTACCGCGTCACGAAGGCCCAGCGTCAATGGCTCCGCCTCCGCGATGGCAGGTGCCCCTTCCCCGGCTGCAGCAACCACTCCCTGGACAACGAAGCAGACCACTTCCTGGCCTGGGCCGACGGCGGCAACACCGGCATCTCCAACCTGGGCCAGCCCTGCCCCAGGCACCACCGCCTCAAACACAGCTCATCCTGGAAACCAACCGGCGCCAGCAAGGACAACCCACCAGGATGGACCTCTCCGTCAAGACGGCACTACCCCAGCGAGCACCAGGACTGGGAACCACCCCACTGGCCACACCACATCCTCACCACGGACACAGGCCCGGACCAATGCCTGCCCGCAGACCCGGGACCGGAACTGCCCCCGGACCCGTTCCCCGAATGGCACCAATTCACGGCCGAGCATCCACTGCACGCCGCAGACACGGACGACCCGGGCTGGCCAGCACTACCCGGGGACCCCTTCCCGGAATGCTTCCTGTTCCAATGTGTCTGATCGATTAGTTGCATGTAGTTTCAGTGCGTTACACGGCGATAGACCGTCCCGATGAGTGGATGGCCGCTGATGCGGTGGCTGGACATGGGAGGATCGGGGAATGGAAAACACCCCTGGGGTCCTCCGTTATGCGGCCTTTTCCACGACGCCAAATGGCGGCAATCCTGCCGGTCTGGTCCTGGATGCCGGCCATCTGGATGATGCCGGGATGCTGGCGGTGGCGGCCGCCGTCGGGTACGCCGAAACGGCCTTTGTGACGGAACAGGGCGTCGACGGGGACCCGCGTCGGAGCCGGGTTCGGTACTTCTCGCCGATCGCCGAGGTGCCATTCTGCGGCCATGCGACGATTGCGCTGGCCGTTGCGCTGAGCGAACGCGACGGGGCAGGATCCTTCACCTTCGACACCCCTCCGGATCGAAGCCAAAGGAATCGAAAAGGGTGCGGTCGGCGAAGACCAGCACCGGATGCCAGTTTCCCGAATACGCGATCCGCGGCGGATAGGCCGGATCGAGATCGCCCCGCCCGACGCCGAGCAGTCCGAGGAGTTCAGCCAGGACAGCGTCGCCGAATGCGGCCAGCTGTGGCTCAACGGCGGTGAACCATGCGGTGATGTCGGCGCCATCGCCCGATGTTTCGATGACGACGGGGCCGACAGGGGGTGCGCCGCCTCATGGACATACAGGGCTGGGCCGCAACGGTGACCGTCCTGCACCGTATCGCAGATGGCGAATTCGCGGCCCGGAATCTGTTCCCGGTGGGCGCCATCACAGAGGACCCTGCAACAGGGGCCGCGGCGGCTGCGGTCGGCGCCTACATGCGCATCCTGCCGGGCTTACTCACAGTGGACATTCCCGCTGCCGGCGGAATAGTGGTCAGCGGCAGGGCCGTCCGGATCCCGCCCCCTACGGTCAACAGCTGATCAGAGTCGGGGCCGCGGCCGTGGGTCCGCCGTTGTCAGTGGTGCCAGATGTAGATGGACCGGCCCGGGGAGCCCAGGCGAACGCGAGGTGGGCAGCCCGGATGGATCGCTATGACTCGATCGCTGTGGGCAATGCGACGAGGCGAACCGGCCGGGATCACCCGCTACGAGCGATCGCGGACGGGCGCCGTCCTGCACCTCTGAGTGGTGCCGAAGGAGGCCTACCTCTCGTACCAGCCCTCGAGGAAGGCGCGTCCAAGGGTGCCGTTGAACAGGTTGAACATCAGCAGAGCAGGCGTCGCCTCTGGGTCAATCTCGACCTTCTCGGCGGCGAGGGCGAGGACCGCAAAGATGTAGCGGTGCCTCCCGGTGCCCTCCGGCGGCCCGGCCCCGACGTAGCGCTTCAGCCTGGCGTCGTTCGGGAGCTGAAAGGCGCCCGGCGGGAGCCCCGAGCCCGACTCCTCTCCTGCGCCAGCGGGCAGCTCGGTGACGTTGCCGGGAATGTTCACCACGGCCCAGTGCCAGAATCCGGTTACCGTGGGCGCTTCGGGGTCGCACATGGTGACCACGAAGCTCTGCGTCCCTGGCGGGAAGCCGCTCCAGGAGAGCTGCGGGGAAACGTCTTCGCCGCCGGCGCCGAAGATGCGGCTGACCTGTGGCAACGCCAGCTTCTCGCCCTCCCGCAGGTCGCTGCTGGTCAGTGAGAACGAGGCCGCTGCGGGAAGGTTCTCGTAGGGGTTCCAAGTCATCTAACTTCTCCTGTTCCTGAAATAATTGAGTTGATCAGCAGCATCACATTTCTTCAGCTTGATGCGGCCGAACCCGGATTGCGACCTCCCTCCGGGCGCTGACCTACATGTCTTCTTCGCGGAGCAGGTCGAGGTTGCGGAACGCGGGGTGGCCGTCGCAGATCACGGCCAGGAATGCTGGGAAATCTCCTGTCTCGTGGCGGTTCGAGTTTTCCATGCCTTCATCGTAGGTGGAGAACTCGACCATGAGTACGTAGGTGCCTTTGCTGAGTACTCCTTGCGCGGATCCTCCAAACCGATCGGTATCGCCGAATGGGAATCCGAGATCGTGAAGTCGCTGCCCGAGGACTTCGCCTCCACGCTGCCCAGCATCAGCGAACTCGAAGCCGAACTTTCAGGCGATATTCCAGATTGACCGGCGAACCCGGGCCGGGTATTGCTGCAATTGCAACCAGGCAGCCAGCACCCGGACAATGGTGTTCATGACCGCTGTAACCTTGCTGGCCTTTGCCGGGCTGTGCCTGCTGCTCTCCGTCACCCCCGGCCCGGATACCTTCCTCGTGCTGCGGATCTCGCTGCAGAATGCCGGGGCCGGCCTTGCCGCGGCGCTCGGCTCGGCACTGGCGTCCCTGGTCTGGGCCGCGCTGGTGGGAGTGGGACTCGCCGAAGTGCTGGAAGACTCCGCGGAAGTGTTCCGCTGGCTGAAGATCGCGGGCGGGTTGTACCTGCTGTACTTGGGAATCTCGTCGCTGATCCGGGGCCGCCGCCAAACAACCTCCGCAACCGCCGGACGGCCTCCCCGCCGGGGCTACAGCCGAAGGGCAGGGTTCGGCGCCGGCGCGCTCTCCACACTGCTCAATCCCAAGGTCGGCCTGTTTTACCTCGCCGTCGTGCCGCAATTCATTCCACACGGCGGCAACACCCTGGACACCGCCATGGTGCTTGGTGCCATCGAAAGCGCCATCGGTTTCCTCTATCTGGTGGCCGTGTCCATCGCGGCAGCGAAGGCAATGGCCTGGCTGCAGCGCCCCCGGGTGAGCAGCTGGCTCGAACGCGGCAGCAGCGGCATTATCGCCGCGCTCGGCCTGGGCGTGCTGGCATCCAGCACCAGCTCGTAGCCCGTACCCGTGCCCGTGCCGTAGCCCGTAGCCCGCGGGGATATGTGAGCTGCCTGGCCTCGGAACAGGGTGCTGGCCGTCGGCAGGCCAGCCGACGTTTTCGGAGACCACGCCCGGTTCCCGGGAAATGGTCCGGGTTGTTTGCGCCTGGCATTCACTCGATCAGGTTCTCAGGGAGCCTCCACCGGCGGTCGTCAGGAGAGATCTGCCAGGGTCTCGTTCGCAGGTCCACGTCGAAGGCCGACTAACGAGTTGTTGAGACGACGCTACTGACACTGAAGGCGGCACGCCGGTTTCGGCCACAGAGCGCGGCGGACGCCGAAGAAGCCATAACCGGCCGGCGTTTGGATGGGCTGGACAGGAATGGCAACCTGTTGGCTCTCATTGGTCTAGGAGTTGCTGGCGAACTGATTATCCGTGGCGGGGAAAGGGCACGGCGGCAGCAACCGACGGTGTCCTAACAAGCAAATGGGGGCCAAAGTAGTGGGCTCCCATGCAGGGGACTCGATCGGAGCTGCACCACTTACTTGCCATAGACGTCGCGTCGATGACCAAGGGTGACAACAACCACCAGCAGGACGTCGTCTTGGATTGTATAGATAATCCGATAATCGCCAACAGGGACCCGAAAACCCGGACGGCCGCTCAGGGCAATTGCTTTGGGCGGCCGGGGATCGGACCCAAGGAGTGCGATAGCACCGTGGATACGTTCGCGATCTTTGGGATGGATTTGGTTGAGGGCCCGAAGGGCCGCGGGACGTAGCTCAATCCGATATTTCGTCATGCCCAGCCAAGGTCGGCCTTCACCTGGGCCCAAGGGATATTCTCGCCCTCTTCGGCCATGGCCGCGTCAAACGCTGCGATGTCTTCGACTTCTTCCACGGCATCAAGCATCTGCTCGTAGCGCTCCGGCGACAACAGAACAGCTGCCCGACGCCCGCGGCGCTCAATAAATACCGGCTCGGATTCGGCCACGGCGAGGAGTTCTGGCAGGCGGGACCGTGCGTCCGTGATGTTGATCGTCGACATGCTCTAAATGTACACCTGAAAGCATCAGGTGTACATAAGAGCCGTGGACGCCCGTTGTTTCATTTCGGAAGACCTTGTGGGGTATCGGAGCCGCAGACATGCCTGGCCGAGTTCGTCAAAGATGATGAGGACGCGCTTCCACGAATATCACTAGCCTTGGCTACCTGGTTCCCCCTGTAGGTGCCGACCGACCGGACTGCAAAACTCATGTGCAATCCGCCTGAGCGCTTCCACGACCGGTGCGCCACTTAGGGCACCGGTTCACAACCGCCGTCGTTCCGCAGCTGCTCAGTTGTCATCAGATCAAAATGTGAGAGGTTGATCTACTCGGAAGAACTTCCAGCAATTGGAAGTTTGTGGTGCCGGTTCCCTTTTTGCCGAATCGGTCAGGCATGGAATCCTGTCAACCCTCCGCAGCGCCGGTCGTCGGCGACGCCAACTCCCGGCTATCCCTGGCGCAGGGCCCGGATACCGGGTCGCAGGCGCTCTGGCAGCTCATCGATGATTCCAACGACCTCGTGGCCAACACCGCCCGCGGCCGCCTCCAGCTGGCGTTGCGCCCGGTCCACCCTGTTGGCGCCGTCCACGTCCCGCAGATCGACCCGAAAACCGGGCGGGTGATCCGCTAATACCCGGCGCTTACGACCCGGTCGCTGACATTAGTCAGCACAGTCGTAGGCTACTTTGGAGACCGGACACTAGCGGCCTGGCCTCGGGCCCCGAAAGAAGGACTGAGTGGACAGTGATGCTGGTACGTGGTTTCTAAGTCGCGCTGAGCGGGGGAATCTGGCCACCGACGTGCACGCGGGCGGTGCCGGATCGCCGTCCTGGTCGGAGGGCAATCTAGTGCGGCCCCTGATTCATGGAGCGACCTACTTCGCCCGACTGCATGAGGAGTTGACGGCTCTGCAGGCGGGAGACCGCGTGTGGTTCACCGACTGGCGTGGCGACGCCGACGAGCGGCTGCTGGCGGACGGACCCTCGATCGGCGACGTGCTCGCGGCGTTGGCCCGCGCGGGAGTGGAAGTGCGGGGCCTTGTCTGGAGATCCCACGGAGAGCGCGTATCGGCCCCGATCAGCGGCCGATCCAATGAGCTCCTAAGTCGTCAGGTCAACGACGCCGGCGGAGAGGTGCTGCTTGATCAGCGAGTACGCCTGTTCGGCTCCCATCACCAGAAATTCTTCGTCATCCGCCATCGTGACAACGCGTCGCGGGACATCGCGTTCGTTGGCGGGATCGACCTTTGCCACAGCCGACGGGACGACGCCGACCATGCGGGAGACCCGCAAGCGGTGACCATGGATTCCCGGTACGGGAAACGACCCCCCTGGCACGATGCCGCCCTCGAACTGCGCGGCCCCGTGGTGGCAGACCTACTGGCAGTTTTCGCTGAACGGTGGAACGACCCCCATCCCCTGGACCGACGCACTCCCTACCGGATGCTGCTGCAACGTCTCGCCCGTATGCCCCGGCACCCCGAACCGCTCCCGGCCACTGCGCCGCCGCCACCACCGGCGGGCCCTCATGCCGTGCAGCTGCTGCGCACCTACGGGGTGAAACGTCCCCCGTTCCCGTTCGCACCTGAAGGGGAACGCAGCGTTGCCCGCGGCTACGCGAAAGCCTTCGCCCGGGCCCGCTCGCTGATCTACATCGAGGACCAGTACCTGTGGTCGACAGAGGTCGCAGCCGGAATCGCGGAGGCCCTCGAACGGAACCCCGAATTGAGGGTGATTGCCGTTGTGCCCCGCTACCCCGACTCCGACGGTCCTCTCGCAGGGCCGGCTATCCGGATCGGGCAACTGCGTGCCATCAGGATGCTGCGCCGGGTCGCGCCCGACAGGGTCGGCGTGTTCGACCTGGAGAACCGCTTGGGAACTCCGATCTACGTCCACGCCAAGATCTGCATCATCGATGACACCTGGTTTACCTGCGGCTCAGACAACTTCAACCGTCGATCCTGGACCACCGACAGCGAGCTCACCTGCGCCGTACTCGACACGACTGCCGACAACGGGGAACCGACCGGCACAGACACCGGCCACGATGCTTCCCGGCCGTTGGCCCACGGGCTTCGCCTCCAACTCTGGGCCGAAAACCTGGGCCTGGAGCAGGACGATCCCCGGCTCCTCGACCCGGCGGCCGGGCTCAAGCTTTGGAACACCACTGCCGACGCTCTCGACCGCTGGCACGAAACCGGGCACCGCTCGCCCCGACCCACTGGACACGTGCGCCGCCACACCACAGAACCCGTGTCACCCCTCCAACGTCTCTGGGCGGTTCCGATCAGCCGCCTCGTCGTGGACCCGGACGGCCGCCCCCATCGACTGCGCGGCACTACCCAGTTCTAGGCAACCAAGTCTGGTGCAAGGGCCGCGCGGACCTCCGACTGCCGAACAAGGCATAGTGCTTCCTAGGCGAGGTCCAAGATCAGCGGCATGTGGTCGCTATGCGCCAAACAGTCTTCGGAACCCCCTACTCGGAGATCGGCCGGGATGCCGTCGCTCGGGAATGCGAAGTCAATGTGAGGGCCGTTTCTGACTAAGCGAAGACGGTCTTTTCAACCTTCCACTGCATCAGCTTCGGGTAGACCCAGAAGGTGTAGATGCCAAGCGTGATGATGCTCAGGAGCGCCCATTTGATCCACAGCCCGAAGATGCCCCACCCCGTGCCGACGAACTGAAGCTGCCGGCCGTGGAGGTAGGTGTTCTTCGCCCGCCATCGCTCAACCAGGACCAAGGCGAACGGGTAGCAGATCCCAATGGTGCAGCTCGTAATCAGTACGCCGAGGATCTGGGTGCCGAACCAGGAAGCGGCCCCACCTCGGAACTCGTAGATCTGTACCCCAGGGACGGCCCCGGCGCCGGTGGCCACTGTGGTTCCGGCGCCTGCGACGGGCATCTGCCCATACGCCGAAACGTGCTCTTTGTTGATGCTCAAGGAATCCCCCAATAGATAACGCGAAAGTGAACAATTGAACTGTAAGCGTCGCGAGGGAGTCGGGCACCCCGGACACGGCGCCTCAGTCGCACTACCCCGGGATCTGGATCCGTGCGGCTTCCTGCATCAGCGGGGTGGAGATCATCACGGTCGAAGCACCGGTCGCAATATCGAAAGCAATGAATCCGCGAGTCTTGTCACCCGGCAGAACGTCGCCGGAGCCAAGCTGGTTGTCCGCAAAGAGGCTCAGATCGGCTTTGCGCCCATTAGCGTCCTTGGCCGAGAAGTAGAACGGGTTGGAACTGGTCTTGCCTGCCTCCGTTTCCCACAGGACGTCCAGGAGCAGGTAGCTTCCACTCTTTGGTGCCGTCGCAAAGGCAGTTGCCGTGACAGCGTCCGTTCGAACGGCAGAGACAATGGTGATCTTCGCGACGTTGCCGTTGCCCATCTTGACGCTGAACGGAGCGCCGACGGCGGGTCCGGCCGGCGCCGCCGGCGACGCAGCGGCAGCAGCCGGAGCGGCGGCCGGCGCAGCGGACGGTACAGCAGCTGCCGTCGCAAAGGCAGGTGCTGCTGCCGCAGGAGTCGAGGTCGCCGCCGGGGCGGCATCGCTGGCCTGCTTGGCGCCGCCGGAGCACGAGCCCAGGGCGATTCCCAGCACCAAGACGCCGGCGGGGATGAGGAAGCGCTTCTTCTTGAAGAACGGCCGGGGCTGAGTCGCTGCAATCGCAGCAGTCAAGGGCTGTTCCGAAACTTCGTGGGACATGTGGTGCCTTTCTAAGGGTGAATGAATGATGTGAGTCGTGGGGCTGCTACTGCTTTTCCCACTTGCCGCAGCGGGAGGACTTGAAGTCCTGCCCGCCGGCCAGCGCAACAGTGGGGCGGCCGCCGCCGGGGATGTCGTTTTCGATGATGTTGCTGCCGTTGCTACCCGTGGCATAGATGCCCCAGTAACAGGTGGACCCGACGTCGGCGGCCGCGCGGTAGGTGCCGGCCTCGATGTCTTTGCCGACCGTCCAGGTGCCGTCACCGACGGTGCTGGCCGCCTTGGTCTTCTCGGCGCCGGTCACCGCTTCCTCGCGCTTCTTGACGGCAGCCTCGGCGGTCTTGACGGCTGCGTCGGCCTTCCCCACCTCGGTCTCTCGGCTGGTGACTTTGGCTTCGCGGGCGGCGATGCCGTTCTGGAGCGTGTCGTACTTGGACTTCATCGACTCGTAGCTGAACTTAGCCGAGTCGCGGTCGGACTCCACGGACGCCTTCTCCCCCGCCAGCGCCGCGTAGGCATCGCTGGACTTCGGGTCCGGCAGCGTGGTGCCGAGGACGACTGCACCGGCCACAAGCGCCAGGACGGCTACCGTGGCGAACATCTTTTTCTTGCGTCCCGGCTTTGGCTTTCCCGGCGAGGGCTGCTTTTCGTGCAGGACGTCTGTGGTCTGCGTTTCCGCCGCCTGGTTGGTGTCGGTGTTCAACATTGTTCTCTTCCCCCTGTTTACGGATGACTGCTGAGCGGCGGCGGGATACCGATCCCCCAATGCACGGTTCCCCGCCGCCGTCGCAGCTCCGGAAGATCTCGTAGCTGCAGGACTGAAGCTACGGCGCCGCGGCGCGGCCCAGGCCAATGAACGCTGATAACCCCCCTTATCAGTCATTCGCCGGAATATCGTTGGGGTGCCGCTAGGCTGAGGGTCGACGTCCTGAGGAGGCGCAAATGAATGAAGCAGCAGCCCTGCGCATGACCCTCTCCGACGTTGCCGCCCTCGCCCAGGTCCAGCGCCCGGTCGTTTCCATGTGGCGCAAACGCAGCGCCGGGTCTCCTCACCCATTTCCGGAGCCCGCAGCGCTTGACGGCGGCCGTGAACTGTTCGACGCCGACCAGGTCGCCGGCTGGCTGGACGCAACCGGTCGGGGCAACAACCCGGAGGCCGTGAACGACGCCGCCGCTTTCGCACGGATGCCCGCCACCGGCAGCGGCCCGGGAAACACGCTGGACGCCCTCACTGCCCTGCTGACCGTCAAGGCGATGACCGGCAAAGCGTTGGGTTCGCTGACCCCTGATGAACTGCTGGACCTTGCAGACGAGTGCGATCCCGACGATCTGTTCCTGTACTCGGAGCTGGAGATCCAGGGCCCGGCGCTTGCGTCCACGGCAGCGTTCGCGGACCGGCTGGTGGACAGTGCCTACAACGCGCCCGCCGCCTTCGAGCAGCTGCTGGCGGCCCGGTTCCGGGCGGGGCTCCGGGAGCATTCAGATACCGCCCTTGCCGGTTCCGCCGTGGGCCTGATTGCCGCCGCCGCCGTCGAACTGGCCGCGACGCTCGGCGGGAACCCGGTGTTTGCCGATTCCACGCGCGGCGGCAGCGACCTCCTGATGGGCGTCGTGCACACTTCCGGCGAGAGTGCTCCCTTCACGTTTCTGACGGCCGACGACGACGGCGGCGCCGGCCGCCTGGCGCGCCGCCGGCTGCGCGTGCATGGTGTGGACAGCGGACAGATCCGGGTGGACCCCGGCGGCGAGTTTGCCGTCCGCGGACCCGTGGTCCACGTGGCGCAGTACCCGTCCCCCGGCGCACCAGGCATGGACGCACTCCAGATCCTTTCGGCGGTGGAACACCTCGCCCTGCAGATGGACGATCAGCAGCGGGCGGTCATCATCGCCCCGGCACGGGTTCTCTGCGATATGCCGCTGGCCGCCGTGGCCGCGGGCCTGCGTTCCGGGCTGCTGCGCACCGGCCGGGTGCGCGCCGTCGTGCGGCTTCCCCAGGGCCTGCTGCGCTCCAAGCCACGCGAAGCCCAGGCACTTTGGGTGCTCGGACCGTCCTTCGCTGAGGTTCCCATCGCCGAGCGGTGGACCATGGTGGCGGATCTCAGCGCCCGGGACCTCACCGAGGACGTCGGCCAGGACCTGGTCAGCGACATTGTCGCGTCGATGGGTGACCGCGCCACCATCCGCGCCCACTCCTTCCGTTTCGCCCGCCTGGTGCAGACCAGGGTGCTGCTGGCTGGTAAGGGATCCCTGGTGGCAGCCCAGTCCCGCGGTCCGGCCCGGGGTGTCGGTGGCGCGGAGGCCGTCCTCCGCGTGGAGGAACTGGTGCGCCTGCTGCACACCGGAGGATCCGCAAAACCTGCTGCCCTGGCCGTGAGGGCAGGAGACCCGCAGGCAAGTGCAAAGCCTGCCACTGTCCGGGAACTGATCGCGGCCGGCAACCTCAGCTACATCAAGGGCAACCGCCTTGAGGACGCCGTCCTGAAACAGACGGAGGGAACACAGGTTCTGGGACCGGACGAACTCCTGAATCCGCATGGCGCGCAGCCCCGCCACATCAGTTTGCTGGACTTCGCGGCCAACTACCCCGCCGGCCGGCTCACCGAGCCCGGCGACGTCGTCTTCTGCACCAGCCCGCATCCCGTGGCGACGGTGGACGCCCACGGCGGCTCCGCCGTCGTATTTCCGGCCAGGGTGCTCCGGATCGACGCCGGCGATCCCGGCGGGCTGCTGTCCGACGTCGTCGCCGCGGACATCAACAGCCTCCCGGCCGCGGACAAGTCCTGGCGGCAGTGGCGCTTGCGCCGCACACCGGACGCGCAACGCCGGAACCTGAGCCAGACACTGGCCGCACTGCAACACGAGCAGCGGGAAGCCCGCGAGCGGCTCAGGCGGCTCGAAGAACTCGCTACCCTGATTACGGACGGCGTAGCGGGCGGAAGCCTCACACTGACAGACCCCAGCACTAAGCTCGCCGATCCACAGACCGAAGGAACTCGCTAATGCCCCCGAAATTGAAGGTGGACCTTGCCCCGTCCACGATGAAGGAACTCAAGGACACCCTCTGGAAGGCCGCGGACAAGCTGCGCGGCTCCATGGATGCTTCCCAGTACAAGGACGTGATCCTTGGCCTGGTGTTCCTGAAGTACGTCTCGGACGCCTTCGAGGAGCGCCGCGGGCAGATCCAGGCCGAACTGGAGGCGGACGGGCTCAACGAGGAGCAGATCGCCCAGCTGATCGACGACGTCGACGAGTACACCGGCCGCGGCGTGTTCTGGGTCTCGGAACGGGCCCGCTGGACGTACCTGGCCGAGAACGCCAAGGGCCTCCCGGCGCTCGACGGCGCCGAGCCCAAGTCGATCGGCCAGCTGATCGATGAGGCCATGGAGCTGATCATGGCCGACAACAAGAGCCTGGCCGCCACGCTCCCCCGCATCTACAACCGCGACAACGTGGACCAGCGCCGCCTCGGCGAGCTGCTGGACCTGTTCAACTCCGCCCGCTTCACCGGCCAAGGTGCCAGCAAGGCCCGCGACCTGCTCGGGGAGGTGTACGAATACTTCCTGGAGAAGTTCGCCAAGGCCGAGGGCAAGCGCGGCGGCGAGTTCTACACCCCCGCCGGCGTGGTCCGGGTGCTGGTGGAGGTCCTGGAACCGCACCGCGGCCGGGTCTACGATCCCTGCTGCGGTTCCGGCGGCATGTTCGTCCAGGCCGAGAAATTCCTCGCGGCCCACAACATGGAGGGCTCGGACATCTCCGTCTACGGCCAGGAGCTCAACGAGCGCACCTGGCGGATGGCCAAGATGAACCTCGCCATCCACGGCCTCAACGCCAACCTCGCCTCCCGCTGGGGAGACACCTTCGCCCGGGACCAGCACCCCGAACTCAGCGGCACCAGCGGCGCCGACTTCATCATGGCCAACCCGCCCTTCAACATCAAGGACTGGGCCCGCTCCGAGTCCGACCCCCGCTGGAAGTACGGCGTGCCCCCGGCAGGCAACGCCAACTACGCCTGGATCCAGCACATCATCTCCAAGCTGGCCCCCGGCGGCAGCGCCGGCGTGGTCATGGCCAACGGCTCCATGTCCTCCAACTCCGGCGGTGAGGGCGAGATCCGCGCCCAGCTGGTCGAGGCGGACCTGGTCTCCTGCATGGTCGCGCTGCCCACCCAGCTGTTCCGCAGCACCGGCATCCCCGTGTGCACCTGGTTCTTCGCGAAGGACAAGACCGCGGGTCCGCGTGGCTCCGTGGACCGGACCGGGCAGGTGCTCTTCATCGACGCCCGGAACCTCGGCTACATGGTGGACCGGGCCGAGCGCGCGCTGTCCGACGAGGACATCGCCAAGATCGCCAACACCTACCACGCCTGGCGCGGGACATCTTCTGCTGTTGAGGCTGGACTGACGTACGACGACGAAGCGGGCTTCTGCTATTCGGCCAGCCTCGCGGAGGTTAAGGCTGCGGACTACGCGCTGACGCCGGGACGCTACGTGGGTGCCGCCGATGTGGAGGACGACGGCGAGCCGGTCGAGGAGAAGATCGCGCGGCTGTCCAAGGAGCTGTTTGAGCAGTTCGAGGAATCCGAGCGGCTGGCGGCGGTTGTTCGGGAGCAGCTGGGGAGAGTTTCATGACTCTCTGGCGAACGACAACAATTGAGGATCTTGCTTCTAGCCACAAGTCTGCTCTGGCGACCGGTCCGTTCGGCTCCGCCGTAGCGTCCAAGAATTTCCGCCCGAGCGGTGTTCCGATGCTGCGGGGAATGAATTTGAGTGACGATGTTGGAACCAAGCTTGACGAACGGGACCTTGTGTTCTTGGATCCGGATCTCGCTGCCACCTTCGGGAGGAGCACTGCGCGCAAGGATGACCTCGTTTTCACATGTTGGGGATCCGTTGGCCAAATTGGGTTGATTGACGCAGACGCAAAGTACGACGAGTACGTCGTGTCTAACAAACAGATGAAGCTGACGCCCGATACAGAACAAATTGACTCGCTCTTTTTGTACTACAACATGAGTCAGCCCAGGATGATTTTCGAAGTTCAGTCTCGAGCAATCGGAAGCACGATTCCAGGGTTCAACCTTGGTCAACTGCGTGCGCTCAAAGTTGAGATCCCAGAGCTTAGCGAACAGCAAGCCATTGCGGGAGTGCTGGGGGCTCTCGACGACAAGATCGCCGCCAACACAAAGCTCGTCGCCACCGCCGATCAGCTATCGCACACTCTTTTCCTGTCCATGAGCCGATCTGGTAGCCGGCTGGTTCCCTTGTCGGAGACCGCGAAGTTCGTAAACGGCAAGGCGTTCACTAAAAATGCGAGTGGAACGGGCCGAGTTGTCATCCGTATCGCGGAGCTCAATAGCGGAATCGGCGGATCAACGGTCTACAACGACATCCATGTGGATGATCAGCATATTGCTCGTCCCGGTGATCTGCTTTTCGCTTGGTCAGGTTCATTGACGCTTGCCAGATGGTTCAGACCTGAAGGAATAGTCAACCAGCATATTTTCAAAGTCATCCCCAATAGCGGCTACGCGCACTGGCTTATCTATGAACTGCTCCGCCACAAGCTCGACGAGTTCAAGTCCATTGCCGCTGACAAAGCAACCACCATGGGTCATATACAGCGCAAGCACCTGGACGAACACGTCGCCGTTCCGACGCTCGAAGAGATTCATAAGCATGACCAGCTGATGGCGGGGTTGTGGAAGCAATCTTTGGCAGCTGAGCGTGAAAATCTCAAGCTGATCGAGAACCGCGACGCGCTCCTCCCCCAACTCATGTCCGGCAAACTGCGGGTCAAGGACGCCGAAGCCGAGTTGGCCAAGGTCGGCGTGTGACGGCGAGTAGCGCCAGCGCAATTGTGCAAGGCGTTGCACAATTGCTGTCGAAGAATGGGGAGATGTTGCAAGCGCCGCTTGCAACATTAGTTTGCCGGCCGTGTTCCGCCTCAATGTCGTACCCCTTCGGTAGCTTCGAGATAGCCAGACCGAAGACCGCGAAGGGGACCTGTCATGTCAACGCCAAGTAACCCGAACCCAGCACCCAAAATTGGGATTGGTCCAGGCACACGCAAGCATGCCGATAAGGCAGGCTTTCCGGCCACGCCGGCAGCAAGCACCATGCCCCCGTGGTATCAGGACCTGCTCGAATCCGTTTCACAGCGCATCCAGCTGGGCCGGCTCAGCTCGACAACCGCAATCACCCGGGAGCTCATCTCCACAAACTGGACCATCGGCAGACTCATTCTGGACAGGCAGAACAGCGAAGGCTGGGGAGCGAAGGTCATCGATCGACTCGCTGCCGACTTGAAGACAACGTTTCCGGGGACGAGAGGATTTTCACCGCGGAACCTCAAGTACATGCGGTCATTCGCAGAAGCCTGGCCGCACCTCGCAATTGTGCAAGGCCTTGCACAATTGCCCTGGTACCACCACATCGCCTTGCTCGAGAAGCTCAACGACGCCGACACCCGCCTCTGGTACGCAGCGGCCGCCGTCGAACAGGGCTGGTCCCGCGACGTGCTGGTTCACCAGATTGGGACCAAGCTACACGAGCGCTCGGGCAAAGCGATCAACAACTTCAAGGCGACCTTGCCGCCGTCGGACTCAGACCTGGCGGAGCAATCATTTAGTGATCCGTACGTCTTTGACTTCGTCGCGATGACTGACCGGCGGAACGAGCGCGAGCTCGAAAACCAGCTTGTGGACCACATCCAGAAGTTCTTGCTGGAACTGGGCCAGGGATTCGCGTTTGTCGGCCGGCAGGTCCGCCTGGCAATCGGCGACGACGAGTTCTTCGCCGATCTCCTGTTCTACCATCTGAAGCTGCGCGCCTATGTGGTGGTGGAGCTCAAGGCCACAAAATTCGACCCCGGCTACCTTGGCCAGTTGGGCATGTACATGGCGGCCGTGGATGACCTGCTGGCCCATACTGACGACAAGCCGACCATCGGCCTGCTGCTCTGCAAGTCCAAGAATGATCTGGTGGCCGAGTACGCGCTTCGGACCACCGCGATGCCGATCGGTGTCTCGGAGTGGAAGGCGGAAATCGTCGATTCGCTGCCCGAGGAATTCGCGTCGACTCTGCCCAGCATCAGCGAACTCGAAGCCGAACTTTCAGGCGATATTTCAGAATGACTTCCGGTCAACCAGGGGGAATCACCGTGACGCAAGCACCCGCAGTAGCCTTTTCCGAAGCCGATTGGGAAGGCATGGCCCTGGAGCTCCTGGCCGAGCCGCTCGGCTGGCGGCCGGTTTCCGGGCAGGACATCGCCCCGGGCACCGGCGAGCGGGACTCCTGGGATGAGCTGCTGATCCGTCCCCGGCTCCTCGCGGCGCTGCAGCGGTTCAACCCGACGGTTCCGGCCCAGTACCTGCAGCAGGCCGTCGCCGAGATCGCCTCGCCCAAGTCCAACGATGCCATCACCGAGAACCACCGCCTCCACAACTACCTGGTGGACGGCTACCGGCTCAGTTACATCGACTCGGACGGCAACGAGGCCAACCCCACTATCCACCTGCTCAGCTCCGACCCGGACCAGAACGACTGGCTCGCCGTCAACCAGGTCACCCTGGTGCAGGGCGACTACAAACGCCGCTTCGACGTCGTGCTCTACTGCAACGGCATGCCGGTGAGCGTCATCGAACTGAAGAAGGCCGGCAGCGCCACGGCCGACGTCGCCGCCGCGCACGCCCAGCTGCAGACCTACCTGCGCGAATTCCCCCTGGCGTTCCGCTTCTGCGTCTTCACGCTCGCCTCGGACGGGATCCACGCCAAGTACGGGACGCCGTTCACTCCCCTGAACCACTTCTCGCCGTGGAACGTCGACGACGACGGCGTGCCTGTCGCCCCGGGGCATATGGAAGACGGCGAGGCCGTGACCGCGCTGGAGACCGCGCTCAACGGCCTCTACAACGTGGATCGTTTCCTGCAGCTGACGCGCAACTTCACCGCGTTCGACGGCGGCCCGGACGGGCTGAGCAAGCGCATCGCCAAGCCGCACCAGTACTTCGCCGTGACCAAGGCCGTGGGCAGCACCATCCAGGCCGTGGCCAGCAACGGCAAGGCCGGCGTTGTCTGGCACACGCAGGGCTCCGGCAAGTCCATGGAGATGGAGCTCTACGCCAACCTGGTGGCCCGGAGCCCCCAGCTCAAGAACCCGACCGTCGTCGTCATCACGGACCGCAACGAACTCGACGGCCAGCTGTTCGAGGGCTTTGACCGGAGCCTGCTGCTGGCGGAGTCGCCCAGGCAGGTCCGGAAGCGCTCCGAGCTCCGCGAGGAACTGAGCAACCGCACCACCGGCGGGATCTACTTCACCACCCTGCAGAAGTTCGGCCGCAGCAAGTCGGAGAAGGATGCCGGCGCCGACCACCCGCTGCTGTCCGAGCGGCGCAACATCATCGTGGTGGTGGACGAGGCGCACCGTTCGCATTACGACGACCTCGACGGCTACGCCCGGCACCTCCGCGACGCGCTGCCGCACGCCACGCTGATCGCGTTCACCGGGACGCCGATCTCCTTCGATGACCGCAATACCCAGGACGTGTTCGGCGACTACATCGACGTCTACGACCTGTCCCGGGCGGTGGAGGACGGCGCCACGGTGCCGGTGTACTTCGAGCCCCGGCTGATCAAGGTGGAACTGGCTTCCGGTGTCACCGAGGACGTCCTGGACCAGGCAGCCGACGAGGCCACGCTCGGCCTGGACGACACCGAGCGGGCGCGCATCGAGGCGAGCGTCGCCGTCGTGAACGCCGTCTACGGTGCGCCGCAGCGGATCGCGGCGCTGGCCGCCGACCTGGTGGCGCACTGGGAGAACCGCAGCGCGCGGATGGGCAAGTTCATCGAGGCGCCGGGCAAGGCGATGATCGTGGGCGGGACGCGGGAAATCTGCGCGAAGCTGTACACGGCGATTGTTGAGCTGCGGCCCGGGTGGCACTCCGATGACCTCGCCAAGGGCAAGATCAAGGTGGTCTACTCCGGCACCGCGTCCGACGTGCCGCCGGTCTCCGACCACGTGCGCCGGGACTCCTTGAACGCCACCGTGAAGGAGCGGCTCAAGGACGTGGACGACGAACTGGAACTGGTGATCGTCAAGGACATGATGCTCACCGGCTACGACTCCCCTCCCCTGCACACCCTGTATCTGGACCGGCCGCTCAAGGGCGCGCTGCTGATGCAGACGCTGGCCAGGGTGAACCGCACCTTCCGCGGCAAGCAGGACGGGCTGCTCGTGGCGTACGCGCCGCTGGCGGAGAACCTGGCCAAGGCGCTGGGCGAATATACGCAGTCCGACCGGGCGAACAGGCCGGTGGGGCGGAACATTGATGAGGCCGTCGGCCTGACGCTTTCGCTGGTGGAATCGCTGCGGGAGCTGCTTGCGGGGTATGACTGGAAGGCCGTGCTGATGAAGGGCGGCCCGAAGGCGTTCTTGAACGCCGTCACCGGTGCAGTCAGTTACCTGCGGAGTCCTTCCACTCCTGGCAACCAGCCTATTGAAGGCGAAGAGACCCTTGCTGCCCGGTACCGCAGGTTCTCCAGCCAGTTGTCCCGGGCGTGGGCGTTGTGCTCCGGATCAGAGACGCTCGCCGAACTGCGGCCCGAGATCCAGGTGTACGAGGAAATCCGCGTCTGGATGGCTAAGTACGACGCCGCCGACCGGCAGGCCAGCGGCGAGCCGGTGCCGGAGGAGATCCAGCGGCTGCTGGGGAACCTGATCGCCTCCGCGACGTCCTCGGGCGAGGTCCTGGACATCTACGAGGCGGCGGGCATGCCCAGGCCGTCGCTGGATGACCTGACGCCGGAATTCATCGCCAAGACCCAGCAGGCCCGGAATCCGCAGCTGGCCATCGAGGCCCTGCGGAAACTGATCGCCGACGAGTCCGCCAAGACGACACGGAACAACGTGATCCGGCAGCGGGCCTTCTCCGAGCGGATCACCGAGCTGATGAAGAAGTACACCAACCAGCAGTTGACGTCCGCCGAGGTGATTGCCGAGCTGGTGGAGCTGGCCCGCGAGGTGGCCGCCGAAGGCCAGCGCGGTGCGCACTTCACTCCCCCGCTGAATTCGGACGAGCTGGCGTTCTATGACGCCGTGGCTTCCAATGAATCGGCCGTGGCAGTCCAAGGCGAAGGCGTCCTCGCGGACATTGCCCGCGAGCTGATGTCCGTGATGCGCCGGGACGTGCGCACCGACTGGACCGTCCGCGACGACGTGCGGGCCAAGCTGCGCTCCTCGATCAAACGGCTCCTGGTCCGCTTCGGCTACCCGCCGGACAAGCAGCCCGAGGCCATCAAGCTGGTCATGGAGCAGATGGAGTCGATGGCACCGCGGTTTGCCGACGCACGGGGCTAACCGGCACGAGATTCCGCCACCAGGCGGTTGCAACAACAATATGAAAAATGGGGAAATGACTACTTACGAAACATCGAGTGGAAGCGCGGCTCCGGAGCTGCCGCCGACGCCCGACCACGCGCCAAAACTCAAGGCGAGGCGGCTAAGAATTCCAAAAGTCGGAGGGGTGAACGCTGCCCGCTTCGTTCTGGGCACTGTGTTGGCCGTACTCCTTGCCCTTACGTGGGCAGGAAACAATCCTGCTGAAAACGCCGCAGGCGGTCCTTCTGATTGGAAGTCGCAGCTCAGTGCAGCCTCACTCAAGAACGAACTCTACAACGGCGATACGAAAGGTGCCCCACAGCAATCTGTGGTCAACGGCTGGTACGCAAACGACATCGCCTCGATTGAAGGGTCCCAAAACTCCTACATCGCGGCCAGCTCGGCCCGCAATGGTACTTTACTGATGCTTATCGGCATCGGGTTTGCCGGCGAGCTGGTCATCCGCGGCCTCGAAGGGGCACGCCTGATAGGAACGAAACCCAGGCCGTTTCAAAGGCTAGAAGGGATCCGATGATCAAGCGCATCGCGTTCGTGGTGGTTGGCGCGCTCGTGGCGCTGGCCGGGCTCGGTGTAGCGAACATGTTTGGGATCAGCCCGTTCCAGGTGCGCCAGACCGACCGGAGCCAGCCCGCGTTGCTGAAGTCGATCAAGGACATCAGCCAGTACCACGCCGCGGTCGGCAACTTTGAGGTGGTGCTCGACATCCAGGACGACGTCGCGTGGATGCCCGACATCATCGCCGGACGGCGGACGCTGTTTGTCGCAGCGGGCACCGTCAACGCCTATGCCGACCTGTCCGGCCTCGCTGACAAGGACCTGATGCTGTCCGCGGACGGCAAGTCGGTGACGGTGCGGCTGCCCGAGCCGCAGCTCGACAAGCCCAACCTCGACCACGACCGGTCCTATGTGTTCATGCAGGACCGCGGCGTGTTCGACCGGATCGCCGACGCGATCGAGTCGCCCCAGCAGGCGCAGTTCTTCAAACTCGCCGAGACGAAGCTGGCCGCCGCCGCGGAGGGGTCGGAGCTACGGAAGCAGGCTGCCGAGAATACCAAGGCCATGCTGACCGGCGTGTTCGTCTCGCTCGGAATCCAAGTCACCTTCCTTGACAACGCGTCCGGCTAGGCCGTACTGATCAAGTCGGTTCTAATCCCAATGCCGTTTGCTTAGGTGGTTTGTGTTAATCTTTCGGCATGGCGCGTAGCGGATGGGTGACTCCTGAGGGTCCAGAACGGTTGAGTGACCACGTCTCGCTTGGCGTGTTGACGCGGGTGTTCCCGGCCGATGTGGTCGATGCGGTGATCGGGCGTACCGGGGCCGTGGAGCAGCGGACCCGGTTGCTGCCGTCGCGGTTGATGGTCTATTACGTCATGGCCCTGGCGTTGTTCTCAAACGGTTCGTATGAGAAGGTCATGCGGTCGCTGCTGGCCGGGATGGAATGGCTGACCGGCCGGTTCCGTGAGTGGACGATGCCGACGAAAGCGGCGATTTACAAGGCCCGTACCCGGTTGGGGTCCACGGTGATGGTGGAGTTGTTCGCCGAGGTCGCCAGGCCGTTCGCAGCGCCGGGCGGTCCCGGGTTCTACCAGGAATGGCGGCTGGTGTCCGTGGACGGGACCACCCCGGATCTGGCCGACACGCCGGCGAACGAGCAGGCCTACGGGCGGCCGGGGACGAAGTCGGATTTCAAGAGCGCGTTCCCGCAGGCACGGGTGCTGGGCCTGGTGGAGTGCGGCACCCACGCCGTCTTCTCTGCCGTGGCCTCCAGCTACAACACCAGTGAGCACGACATGTATCCGGCCCTCCTGGCGGACCTGGCCAGGGACATGCTGTTGATGGCTGACCGCGGCTTCTTTTCCTACACGGCCTGGAAGGACAGCGCAGCCACGGGGGCGGCCTTGCTATGGCGGATGAAAGCCAACAGTGCCCTGCCCGTTATCGAGGACTACGGCGACGGCTCATACCTTTCGGCCGTGTATCCCAGCAGCAACGACCGGCGCAAGGACAGCAACGGGATCCCGGTCCGGGTCATCGAGTACGAGGTCACCACCGGGGAGGAGGTCAGCACGTTCCTGCTGATCACCACGATCCTGGACCCCGCCACGGCCCCGGCCGGGGACCTGGCCGGCCTCTATGCCCGCCGGTGGGAAATCGAGTCCAGTTTCGCCGAACTGAAAACCCACCAGCGCGGCCCCGATGTCGTCCTGCGTTCCAAAACACCCGACGGGGTGCTGCAGGAAATCTACGGCTACCTCTGCGCGCACTACGCGATCCGGTCCCTCATCGGCACCGTCGCCGCCGAATTCGACGAAGACCCCCTGCACTTCTCCTTCACACGCACCCTCCGGGCAGCGCGGCGGTCCCTCGCCGGGCGCCCGGCTTTTTCCCCCTCAGCGACTGGCTGAAGCGTTCATCATCTTCTGCCGGGAAATCCTCCACGAACTCCTGCCACCACGCCGACAACGCACCGTCCCCCGCGCAGTCAAACGCAAAATGTCCAACTGGCCACTCAAACGAACACCAAAAAACACAAAGTAAACGGCATTGGTTCTAATCCAAACCCTCACAGCGAAGTTAGATTGGCGCCGTCGGTCCGGCCAGCATCCGTAGTGTTGGCCGAAAGAAGCGACCCCGCACGCGTCTGCGTGCGGGGTCGTTTCAAGTTTCGAAGAACTCACAGGGAACTCTCCTCGAACAGTTGTCCGTTTGGAAGACTTCCAACTAGACGATGCGGTTCTTCCAACTGGTGGTGTGTCTCAGTTTCGCTTGACGGCTTGGAGTGCGACACGGCCGCGGGCGACTTTTTCGAGGATGGATTCCGCTGTCGCCGTCCACACCAGGGGCTTGGGCTCGTCGTTGTGGGCGGCGAGGTAGTCCTCGATCGCTGCGATGAGGTCCGGGACTGAATGGAACGCTCCGCGGCGCAGCGCCTTGTCGGTGAGTTCCCTGAACCACCGCTCCACCAGGTTCAGCCAGGACGAGGAGGTGGGCGTGAAATGCAGGTGGAACCGCGGATGTTTCTCCAGCCAGGCCCTGACGTTGGCGTGTTTATGCGTCGCGTAATTGTCGAGGATAAGATGCACGGCCAGCCCGTCCGGGACTTCCTTCTCGAGTGTTTTCAGAAATGTCAGGAACTCGTTGTGACGGTGCTTGGGCAGACAGGAACCGATGACCTTTCCGCTGGCGACGTCCAGGGCGGCAAACAGGGTCGTCGTGCCGTTGCGCTTGTAGTCATGGGTCATCGTTTCGCCCCGGCCCTTCTTCATCGGCAGGGACGGCTGGGTACGGTCCAACGCCTGGATCGAGGACTTCTCATCCATGCACAACACAATCGCCTGCTCCGGCGGGTTCAGATACAGGCCCACCACATCGATGAGTTTCTCCTCGAACCGCGGATCCGTGGACAGCTTGAACGCCTCGACCCGGTGCGGCTTCAAACCCCGGGCCGCCCAGATCCGCTGCACCTGCGCCGGAGACACCCCGGACTTCGCCGCCATGCTCCGCACCGACCAGTGCGTATGCCC
>NZ_JAGPOT010000111.1 GCF_018224015.1 Pseudarthrobacter albicanus
CTCAAGCACAAGAACCCCATCACCCCCTACGACGGCAAGGCACTCTCGGGTGTCGTCCGCAAGACCTACCTCCGCGGCGCCCTGGTCGACGGCCGGACCCCCACCGGCAAACTCATCCGCCGCGGCGGGATCTGAGCCGTGCACGCCGACGAGGCCGAACTGGTCCGGGTCCAAGGGAGGGGCGGCCGACGGCGGAACACCCGGCCCGCCGCGCGAGGCCGGCGGAATACAGCATCTGGTGGAACTGTTGTTCATCACAGACCCAGGTAACCAGTCCGATTTTCTCCTCGATCAAAGGAATCCCATGAACACCAATCTCACGGTCAAGCTCCAGCCCGGAACCCAGGCTCCGGACTTCGCCCTGCCGGACGCGGAGGGCAAGCAGATCGCCCTGGCCGATTACCGCGGCAGGAATGTCATCGTGTACTTCTACCCGAAGGCCGCGACGCCGGGCTGCACCACCGAGGCCTGCGATTTCCGCGACAACCTGGCCTCCCTGCAGGGTTCCGGCTACGAGGTCCTGGGCATCTCACCCGACGGCCCGGAAGCCCTGGCCCACTTCACCGGCGACTTCGCATTGACCTTCCCCCTCCTCTCCGACGAAGACCACGCCGTGGCCCTCGCCTACGGCGCCTGGGGCGAAAAGCTGATCAACGGCGAAATCACCGAGGGGCTCGTCCGCTCCACCGTGGTGCTCGACCCCGAGGGCAACGTGACGCTGGCGCAATACCAGGTCAAGGCCCAGGGCCATGTGGCGGCGCTGAAGGAAGAGCTGGGCCTCTAGCCCCGACGCTCCCTCACCTTCCGCGCGCACCAACCCGACGCTCCCTCACCTGATGTGAGGGAGCGTCGGCCGTTAGACGTCGAAACGTGAGGGAGCGCCGGCCGCCCGGGTCCCCGCCACGATGGTGGCCGTGGACCGGAGCCGGATGGCGCCGTCGTGCTCATAGCGGCCCAGCAGCTGGAACACGTCCGAGCGGATCAGTTCCCGGGCAGCCGTATCCGCCTGGGCAAGGCCCGCAGTTACGGTGGCAGCGATCTCGGTCATGAACTCCCAGTAACTCTCCGGCGAATTCCGCACCAGTTCTGTGCTGACTTTCCGCTCCGTCACGTCGAGGAGTCCTGCATTCTGGAAGACCCGGCTCATAAATCCCAGGGCGGCGCACCGGAACAGCCCGGGTGCGCCTTGTGCCGGCAAAGGCAACTCCGTGTGCCGTGCGATCGTCCCCAGGACGAGGCTCGCCCAGGGGTTTTCCGCGGCCCGGCTCCAGACTGCGGCGCTGATCCGGGCCCCAGGCTTGGCCGTACGGACCATTTCCGCCAGGGCAGCAGACATATCCGGAAAGTACATGAAGCCGAAGCGGCACAGGACCGCGTCAAAAGTGCCGTCGCCGAACGGCAGGGCGGCGGCGTCGCTGACCGTGGTGTGCACGTTCCGCAGACCCCGCGCCGCTGCCTTCTCACGCGCCACACGGAGCATGCCCTCCGAAATGTCGGTGAGGGTCACGCTGCCCTCGGGGACGAGGCCGGCCGCGGTGAGACCGGGCTCGCCCGTGCCGGCCGCGACATCGAGCACGGAGGAGTCGGACCGGAGCCGGGCCTCCGTGATCAGGGCATCCCCGAACGGTGCATGCCAGCCGAGCACTTCAGCGTCCCATTTCTTCCAGCCGGCCGAGAACTGATCCCAGATAGTCCGTTGCTGGTCCCGGATATGGTCCGCTGCCGGCGACATGGCGGTTCCTTAGCTCGTCAGTACCTGGGCCTCCCCCATCCTTAGTGTGCTCCCGCCAACCAATCGCGGCAAACAGAAATTTACGGGGGTTTCAGGCGGGGTTTCAGCCGGGGATTTTCACGCTGAATTGAACGTCACGCAGGCGTCCAGGCCGGTGGCCCCGGTTCCCGGCGCAGGTGCCCTGGGCGCCAGTGAGGCTTCGGCGCCGCTGGCCTCGGCAAGCTGTTGGACGATGGACAGACCCAGCCCGCTGCCGTCGCTGTCCGCCCGGCCCCGCCAGAACCGGCTGAACGCCCGCTGGCATTCCGCCAGGGACAGGCCCGGACCCTCATCCAGGATGTGCAGTTCGATCGTGTCGGGCTGTTGCCCGCGGGACACCACCAGCATGATTTGCGATCCGGGCGGGGCGACGGCGAGGGCGTTGTCGATCAGGTTGTCAATGATCTGCTCAGCCGCCCCCGGCAGGACCATGATGGGCGCCTCCGGCGGGGCGTCCAGGCTGATCCGGACCCCGGTTTCCTCGGCGAGCGCCTCCCATTGCTCCTTGCGGGTCAGCGCGACGTCGGCGAGGTCCGCCGCGACCGGGAGAACCGTCTGGCCTTCGGCCCTGCTCAGCAGCAGCAGGCCGTCGATGATCCGTTGCAGCCGGTAGGTCTCTTCAAGGGATGCCGCCACCATGGTCCGGCCCGCTTCCGGGTCTGCCGGCATGGCCTGGACCGCGTTCTCGAGCCCGAGGCGCAGCCCCGTCAGCGGGGTGCGGAGCTGGTGGGAGGCATCGGAGGCGAACCTCCGTTGTTGGTCGAGCAGATGCTCCGTCCGGTCTGCCATCCGGTTGAACGAAACCGCCAGGGTCCTCAGCTCCGGCGGACCCACGCCTTCCTCGGTGCGGGTGCCGAGATTGCCCTCAGCGAAGAGTTCCGTGGCCCTCCGCAGCCGCTTGAGCCTGCTGGTCACGGCGCCGGCCATGAAGTATGCCACGACGCCGGCAAGCAGCACCGTAGTGCCTGCCACGGTCCAGATGGTCCGCAGCTGGCCGTTCACCTGGTCGGACACGACAGACGCCGGGTAGGTCAGCCGGACGGCGCCGGAAATCGTGTCACCGCTGAGCACCGGCACCGCGACGTACAGCAGGTCCAGGCCCAACGTCTGGGAGTACCGCTGGCCGGTGTTGATCTGACCGGTCAACGCCGCGGCGATTTCGGGCCGTGTACTGTACGGGGATCCGGTGGCTGACTGATCATCATCCGAGGTGGCAACCGCTGTCCCCGCGGCGTCCACGATCACCACGCGGGCGCCGCTCGCCTCCCGGTAGCGGCGCACATCCGTGGCCACGTCCCCGGGCATGGCGCCGCCGGTTTTCAGGGCGTCCCCGGTCCGGCCGGCCATCAGAAAGGCATCGCGTTCCAGCGAGGTGGTCAGGCGGTCACGCTCCACGCGGACCAGGTAGCTGCCCAGCGGAATGTCCTGTACCAGCACCACGAGCAAGGTGATGAGCATGAAGGCACCAATCAACCGCCATCTCATCCGGGAATGCCCAGCCGGAAGCCGACGCCCCGCACGGCCTCGATCCAGCGCGGATCACCGAGCTTCTTCCGGATCGCCGCCACATGGGCATCCACAGTCTTGGTGGTCCCGTACCAGTCGCTGTCCCACACGGCGCGAAGGATTTCACGCCGCTGGAACACCGCGCCGGGATCTTCGGCCAGATAGTAGAGGAGTTCGAACTCCTTTGCCGTCAGACGTACCTCGACGCCGTCGAGGACCACCCGCCGCGACCGCTGGTCTATGCTCAGGCCGCCGAGGTTCCGGTTGAGGGCGTCCGGCTGTCCGTCCGGGACCCGCTCGTCCGTGCGGCGGGCGACGGCCCGGATCCTGGCGATGAGCTCCCGCATGCCGAAGGGCTTGACCAGATAGTCGTCGGCACCGAGTTCCAGGGCCAGCACACGGTCGATCTCCTCGTCCCGGGCGCTGACAACGATGATCGGGGTTGCGGTCAGCGCACGGACGGCCCGGCACACGTCAGTTCCGTCCATATCCGGCAGCCCGAGGTCCAGGAGCACAAAATCCGGGCAGGAGTCCCGGACGGTGTCCAAGGCATGGCCGCCCGTGGCAACATGGCTGGCCGCGAAACCGGCCCTGGTCAAACCTTCCACGACGCCGGCGGCTACTGACTCGTCATCCTCCACTACCAGGATCTGCATACCCCTGATTATGTTCCCGGCTTGCGAAAAAAACTGGTGCCGGCCGTTTTTTGGGCGGATTGCGTCAACAATCTTGGACAACTCTTGGATTTTCGCGGGGCCGATCTTGTCCCTGGGATTCCTAGAGTTGAGCCATGAAAACAAAAACAGCCCTGGCCCTGGCAACGGCAGGAGCCCTGCTGACCGGCTCCGCCGCGCTCGCCGCGAATACCCTGACCCTGAACAGCTCACCGGCCGGGAACACAGTCCCCGCGAACGGGGTCCTGCTCCCGCAGAATTCCACCACCGCCGAGCCGGTGATCTCCGAATTTCCGTCGCCAGCGTCTGCCAAGAGCCCTGCTGCCACGTCCCGTGCCGAGGCGCCCAGCAAGACCGACAGCGCGTCAGACAAGGCAGGCGCTCCCCACAGCGCGTCCAACACGGCCGGCGCTCCCGACAGCGCCTCCAACACGCCAAGCCTCCCCCGCCCGGCCGACGACACGCCACATTCCGAGGATGTCCGCCATTCCGGCACCGACGATGCCGCCGTCGCCCGTCCCGTGGCGCCCGCGCCGGCACCGGCGCCTGCCCGTTCCGTCGAACCCGGCGATGACCACTCCGGAGGCGGCGCATCCGAGCCCGGCCACAGGCACTCCGGCAAGGACGACTGAGCAATCCACCCAGGCGGGCGCCCGAGCGGCACCTGCGCGTGGCCGCCGCGGCCGGGCAGTAGGCTTAACGGCATGTCTTCCCCAGAAACTCCGGCGCCCGAGCGGCGCGAGGTCACCGTGCGCCGGGCACCGAAGTACGTGCCGTTCCTGATCCTGGGCGCGCTGGTGGGCATTGCCGTGGCCGCCTTCATCGCCTTCGGAATTCCGGGAGATGAAAACTGGGACCCCAGCGCCGTCTTCGGCTTCTTCCTGGTCCTCTGCGGCGCAGGCGGCGCCATCCTCGGCGCCATCGCCGCGCTCATCCTGGACCGCCTGAGCGTCCGCCGGGCCGAGCGCGCCGTCGTCGAGTCCGTCCCCGAGGCCGACGACGACGACCTCCCTGAGCCGGGCGGCCGGTCATAAACCGGCCGCCGGAAAAGTCATAGCGCATCCCGTGAGATAATCAACCAGTGGCACGCGGCGATGGAAAACTTTCTCATGATCTTCTCCCTGGCGAAAAAGGCCCCCGGGACGCTTGCGGCGTCTTCGGGGTCTGGGCACCAGGTGAAGAAGTAGCAAAACTAACCTATTACGGGCTGTATGCACTGCAGCACCGTGGTCAGGAGTCGGCTGGCATAGCAACCAGTGACGGCGCCCGGATCAACGTCTACAAGGACATGGGGCTCGTATCACAGGTCTTCGACGAGACGACGCTGAACACCCTGACCGGGCACCTGGCCGTCGGCCACTGCCGCTATTCCACTACCGGCGCCAGCCACTGGGCCAACGCCCAGCCGACCCTGGGCGCGACCGCCACGGGGACCGTGGCCCTGGCCCACAACGGCAACCTGACCAACACGGCCGAGCTCAAGGCCATGATCATGAACCGCAACGACGGCCAGCTCAGCGGCGAGATGAAGCAGGGCAACACCTCGGACACCGCCCTGGTCACGGCACTCCTGGAGGGTGAAGAGGGCAAGTCCCTTGAGCAGACGGCCATGGAGCTGCTGCCCAAGATCAAGGGCGGCTTCTGTTTCGTCTTCATGGACGAAGGTACCCTCTACGCGGCCCGCGACGCCTACGGCATCCGCCCGCTCTGCCTGGGCCGGCTGGACCGCGGCTGGGTTGTCGCCTCCGAACAGTCCGCCCTGGCCACCGTCGGTGCCAGCTTCATCCGCGAGATCGAACCCGGCGAATTCATCGCCATCGACGAGGACGGCGTCCGCTCCCAGCGCTTCGCCGAGGCCACGCCGGCCGGCTGCGTCTTCGAATACGTCTACCTGGCCCGCCCGGACGCCTCCATCGCGGGCCGCTCGGTCTACGAGTCCCGCGTGGAGATGGGCCGCCAGCTGGCCCGCGAAAACACCCAGGAAGCGGACATCGTCATTCCGGTCCCGGAGTCCGGCACCCCCGCGGCTGTCGGCTATGCCGAGGAATCCGGCATCCCGTTCGCGCACGGCTTCGTCAAGAACTCCTACGTTGGCCGTACCTTCATCCAGCCCTCGCAGACGCTGCGCCAGCTGGGTATCCGACTCAAGCTCAACGCGCTGGAATCCGTGATCCGCGGCAAGCGGGTTGTGGTGGTGGACGACTCGATCGTCCGCGGAAACACGCAGCGCGCCATCGTCCGGATGCTCCGGGAAGCCGGCGCCGCCAGCGTCCACATCAAGATTTCCTCCCCGCCGGTCAAGTGGCCGTGCTTCTACGGCATCGACTTCGCCTCCCGGGCGGAGCTGATCGCCAACGGCGCCACCGTCGAAGAGATCACCCAGGCCATCGGCGCCGATTCCCTGGCCTACATTTCCGAAGACGGCATGATCGGCGCCACCCAGCAGCCGCGCGAACGCCTTTGCACCGCCTGCTTCACCGGCAAGTACCCGATCGAGCTGCCGGGCGCCGACAAGCTGGGCAAGAACCTGCTGGAACGCACGGACCTCGGCGGCCTCCCGGCCGCCGGAGATGCCGCCCTCGGCGCCGCAGCGTCGGAATCCGCCGCCGAAGCCGCCGCCGGTATCAGCACCGATGAGGATCCGGCCGAGAAAGCCGGGGCCACCGGTTGCGATCCGGGACCGGACGCTGAATTCGAAGAACTGCTCACCGATGCCGATCGCATTGATCGTTCAATCGTTGCCGACAAGAAAGAGCCCGTATGACTTCCGCCTCCGCGGCCGCTGACATGAACGCCGCCCAGAATGCCGCCGGCATCACCTACGCCTCGGCCGGCGTCGACGTCGAAGCGGGGGACCGCGCCGTCGAACTCATGAAGGACGCCGTCAAGGCCACGCACAACTCCTCGGTGATCGGCGGGGTCGGCGGGTTCGCCGGCCTCTACGACGTCTCCCGGCTGCTGACCTACAAGCGCCCGCTGCTGGCCACCTCCACCGACGGCGTCGGCACCAAGGTGGCCATCGCGCAGGCGATGGACATCCACGACACCATCGGCTTCGACCTGGTGGGGATGGTCGTCGATGACATCGTCGTGGTGGGCGCCGAGCCGCTTTACATGACCGATTACATCGCGTGCGGCAAGGTTGTCCCGGAGCGCATCGCGGACATTGTCCGTGGCATCGCGGCCGCCTGCTCCGTGGCCGGCACCGCCCTGGTGGGCGGCGAAACCGCCGAACACCCGGGCCTGCTGGGCGAGAACGAGTACGACGTCGCCGGTGCCGCCACCGGTGTGGTCGAAGCCGACTCGCTGCTGGGCCCGGACCGGGTCCGTGCCGGCGACGTGGTGATCGGCATGGCCTCCTCCGGCCTGCACTCCAACGGCTATTCCCTGGTCCGCCGCGTCATCAACCACGCCGGCTGGGCCCTGGACCGCCAGGTCTCCGAACTGGGCCGCACCCTGGGCGAGGAACTGCTCGAGCCCACCCGCGTGTACGCCGCGGACTGCCTGGACCTGGCCCGCACCTTCCCGGTCAGCGGCTCCGCAGCCGGGCAGGCCGTGCACGGCTTCAGCCACGTCACCGGCGGCGGCCTCGCCGCCAACCTGGCCCGTGTCCTGCCGCAGGGCCTGCTGGCCACCGTGGACCGCGCCACCTGGGAACTGCCGGCCATCTTCAAACTGGTCGCCGAACTCGGCAACGTCCCGCTGGCCGACCTCGAGCGCACCCTGAACCTCGGCGTGGGCATGGTCGCCATTGTTTCCCCGGAAGCCGCCGACGCCGCCGTGGAGCGCCTCAACGACCGCGGCCTGCCGGCCTGGATCATGGGCACCGTGGAGGAGAATTCGGACTCGGTCCTCAAGACCGGCGCGGATTACGTCCAGGGCGCCAAGGGCGTCGACGGCGGCGCCGTCCGTCTGGTCAACGCCTACGCCTGACTCCCTTCCCATCGAGTGCTCCGCAACCGCCGTTTTGAAAGCTGAAAACGGCAGTTGCGGAGCACTCGCCGCTTAAACCTGCACGAGGCTGAAAACACCGCCCTGCGGATCCTGCAGGGTGGCGATGATGCCGGCCTCCTCACCGTCCTCCGGCCCGTCAGGTTCCACGAGGACGACGGCGCCTGCGGCCACCGCCGTGGCCACCGCGGCCGCGACGCCCGAGACGCCGAAGTACACCTGCCACTCGGCCTTGCGGGTTCCGTCCTCATCCGCCGGCAACGGGGCGATCCCGGCCACCTCCGCGCCGTTGGAGATGAGCGTCGTGTACGTGCCGCCGTCATCCTGCGGGTATTCGGTCACCTCATGTCCGAACAGCTGCTGGAAGAACCCGACGGCGGCCTGCGGCTCGGGCGTGACCAGCTCGGCCCAAGCAAGGGCGCCGGGCTCGTTGCTCCGGGCGGTCCCGAAGTGCGTGCCGGCCTGCCACACGCCGATGGTTCCTCCGCCGGGTGCCGCGAGGAAGACCATGACGCCGGTGTCAGCCACCGCCTCCGGCCCGAACTGCACCTCGCCGCCCGCATGCGGGGCTTCCCCGGCAACGGCCTCGGCGTCGTCCGCCGCAAAGTAGATGTTCCACTGCGCCGTGGCCCCGGACGCCTCCTGCTGCTGGTTCTGCGGGGCGATGACCGTGACGAGGTCGTTGTCCAGGAAGGCCTTGGCGTAGCTCCGGCCGTCAGGGGTCGGCAGGTCCTCGTAACGCCAGCCAAAGACCCCGGCGTAGAAGGACTTCGCGGCCTCGACGTCCTGTGTCTGCAGGTCCGCCCAGCAGACCTCGCCCGTTTTGTAGCCCGTGCGACCGGTCACGGCGTGCCGGACGTTTCGCCGGCCATGAGGCTGAAGGCCGCTCCGTTCGGGTCCGCGAGCACGGCCAGCCGGCCCACTCCGGGGACGTCGAAGGCGGGGGCATGGACCGCCGCGCCGAGCTCCTGCGCCCGTGCCACGGCTTGGTCCACATCCTCAACCTTGAAGTAGGTCATCCAGAAAGCAGGCACTCCCTCCAGGGGCTGCCTCATGGCGCCGGCAACGGACTGTCCCTCCACCAGGAAGGTGGTGTATTCGACCAGGTCGCCGGCGGGGCGCGTTTCCGTGGTGCAGCCGGTGACCGCCTGGTAAAAAGGAACTGCCCGGGAGACGTCGTCGGTCTGCAGCTCGCTCCAGACCACGGCGCCGGGTTCGTCAGCCAGCCCTGAGCCGATGTGTGTCCCGGCCTGCCAGAAACCGATCTCGGCGCCGGTGGGATCGGACGCGAAAAACATCCGCCCGGCGCCGTTCGGAACGTCATCCGCGGGCAACAGCAGCGTTCCGCCGGCCTCCGTGGCCCGGGCGGCTGCCTCATCGGCGTCATCCACCGCGAGGTAGTTCTCCCAATGGGACGGCACCCCGGCGGCCGCCATGTCCGGCATCTGCTGCATCATTCCGGCCACATAGCGGCCCTGGAGCTTGGCCATGTAGTACGTCATGTCCGGCCCGGCAGGCATGGCGTCCAGCTCCCAGCCGAACAGCTGCGAGTAAAACGTTTTGGCCGCCTCGATATCAGTCGCAGAAAGATCCACCCAGCACGGCGTCCCCTGCTTATAGCTTTCAACCTGTGGCATAAAGAATCATTCCCCTTCGAACCATCGATGAACGCGCCGGCAAGCCGCCCACGAACAACCTAGTACGGGGCCCTGACCCTGACAACAGCCCCGGCGCCCGGGCGGTGGGGTGCCGGTTGTGGTGCCGCGGGCCACCGGAGGACAATGGCCGCAGCGGCAAACCCGCCGCAACTGATCAATCCTCCAGAATGGAATGGGACCATGGCCGGCCGCGTGGACATTGACGGGCACCCCACATGGGTGGACGACCGCGGGGGCGCCGGCGAGCCGCTCCTGCTGCTGCATGGCGGCCTGAGTAACAGCGACGCACTGCTCAACAGCATCGGATCCGGCCTGTCGGAGCAGTTCCGCGTCGTAGCCTTCGATCGCCGGGGCCATGGCTATACCGCGGACACGGATGCCGGGTTCCACTATGACGACATGGCAATCGAGGCGGTCCGGGTGCTCGAGGACGTTGTCGGCGCCCCGGCACACCTCGTGGGCTGGAGTGACGGCGGAATAATCGCGCTCCTCGTGGCGCTCAGGCGCCCGGACCTCGTGGACAAGCTCGTTGTGATTGGCGCCAACTACCATCACGACGGCGTTATGTCCGTTGAGATGGACCCGCATTCGCCAGCCATGCAGGAACTGGGCAACGCCTACCTGGAACGGTCCCCCGACGGCGCCGGGCACTTGGAAGTCGTCTTCAGCAAGAGTCTGGCAATGTCCAGTTCGGAGCCCGCGCTTACCACCGCCGACGTCGCCCAAATCCCGCGCCCGGTGCTCGTTGTGGTCGGTGACGACGACTTCGTCACGTTGCCCCATACCGTCTCACTGTACGAGGCCCTGCCCGAAGGCCAGCTCGCCGTCGTTCCCGGAGCATCGCACGCGCTTCCGCTGGAACAGCCGGACACGGTCACGGGCCTCATCCTCAACTTCCTGGCAGCTGCCGGGCCGCCGCAGACGCTTTTTCCGATCCGGCGCGCCCGGCCTGCCCGCCCCTGGAGTCCGGTGCCGCTGCCGGCAACAGAAAAGGCCCGCGGGACACACCGATAACGGCGTGCCCGACGGGCCTGATACCTGGGGTCAGCACCCACGGTGCTGTAAAGAAGAGCCGGGGTGCCGCACTGCAGCTTCGCCGGGCGGCAACTAACCTATCCGGCGGGAATCCACCTCGTCGTCGTCTTCTTCCAAATCGTCCGCGTACTTATCCACGTAGGCTGAATAGTCCGGCTCGACCGGGTCATCCGCGAAGTGGCTCGTGGCACGGCCGCCCGGGCCCGTGAGCTCGCGCTGAAGTGCCGAATAGTCAGTGTTCGGGGAGTAGTACTTGATATCCCGAGCCTGCTTGGTAGCTTTTGCCTTTTGACGGCCGCGCCCCATGGCGTGACCCCCTTTGTACTCGGACCGGAGGTGGTCACCTTGGCGATCGGTGAGGCCCCGGAATGTTTGGTCAATTTGTCGTACACCTAGATTACATGCTTTCGGGCCCGACTGCTCGCCAGCGCCGCCCTTGTGGACCGTGTGGCGCGTCCGGCGGCCCCGGCCGGGGCCCGGCGGCATGCGGCCCGGCAGGCTTCTTCGGTAGAGTTCCGTAGTGGACTCCCGGAAAAAGGCCATGGCGCCGGGCCTCCAGTCGCGGCAAAGACGCACGGAAGTGGTGAATTCTCAGTGACCGAAGAGAACGCAAGGCACGGCGATGCCGGGCTGCCTGGGGCTCCTCCCTCCGGTGGGCTGCGCGGACAATCAGGGCCGGGCATCCCACCGCGACCCTCAACACCGCCGACGTCCGGGACGCCGGTAGTGCCGCCTGCCGCACGGTCATCACCCGTCCGCCCTTCCGTGCCGCCGGCCAGCAGGGAAGACACCCGAAATTCCTTCACCGACTCCCGCCGGACAACGGCCGGAACCGCCGCCTCCGGCGCCGGCAGGCTGGTCTCGGCGCGCACCGCCCAGGTGGGCGGCTGGCTCCGGCGGCAGGGCCTGCCGAGGGTCGGCGCCGGCGTGGCCGGACTCCTTGTCATCGGCGTCCTGGCCTGGTGGCTGGCGTCCTCGCTCGGGGGCGGCCCCGGCCCCGCGGCCGGGGACAGCTCCCCCGCTCCCGCCGCAGCGTCGTCGGCTCCCGCCAGCCGTGGACCGTTGCCGCTGGCGGGCGTCAATGCCCTGGACTTCCGGCTGGGCGACTGCTTCAAGGACTTCGATCCCGAGGCCCCGCAGTCCACCGTTGTGGCCTGCGAAACCGGCCATTCGGCCCAGCTGGTCGCCGTCGGGACGTATCCGGCTGCGGACGCCTATCCGGGCCGCGACCCGCTCAAGCAGAAAGCCCTGGACGCCTGCAAGGCGGCGCCGCTCACGGACAAGCCGGCCGACTATGTCCTGAGCTACAAGCTTGCCTACCCGAGTTCCACCAGCTGGGACACGGGCGACCGTCGGGTGGACTGCTTCGTCACCGCCGACACAGGAAATGTCCTCCTGGAGACCCTGCTCCCCCAGCCGTAAACCGGCAGCAGGGCGGGGAGCCGGCTGCCGGGGCAGCCCCGCTAGTCCCTGCGCCGCACCGAGAGACCGCCGCTGGTGGCCGCACCGCCGTCGGGCCAGTCCGAAGCCAGCGCGCCACCCCCGGTGAGTTCCTCCAGGTCCGGGGCGGTGTCCACCAGCACGGTGTCACCGTCCGTGATCTCGCCGGCGAGGATGGCCCTGGCCAGCCGGTCCCCGATCTCGCGCTGCACCAGCCGGCGCAGCGGACGGGCGCCGTAGGCCGGATCGAAGCCGGTCACCGCCAGCCAGGCACGGGCGCCGTCGGTGACTTCCAGGTTGAGGCGGCGGCCCTTCAGCCGCTCCCCCAGCTCCTTGACCTGCAGTTCCACGATCCGGGACAGCTCCTCGACGGTCAGCGGATCAAAGAGCACCACCTCGTCCAGCCGGTTCAGGAACTCGGGTTTGAAGGCCGCGTGCACCGCCGCCATCACGGCGTTCCGCTTGGCCGTGGCATCCAGGGCTTGGTCCACGAGGAACTGGCTGCCCAGGTTCGAGGTCAGCACCAGGATCACGTTGCGGAAGTCCACGGTGCGGCCCTGGCCGTCGGTGAGACGGCCGTCGTCGAGCACCTGCAGGAGGATGTCGAACACCTCCGGGTGCGCCTTCTCCACTTCGTCGAGCAACAGCACGGAGTATGGGCGACGGCGGACGGCTTCGGTCAGCTGGCCGCCTTCCTCGTAGCCCACATAGCCCGGAGGCGCCCCGACGAGGCGGGCCACCGTGTGCTTCTCCGAGTATTCGGACATGTCGATCCGCACCATGGCGCGTTCGTCGTCGAAGAGGAAGTCCGCGAGGGACTTGGCGAGCTCGGTCTTGCCGACGCCGGTGGGGCCCAGGAACAGGAAGGAGCCGGTGGGCCGGTTGGGGTCGCTGATGCCCGCCCGGGCGCGGCGCACGGCGTCGGAGACGGCGGTGACGGCTTTCTGCTGGCCGATCAGCCGCTCGCCCAGCACGTGTTCCATCTCGAGCAGCTTCTGGCTTTCGCCCTGCAGCATGCGCCCGGCCGGGATCCCGGTCCAGGCGGAAATCACCTCGGCGATGTCATCCGCGGTGACTTCGTCGGCCACCATGAGCTCCTGCTTTGAACCCCCGCCTGCCACGCGGGCGGACTCCGCCTCGGCGGCGGCGCTCAGTTCGCGTTCGAGAGCGGGGATCTCGCCGTAGAGGATTCTGGACGCCGTCTCGAGGTCGCCCTCGCGTTCGGCCTTTTCCTCTATGGAACGCAGCTCATCAAGCTTCGCCCGGAGGTCGCCCGCCCGGTTCAACCCGGCTTTCTCGGCCTCCCAGCGGGCATTCAGGGCCGCGAGCTCTTCCTTCTTGTCCGCCATGTCCGCGCGGAGGGCGGCAAGGCGTTCCACGGACGCGGCGTCCTTCTCATTGGCAAGGGCAAGCTCCTCCATGGTCAGCCGGTCCACCGACCGGCGCAGCTGGTCAATCTCCTCCGGGGCGGAATCGATCTCCATCCGCAGCCGGGACGCGGCCTCGTCCACGAGGTCGATCGCCTTATCCGGCAGCTGCCGGCCGGAGATGTAGCGGTTGGAGAGCGTGGCGGCGGCGACGAGGGCGGAGTCCGAAATGGAGACCTTGTGGTGCGCCTCGTAGCGCTCCTTGAGCCCTCGGAGAATGCCGATGGTGTCATCCACGCTCGGCTCGCCGACAAAGACCTGCTGGAACCGGCGTTCCAGGGCCGGATCCTTCTCGATGTTTTCCCGGTACTCATCCAGCGTGGTGGCCCCGATCAGGCGCAGTTCGCCACGGGCCAGCATGGGCTTGAGCATGTTGCCGGCGTCCATGGAGCTGTCCCCGGTCGCGCCGGCGCCCACCACAGTGTGGATCTCGTCGATAAACGTGACGATCTGCCCTTCGGAGCTCTTGATCTCCTCCAGCACCGCCTTGAGCCGCTCCTCGAACTCGCCGCGGTATTTGGCACCGGCCACCATGGACGCGAGGTCCAGGGCGATCAGGGTCTTGCCGCGCAGGCTCTCGGGCACGTCGTTGGCCACGATCCGCTGGGCCAGGCCTTCGACGACGGCGGTCTTGCCGACGCCGGGCTCGCCGATGATCACCGGGTTGTTCTTCGTGCGGCGGCTCAGGACCTGAATGATGCGGCGGATTTCTGCGTCACGCCCGATCACCGGATCCAGCTTCCCCGAGCGGGCAATGGCGGTGAGGTCGGTGCCGTACTTCTCCAGCGCCTGGAAGGTGTTTTCCGGGTCCGCGGTGTTGACCTTACGGTCGCCGCGGACGCCGGGCAGGGCCGCGAGCAGTGCCTCGTGGGACGCGCCGGCGTCGCGCATCAGCTTTCCCACCGCATCGCTCCCGGCGGCGAGTCCCAGCAGCAGGTGTTCGGTGGAGACGTAGGAGTCCCCGAGCCGGTCAGCCTCGGCCTGCGCAGCCTTTATGGCCAGCAGCGCGGTGCGGGACAGCTGGGCCTGCTGCACGGAGGTGCCGGAGGTGGAAGGGAGCGCCTTGATGGCGGCGCTGGCCCGGACGCTGACCGCGTCCGGGTCGGTTCCGGTGGCGCGGAGCAGCGCGACGGCGACGCCCTCCCGCTGGTCCATGAGGGCCTTGAGCAGGTGGGCAGGTTCCACCTGGGGATTTCCCGCCGTCGAGGCGTTCATGGCTGCTGCCGCAAGAGCCTCCTGGCTCTTGGTGGTGAATTTGGCGTCCAAAGAGAGCTCCTTCCGGATTGACTGCTATTAAAGTTGAGTCTATCCCGCTCAGGTTTTGGTGGACTCCCCTTGAATCCAAGTTTGCCGACGGCGAAACGCCTGCCCAGCCTTTGTGTCCTTGCCGGACGCCCGGGCCCCGCATCTGGACCCGCCCCGGGCCCCGCGCCTGGATCCGCGCCTGGACCCGCGGACATGCCCTCCGCTGGCCCGCGCGACCGGACATAACCCCACTATGCCCAGTGGCTGAGCCCAGGAATGGGCATGTCCCCCGGGGCGCGGGGGCGGGAATGGGCATGTCCCCCGGCGGATGATGGCCGCACGGCAATTCCGTGGCCGGCTCCCCCAAGGAACCGGCCACCGAACCGTGGCTCTTTTGCATCTGAAGCTTGTCATATCCTTGACTGATCTGTCACGTCGAATGTCAAGGGCGGGCGGTGGGTATTCTGGGCAGCATGGACGAGACGGCGGCACCGCAGAACCCCATCACCCGGAGTGTTTTCTTGGACAAGGAAAATCCGGCGGTATGGAAGGCACTGAACGGACTGAAGCTTAAAGCCCGGGAGGCTGCCGATGAGGCTGGACTCGACCGGACGTTGACGGAGTTGCTGAATATCCGAATTTCCCAGATCAACGGTTGTGCCTACTGCCTTGACGTGCATGTGAAGGACGCCCTGGAGAACGGCGAAACGAGCCAGCGGCTTGCCGTGCTGCCTGCCTGGCGCGAAAGCACGTTGTTCGCCGAGAAGGAACGTGCGGCTCTCGCCCTGGCCGAGGCCGTCACCAACGTCAGCGATTTCGCTGCCCGCGAGCGGGACAGCGGCTACGCCCGGCATCACCTCACGGTCGAGGAATTTTCCGTCATCAGCTGGCTGGCGATCACGATGAATGCCTTCAACCGGCTCTCCATCATCAGCGAACACCCCGTCCGGCGCCGGCAGCCGTGACTGCAGCCCGGAGCCGCCGCCCCGGCTACGCCGGGTAAATGGACACCGCGGCTGCCTTGACCACGAAGTAGACGCCCAGGCCCGGCACCAGGCCGAGGTCCCCGGAAGCTGCCGGTGTGACATCGGCGGACAGTTCCCCGGCCCGGATCCGGATCTGGTCCCCGTGCGACTCCAGGTCCGTGATGGTCACCGGAAACGAGTTCCGCGGGCTGCCGTGCGCCTCGCTGAGGAAAACGGACACCGCCGAGGGCGGGAAGGCGGCCACCCCGGCCTGCCCGGGGATGAGCGGGACGTCATGCTGTCCGGTGAACTCCAGGCCCTCCGCGGAGCGGATCCCGGCCGCGGTCGCGGAGCCTGTGACCAGGTTCAGCCCGGCCAGGCCGGCGGCGAAGCTGCTGCGCGGCCGCCGGAGCACCTCGCGGGTGGGGCCTTCCTCGGTGATCCGGCCATCCTCCATCACGATCACACGGTCCGCGAGCATGTAGGCGTCCAGCACGTCGTGCGTGACGATGATGGCCCGGCGGCCCGCCAGGACCCGCTTCAGCAGCCGGCGCAGCAGCGGGGCGGCGTGGATGTCCAGGGCGGCCATCGGCTCGTCCAGCAGCAGCACGTCGGGACCGGCTGCCAGCGCCCTCGCCACCGCCACGCGCTGGGCCTGTCCGCCGGAGAGTTCCCCGGGGCGCCGGGAGGCAAGGTCTTCGGCGTCGACCTCGGCCAGCCAGCGCAGGGCGGCCTCCCGGGCCGCCCGCTTGGGCACCCCGGCGCTGCGCGGCCCGAAGGCCACGTTCTCGAGCGCGCTCAGGTGCGGGAACAGCAGCGGTTCCTGGGCCAGGAGGGCAGTGCCCCTGCGGTGCGGGGCGGTCCAGCCGGCCGTCCCGTTCCTGCTGGCTGAAGGCAGGTCGAACAGGATCCGGCCGTCCACTTCCGCCCTGCCCGTATCGGGGCGCAGCAGGCCTGCAACCACAGCGAGCAGAGTAGATTTCCCGGCGCCGTTGGGCCCCAGAACGGCGAGCGTCTCGCCGGCCCCCAGCCCCAGGGACACCTCGAAGCCGCGGGCGGCGACGGCGGCGTCCATCCTGAACGTCATGCCCCAGTCCCCGGCCCGGCGCTGCCCCGGATCCTGGCAGGCGCCGAACGCCGGTAGGAGAGCCCGACGACGATCACCGCCACCGCCACCAGCAGCAGGGAGAGCGCGACGGCGGCGTCGGCGTCGGTCTCGCGCTGCAGATAGATTTCCAGCGGCAGCGTGCGCGTGACCCCCTGCAGGCTGCCTGCGAAGGTGAGGGTGGCGCCGAATTCGCCGAGGCTCCGGGCGAAGGACAGCACGGTCCCGGAGGCGAGGCCGGGCAGGACCAGCGGCACCGTGACCCGGCGCAGCACCGTGGTGGGGCGCGCGCCGAGAGTCGCCGCCAGGGCCTCATACCGGCTCCCGGCCGAGCGCAGGGCACCTTCGAGGCTCACCACCAGGAACGGAAGGGCCACGAAGGTCTGGGCGAGCACCACCGCCGTCGTCGAGAACGCGATCTGGATCCCGGCCACTTCCAGGCTCCGGCCCAGCAGGCCCTGCCGGCCGAAGGTGTACAGCAGGGCGATGCCGCCCACCACCGGCGGCAGGACCAGCGGCAGCAGCACGAAGGAGCGCAACAGAGACTGCCCGCGGAAGCGCCCGCGGGCGAGCACCAGCGCCAGCGGCACGCCCAGCAGCACGCACAGGAGGGTGCTGGCGGCGGCCGTGCGAAGACTCAACCCGAGCGCGGTGAGGGACGCTTCGGAGGTCACCAGCGGGAGGAACTGCGGCCAGTTGACCTTGGCCACCATGGCCGCCAGCGGCAGCAGGACGAACAGCGCGCCGACGGCCGCCATCGCCATGATCCAGACTGGAATCCCGCTGTACTGGTGGCCCGACGTGCTGCCTGTTCTTTTTCCTGTGCCGTTTCCCCGGCGTCTTGGGGGACTCATCCGCCGCCTACGGTGCGCCGAAGCCGGCGTCGAGGAGGACTTTCCGGCCCTCACTGCCAGTCACCGCGGCGATGAAGGCGGCGGAGAGGTCCTTGTTCCTGCTGGTCCGCACGGCGGCGATCGGGTAAGTGTTGACGGCCCGGGCCGACTCGGGGAGCGGGATTCCCCTGACCTTGTCCCCGGCGGTCTTGACGTCAGTGACATAGACCAGTCCGGCGTCGGCTTCACCCGAGGTGACCTTGCCCAGGACATCGGTGACGGAGGATTCCTCGCTGACCGGCTGCAGGGTGATGCCGCTTGCCTTCTGGACCGTCTGGGCCGCGGCGCCGCAGGGCACCTGGCTCGCACAGATGACGACCTTCACGCCCGGCTTGGCGAGGTCCGCAAACGAGCCGATCGAGGCGGGATTTGCCGGCGGCACGGCGATGGTCAGGACGTTGGTGGCGAAGTCCCTGGGCGATCCTTCGATGAGCGACGCGCCGGAGAGCTTGGCCATGTTCTTCGTATCGGCCGAGGCGAACACGTCCGCCGGGGCCCCTTGGGTGAGCTGGGTAACCAGATCGGAGGAACCGGCGAAGCTGAGCGTGACCTTGGTTCCCGGGTTCCTGGCCTCGAAATCGCTGGCCAGCCTGGTGAAGGTGGCCTTGAGCGACGCCGCCGCGAAGACCGTGATGCTCCCGGAGGGTCCGGCGTCCCGGACCCGCCCGCTGCGGCGGCGGCGGAGGAACTGCCTGCGGCGGCGGGGGTGCCCGATGCACAGCCGACGAGGCCGGTGGCCAACGCACCCGCGAGAAGGAAGGCCGGTGAAAATTTCATAGGATGCTCTTCCCTTTCGGCGTTTCGATGATGACTGTGGTCGCCTTGACGACGGCGGTGGCAACCGATCCGAGCTCCAGCCCCAGGTCCCGCACGGCCTCGCTGCTCATCAGCGACACGACCCGGAACGGCCCGCACTGCAGTTCCACCTGCGCCATGACGGTGTCCGCGGTGATGGCGGTGACCAGCCCGACGAAGCGGTTCCGGGCCGAACTGCCCACCTTGGCCGGGTCATCCGGAAGCTGCGCCTGTTCCCGGGCCAGCCGCGCGAGCTCCAGCCCGTCCACGGCCAGCCTGCCGGCGTCGTCCCTGAGCGGGGTCAGGCTTCCGTTCTCGGTCCAGCGGCGGACGGTGTCATCACTGACGCCGAGGAACCGGGCCGCTTCGGAAACGCGAATATTGGGCATAGGAAAACTCTAGCTTGCATCTGCGGTTTATAGAGAACCAATTCTCCGCAAATACCAATGGGGCCGGACCTCCCTGTGGCAACGCTCCCTCACCTCCTGCCGCTTTTTGGCCGACGCTCCGTCGCATCCCGCCGCTTTTTGGCCGACACACCCTCTGCCTGCCTGAGGGAACGCGGGCCGCGCCGACACGAAAGGCGAGGGAGGGTCCAGCGGTGGACCCCGCATTAGACTTCCTGCATGGCCGTCGATGTTGATCCGTCGCCCCGTACCTAATGGCACGTGTGCTCGCTACACGGGGGCGGCAGTGTCAGCGGCGCAAAGTAGGCTTTGGGGATCACGGACGATGATTACCAATATGACGTCGCACTCTCCTTTGCAGGAGAACAGCGCGGTTATGTGAACGAAACCGCTGCCGAGCTTGTGCGACTCGGGATACGAGTCTTTTACGACGACTACGAGAAGGCGGACCTTTGGGGAAAGGACCTCTATTCTCACCTCGACTACGTCCACCAAAAACAAGCCCGATACTGCATCATCTTCGCGTCAGCGGAGTACGAGAAGAAAGGTCTGGACCAACCACGAGAGGTCCAGCGCTCAGGCCCGCGCCATTGAGCACAGCAAGCAGGAGTACATACTCCCGGTCAGGTTTGATTCGACTGAGATCCCTGGGCTGCGGAAAACCATCGGCTACTTAGCCTTGATCCACCGATGAGATTGGGATCGGGTCCGGCGTTTTAAACACGAAATGCCCGTCTTTGGCGAATTCCAGGGGTCGATGCAACACCCGAGGTCAGCTGGCTATTAGTAAATCACGAAGTGCCTCGGCCGGAGTATTCCAGCCGAGTGTTTTGCGGGGGCGGGCGTTGAGTTCCTGTGCGACGTGTTCGAGGTCCTCGGGGCCGTAGGCGTTCAGGTCGGTGCCTTTGGGGAAGTACTGACGCAGCAGCCCGTTGGTGTTCTCGTTGGATCCGCGCTGCCAGGGGCTGGCCGGGTCGCAGAAGTAGACGTCCATGTCGGTGGCGATGCTGAAGGCCTTGTGTCTGGCCATTTCGACGCCCTGGTCCCAGGTCAGGGATCCCCGCAGGTGCGCCGGCAGCTTGCCCATGGTTTCTATGAGCCCGTCGCGGACCGATTCGGCGGTGTGATCGACCGGCAGGTGCACCAGCATCACGTAGCGGGTCGTGCGTTCCACCAGCGTTGCGATCGCCGACTGGTTGTAGGTTCCGGTTATCAGATCCCCTTCCCAGTGGCCCGGGACGGCGCGGTCCTGGACCTCTGCGGGGCGTTCGGAAATGTTGATCATCGGGTCCCGGAAACGATGGGTGCGTTCCTCGGGGTTCTTGTGCTTCTTGCGGCGTGTCCGTCCGCTGCGCAGGGCCTCTTTGACCTCGCGTTTGAGTCCGCCGCGGGCCTGGAAGTAGAGGGCCTGGTAGATCGTTTCGGGGCTCACGCGCATCTGCTCGTCATCGGGGAAGTCCTTGATCAGCAGCTTCGAGATCTGCTCCGGGGACCAGCGTGTAAGGAGCTTGGTTTTCACGTAATCGTGCAGTTCCCCGGGTTCGGCCAGTTTACTGTCCTTGGGCCGTTCCCGTGCCGCCGTGGCGGTGCGGTGGGCGCCGTAGGGTTGGTAGCCGAGCACGGGGTGGCTGTTGCGTTTGATCTCCCGGCTGATGGTGCCCACCGATCGGCCCAGGGCCCTGCCAACCGCCTGCATGGAGGTTCCTTGGGAGCGCAGGTCCGCGATCTTCTCCCGCTCAGGCAAGGACAGGTAGCGGGTACTGATGGGCTGTTCCAGGGCTTCCAAAGCCACCGGAGCCGCCGGCGGTGGTGGCAGCGCCGGCACCAGCTCCGGCGGGGCTTCCGGTGCCGTAACGGGGGCCGGTGGTTCGGCTAAAGCAGTAATCACTTCCTGTTTATACGGCACGTCCGGGGCGTTGGAGCCAACGGCGCGGCCCTTGGCCATATCCCGCTCGTCCTCCCACAGGTACCCGCTTTTGCGGCTCGCACCGGCGGTGGCAGCGGCCTCCATCCGGCCGACGCCCGCTTCGCGCAACCGTAGGAATTCGGCGCGTTTCCCCACCCCTGGGTGGATGGACCCGATTCCGGCATGACGGGCCCAGCTCACGCACTGCGATCTCGCCAGACCGAGCTCCCGGGCGGCCACGCTGACACTGCCCACACGAGCGAGGACGGCGAAGAACTCGTCCTTCTGTTCCTGGGTGGCAGACTGCTTTGCCACCGGATTTGTACGGGGTTTGCGGGTGACGGCGCCAGCCTTGTAGGCCCAATGGAAGCAGGTTTGGACATTGATTCCCACCGTCTTGGCCGCGAGGCTCACCCTCCCCAGCCGGTCCAGCAAGACAAAGAACCTGTCCTTCTCGGCTTGGGTGTATTTTTGGCCCGATTTCCTGCCGGAAGGTCCTGC
>NZ_JAGPOT010000112.1 GCF_018224015.1 Pseudarthrobacter albicanus
TCACCCTCTCAGGCCGGCTACCCGTCGTCGCCTTGGTGAGCCATTACCTCACCAACAAGCTGATAGGCCGCGAGTCCATCCAAAACCACAAAAAAGCTTTCCACCCCCCACCATGCGGCGGGAGGTCATATCCGGTATTAGACCCGGTTTCCCAGGCTTATCCCAGAGTTAAGGGCAGGTTACTCACGTGTTACTCACCCGTTCGCCACTAATCCCCCCGCAAGCGGGGTTCATCGTTCGACTTGCATGTGTTAAGCACGCCGCCAGCGTTCATCCTGAGCCAGGATCAAACTCTCCGTTGAAGTAAAACAAAAACAGACATAACCACGAAGCCCGCGGGAAAACGCGGACCCGGGCTGCACAAAATTTGAAACCGGCTGTAAAAACCAGACCACACCACAGGGGCGGCACGGTCCGGCAAAACAACCAATCCATCATACAATAAACTGGTATCAACAAACTTGGCACACTATTGAGTTCTCAAACAACAGACACACCCGGCACCACCACAACCATCACGGTCGCGGATCGCTCCGGAGCAACTTCCCAAACTTACCCGATCCCACGAAACTTTGCAAACCAGCGTCTCCGCGATTTCCAGTTCCACGAGGGGGTCCCCACCCGGTTCCGGCACACACAAAGTGCGCCATATTCCAGGCTGTTCATCAAGGGGGTCGGTCGCTATCTTTCCGCATCAGCGGCGGCGACTCGAATTACTTTACACGGCACCATGACCAAGCACAAATCCACCCCAGGGGGCGGCGGGATCCGCGGCAATCCGCCGCAAAAGGGGCCATTTGGCGCAGAACCGGGGCGTCGGCGTCGTAATTGCAGCCTGTGCGGTGCATCACCAGAGAGGGCACCAGCAAGGCAGACCCGACAAGGGGCTGCCGGCGGGAGCCGCCCAGACGCAAGTTAAAAACAAAAGGGCCGGCAACCAAATCGTTGCCGGCCCTTCTCAAGCCACTGGCCTCAGGGGTGCTGAATTACCAGGAAGACTTCGTGATGCCCGGGAGCTCACCGCGGTGAGCCATGTCGCGGAAGCGAACACGGGAGATGCCGAACTTCTGGAAGGTACCGCGGGGACGGCCGTCGATGATGTCGCGGTTACGCAGACGGACGGGCGATGCGTTGCGGGGCAGCTTCTGCAGGCCGAGGCGTGCGGCTTCGCGCACTTCGTCGGTTGACTTGGGGTCAACCAGAGCCTTCTTCAGCTCGAGGCGCTTTGCAGCATAACGCTCGACGATGACTTTACGCTGTTCGTTCTTAGCGATCATTGACTTCTTAGCCATGTGTTTAGCGCTCCTCTCGGAATTCGACGTGCTTGCGGATTTTGGGGTCGTACTTCTTCAGAACCATGCGGTCCGGATCGTTACGACGGTTCTTGCGCGTCACGTAGGTGTAACCCGTGCCCGCGGTCGACTTCAGCTTGATGATCGGACGTACGTCCTTGTCCTTTGCCACTAGAGCTTCACTCCTCGTGCCAGGATGGCGGCGACAACTACGTCGATGCCACGTACGTCGATGGTCTTGATGCCACGAGCAGAGACCTGCAGCGTGACGTTACGGCGCAGGGACGGAACCCAGTAGCGCTTCTTCTGGATGTTCGGGTCGAACCGGCGCTTGTTGCGGCGGTGCGAGTGCGAAATGCTGTGTCCAAAGCCCGGCTCGGCTCCGGTCACCTGGCAGTGTGCTGCCATGACGACTCTCCTCAAAATAAATGAAACGGATGGCGGAGTTCCCGCCCAACCGTGCGGTAGGCAGCGTCCGCATCCAGCTCCCGTCCACGTGAATCCGCCGCCGTGGAACCGACCAATAAATCCGGCTGGTTCCTCAGTGCGGCGACGATTGTGGGCCACGGGCACCAGGCTGTGGCGATCAAAGGAAAGCCACTGCGAAGTGCCGGGATGCTGGGCGAATACAGGAATGCGCGCAACTTGAGCCCCTAACTACCGGCCATCGGAACCGTCGATTTCTCAGACAGATCCCGCCAACCGGAGCAATTGCACACGCTCCGCGCCACCTAGCGCCTACCAAGTCTACGAGCCAGGCGAATTAAAGACCAATCCTGCGTTGCGGGGAGCGGTCGCGGGTGTATAAGGGCTGGCGGTACCCGGCGGGATGTCATATCCCCGCCGAAGCCTTTTCACAGCCAAATGATAGGCGGCGGGTGGACTCTGGAGGCATGAATACACCACTCCTGGCGGGCCGGCCCGCGGTTCCGCGCCGCGCCCCCGGCGCCGTGAATTCGTTCAGGGGCCAGCATCGACGGCGGTTGCTGACCGCGGACCTGCTGACAGTATTCTTCTGGGCGACGCTGGCCCTCGCCGTCGCGTTGTGGCTGGCCGACGGCGGCGCAGCGGGATTCTCGACCCTCGCCGGGTCCTTCACTGCCCTGGGCATCACCGCCGGCCTGGCCGGCATGGACCTCGTGTTGTGCATGCTGCTGCTGGCAGCCCGCGTCCCGGTCGTCGACCGCACCATGGGACACGACCGCGCCCTTGAGGTCCACCGCAAACTCGGTAAACCGGCCCTCTACCTCCTGCTCGCCCACGGGGTCCTGATCGCGATCGGCTACGGGATGGCCGAGGGGCTCGATCCTGTCAGCGAACTGGTCGCGCTGTGGGTCCTCGTTCCGGACATGTGGCTGGCCGTCGTCGCGATCGGCCTGTTCATCGCCGTCGTGGTCACCTCCCTGGTGGCCGTCCGGCGTCGTTTCCCCTACGAGTTCTGGTACGCCGTCCATCTGCTGACGTACGCCGCGGTCCTGGCCGCGCTGCCCCACCAGTTCAGCGTCGGCGCGCTCTTTGCCGAGGGCACGTGGCAGCGCCTGTACTGGCTGGCACTGTGCATCGCCACCGGCGCCGCGCTGCTGTACTGCCGGGTGGCGCAACCCCTGCTGGCGACGTTCCGGCACCAGCTGACCGTCAGCCGGGTGGTACCGGTGGCGCCCGGCGTAGTCAGCATTGAAATGTCCGGACTTCACCTGGACCGGCTGGCGGGCAGCGGCGGCCGGTTCTTCATCTGGCGGTTCCTCGCTCCGGGCCTCTGGTGGCATCCGCACCCGTTCAGCCTCTCGGCAGAGCCTGTGACGTTCGACGCCGGCGGGCGGGGTTCGCTGCGGGTTACGGTCCGCAACCTGGGCCGGGGCTCGGCGCAGCTTGCGTCGCTGCGGCGCGGGACGAAGGTGGCGGTGGAAGGCCCCTATGGACTGTTCAGCACGGCGGCCCGCAGCCGGAACCAGGTGGTCATGATCGGTGCCGGCATCGGTATCACGCCCCTCCGCGCGCTACTGGAGAGCACGCCGTTCCAGCCCGGGAACGCCACGGTGATCCTCCGCGGGCACGGCGAAGCCGAGCTCTATTTGGGCACGGAAATCCTGGAACTCTGCAGGCGCCGGGGTGCCACGCTCTTCCACCTGACCGGGTCCCGGCCGGCCGGCGTCCAGACCTGGCTGCCGGAAAGCGCGTCCCGCGCGGGACACCGGCTGGCGAGCTACGCCCCGCAGGTGGCCGACGCGGACGTGTACATCTGCGGTCCCGCAGCCTGGGCCAGAAGCGTCATCCACGACGCCCGCACCGCCGGCGTCCGCGAAGACCAGCTCCACTGCGAAAGGTTCGACTGGTGAGGGCACGCGCAGCGGTCTCGGCAGCACTGGCTTCCGCCGGCATTCTGCTGGCGGGCTGGCAGGCAGGCGTCCGCGTCGAAGACACCGGAAGCGGCGCCGTCGGCACCCTGTCCGGGACGGACGGAACCGCCGGGTCGCGAACTACCGGATCCGGAACTACCGGATCCGCCGCAAAGGCGGCCGGAACCTACGCCGGCGCGGTGGTCCAGACGCGCTTCGGCGCCGTCCAGGTGCAGATCACGGTGAAGGCCGGCGCGATCACCGACGTCACGGCGCTCCAGCTCACCGACGCGGAGCGCAAGTCCATCCAGATCAGCAACCGGGCCGCTCCCCTGCTACGGGCCGAGGTCCTCAAGGCCCAGTCCTCCAAGGTGCAGACCATCAGCGGAGCCACCGTGACCAGCGCAGCGTACCTGACCTCGCTCCAGGCGGCCCTTGATGCAGCAAACCTCTGAGCCCAGGGTGCCGGCGTGAACAGTCCCGCCCTGAAAACCAGGACCTTCGGCTGCATGGGCACCGTCATCAGCCTGACCGTTCCGGCAGGAACTGGGCCGGGAACTGTCGGGCCCGACGGCGGACTCGCGGCGGCCGCCGCCGCCGTCGAACGCGTGTTTGCCGGCCTGGACGGGACCTTCAGCCTGTACCGCCGCGATTCGGAGGCCAGCAGGCTGGCCCGGGGCTCAATGTCGCTCCGCGCGGCCTCAGCCCAGATGCGCGGCCGCTACGCGGACGCGGTCGGCTGGCGCCTGCTGACGGACGGCGCCTTCTCCCCGGAGCGGCCCGACGGCGTCCTGGACCTTTCCGGGCTCATCAAGGGGTACGCGATCGAACAGGCGGGCGATGCGCTGCTCGCCCTCGGCGTCGGGGACTGGTGCCTGAACGCCGGAGGCGATGTGCTCGTGAACGGCTCGCCCCGACCCTCGACGGGGGCACCATGGCAGGCGGGGATCGTTGATCCGCAGGACCGTGACACGCTGATTGGCGGTTGCCCCCTGGGCGGACCCGGCACGAAGCGCGCCCTGGCGACCTCGGGCTCCGCGGAACGTGGCGACCACATCTGGGGCGCCCGCAGCTGGAGCGCCCGCAGCCGGACAGGGCCCGCGGGCGCCGAGTTCCGCCAGGTGTCGGTGGCGGCGCCGGACATCATCACCGCCGATGTACTGGCGACGGCGATCGTGGCCGGCGGGACACCGATGCTGGACCGGGCCACCGACGGGTGGGAGATCGAGGTACTCGCCGTCCGTGGCAGCGGCGAACTGCTGGCGACGCCGGGTTTCCGGGCTTAGGCGCCAGGTTTCCGGGCTTGGAGGTGCGTGAGCCGGCCGTACCGCGGCGCCAGGCCGTCGCCCGAGGACTTCCCCGTGACCCGCCGGACCACCCACGGCGCGGCGAATTCCCGGACCCAGCGGGCGTTCGCGCGGATTGCTGCGGCACGGCTCGGCTCCGGCACCGGTGTCATCGGCGGGACGTCGATCGAGTGGGCGTGTTCCAGGACGGCCAGGACGCGTTTAGCCATGTTGGCGTGGCCGGCGGCGGACATGTGCATCCGGTCCGTGGCCCACATGCCCCAGTCGTGGTACTCGCTGAATCGCCAGTAGTCCACCAGCAGCGCTCCGTGGTCCCCGGCGATGCCGCGGACCAGCTCGTTGTAGATGGCGGTCCGGCCGCGCGTGGTGCTGAAAACCTTGGAGCCCCGGGAGTCGAAGCCGGTGAACATCACCACGGTGGCGCCGGTGGCCGTCAGCTTGCGGATGCCGGCATCGTATTCCACCAGCAGGTCATCGATATTGATCCTGGGCCGGAGGATGTCATTGGCGCCGGCGTAGATGCTCACGAGCGTGGGTTTGAGTTCGACGGCGGCATCGACCTGCTCGGCCATGATCTGGCGGAGCTTCCTGCCGCGGATGGCGAGGTTGGCGTAGCCGAAGGACGGATCCGCGGCGCCGAGCTGCTCGGCCACCCGGTCCGCCCAGCCCCGGACACCGTTGGGGCGCCCGGCGTCGTCGTCGCCGACGCCTTCCGTGAAGGAGTCTCCAAGGGCCACATAGCGGGACGTGAAATCCATGGATCCAGTCTGCCATCAGTTGCCGCGGGCAACAAAGCCGGCCCGGTCAACCCAACTGGGTCGCAGTTGTGCCCGTTTTGAGCGCTCAAAACGGCAACAACTGCGAGCTACTTGGGCGGTCTACCTGGGCGTGCGCCGGCCCGGCGGAATCAGTTGTCCCGCAGGATCCAGTGGTCGTCATCCAGACGGGCCACGATCTTCTCGCCGATCCGGGCCAGGTCCGCGACGTCCGCCGCGCTCAGGGCATCGAGGAACAGCGAACGGACCGCCTCGACATGCCCGGGGGCGAGCTCCTGGATGGTGGCCATTCCGGCGTCGGTGAGGTGCGCCGTGGTGACGCGGGCGTCGCCCGGGTGCGGCTGGCGTTCCAGCCAGCCACGGTTCTGCAGCTTGGTGACCACATGGGAGAGCCGGGAGAGGGAGGCGCTGGTGCGCGCGGCGAGTTCACTCAGCGGCAGGAACCGGCCCTCGGCCTCGGAAAGCATCGCCAGGACGTTGTAGTCGAACAGGGAAAGTTTGCCCGCGGAATGAAGCTGGGAGTCCAGCGCTGCCGGCAGCAGGGTATTGATGCTCAGCTGGGCCAGCCAGGCTCGGCGTTCGTCGGCATTGAGCCAGCGCGGTTCGGTCATGGCTCCATTCTAGACGAAGCTTGACAGTTCAACCTCCCGGATGCAGGGACCGCTCCGGGGTTCCCGAAAAACTTCCTCCCTGCGCGCAGCAGGCTCCGGGTAGGCTGACCGTATGTACGTCGTCTCCCTGACTTATAAGGTGCCCGAAGAGATCGTGGACTTCCACCTCCCCGCGCACGTCACCTGGCTGCAGGACGCCTTCGACGAGGGGGTATTCATGGTCGCGGGGCGCAAGATCCCCCGTACCGGAGCGCTGCTGCTCTCCAATGCGGAACGGGACATCCTCGACACCGCCCTGGCCAAGGACCCGTTCTACGTCAACGGAGTGGCCGATTTCGAGGTCATGGAGTTCCACGCCAACCGGGTCGCCGCCGGTTACGAAAACCTGATGGACAGCTGACGCCCAGGCCGGGTCCGCAGCACTCCTGGGCCCGGCCGCCCGTGGTCAGGTCCGGCTGGTGCTCACTCCGGAAGCAGCTTCTTCAGGCCGCCCTTGCGCGGAACCCTGACCGGTTCGGGCCAGCGCGGCCTGAGTTGGTCCCCCAAGGTGACGCCGCGGAGCTTGCGCCCGAAGAGCGGCAGCACCCAGTCCCGGATCCAGCGGCGCTGCCGGCGCTCCCACTCCCGGAGGCCCAGCTTGGCTGGCGGCTCCCAGTCCTTCGACTTGATCTGGTGCGGCACGCCAAGATGGTCCAGGACCTGCCCGGCGAGGTACTTGTGGCCCGCCTTGGACATGTGCAGCCGGTCCGAATCCCACATCCGTGGGTCGTAGAAGGCGTCAAAGCACCAGTAGTCCACGAGCACTGCCTCGTACCGGGCGGCCACCTCGCGGACGCGCTGGTTGTAGACGGCGTTTCGTTTCTTCAAGGGTTCCAGCAGCGGTGAGACGCGGACATCGAAACCCGTGAACAGCACCACCGTGGCCCCGCTGGCGGCGAGCCGGGCGACGAGGAACTCGTAGTCCTTCATGAGGGCCTGGATATCGGTACCAAAATCCAGGATGTCGTTCCCACCCGCGTACAGCGTGATCAGCGCGGGCTCCATGGCGAGCGCCGGTTCCAGTTGTTCGGCGATGATGTGGCGCAGCCTCTTGCTGCGGATCGCAAGGTTGGAGTACTCCCAGCCCGGCTCCGCCTTGGCCAGCCTTTCCGCGACCCGGTCCGCCCAGCCCCGCACCCCGTTCGGCAGCCTCCTGCTCCGGTCCCCGACACCCTCGGTAAACGAATCCCCCAGGGCAACGAAGACCCGCCGCCCGCCAGGCTTCGGGAGCAAAGGATTGTCGGCCATCCCAACAAGCTAGTCAACCCAAACGGCCGGCAGGGAACACCGGGGTTAACAGTTGAGAACGGCGGGTGAGTAGCCGCGGCGCCAAAGCCGGTGCCGGATGTGGGGGAGCGTCGGAATCAAACCTGCCAGAGGTGAGGGAGCGCCGGTGTCGGCCGGCGTCGTGACCGAACAAACACGCGCTTGCCTTGCCTGCGGTGGTGAACAATGGTTCACTCGAAGAGAGTAAACGCGCATTCACCCTTTGGGCTGCGCCTGCCGCCCCGCCCACCGCATGCCAGAAGGCCCCGCCATGTCACGTCCCACATCCCGCCCCATGTCCCGTACCCCGTCCCCGGGGCTCATTACCGCCGTCCTGGCTCTCAGCGGCACGGTGGTGGCGCTGATGCAGACCCTTGTCGTGCCGCTCCTCCCCGATTTTCCAGGGATTCTGGGAGTCACCGCCGACGACGCGTCGTGGCTGGTCACGGCGACGTTGCTGTCCAGCGCGGTGGCCACGCCGATCGTTTCCCGCAGCGCCGATATGTACGGCAAGCAGAAGATGATGGTGGTCTGCATGGCCATCATGGTGGTGGGCTCCATCGTGGCGGCCGTCGGAGGAAGCTTTCTTTGGCTGATCATCGGGCGGGCCATGCAGGGCTTCGCCTCGGCCCTGATCCCGGTGGGAATCAGCATCATGCGCGATGAATTGCCCAAGGAGAAAATGGGTTCGGCGGTGGCGCTGATGAGCGCCACGCTGGGCATCGGCAGCGCCCTGGGGCTGCCGATGGCCGGGATACTTTACGAAGGCCTGGGCTGGGAATCGATCTTCTGGGTCTCGGCTGGTGCCGGCACATTGCTGTTGCTGGCCGTGATTCTGGTGGTGCCAGAATCAAAGGTCCGGACTCCCGGCCGGTTCGACTACACCGGCGCCGTGGTGCTTTCTGCGGCCTTGGCTGCACTGCTCCTGGCCATCTCCAAGGGGGGATCCTGGGGCTGGGGATCCGAGCCGGTGCTGCTGCTTTTCCTTGCCGCCGCGCTGCTCCTGGCCGTCTGGGTGCCCTATGAGCTCAAGGCCGGGCAGCCGATGGTGGATCTCCGCACCTCCTCCCGCCGGCCGGTGCTGCTGACTAACCTGGCCTCCCTGCTGATCGGTTTTGCCATGTTCGCCAACATGCTCCTGACCACCCAGCAACTCCAACTGCCCACTTCCACCGGCTACGGATTCCAGCTGAGCGTCATCACGGCCGGCCTGTGCATGGTCCCGTCAGGGCTGGCCATGGTGGTGTTCGCGCCGGTCTCCGGTGGCATCATCAAGCGCTTCGGCGGGAAGCCTGCCCTCATCGCCGGGGCGGCAGTCATGGTTGCGGGATACGTGGGCCGGGTTTTCTTCTGGGACTCCATCGCCTGGGTCATCATCGGTTCCACCGTCGTCAGCATCGGCACGGCCATTGCGTACGCTGCCATGCCGACGCTGATTATGGGCGCCGTGCCGATTACGGAAACGGCCTCCGCCAATGGGCTCAACAGCCTGGTGCGGTCCATCGGAACCTCGACGTCGAGCGCTGCCGTCGCCGCCGTCCTCACCTCCGTCACCGTGACCGTCGGAGCCGCGAAGCTCCCGTCCTTCCAGGCATTCCAGGACGTCTTCTGGATGGCGACGCTCGCGTCCGCGGCATCGATCGCTGCCGCTGTCTTCATTCCCGCGGCAGTGGCAGGCCGCAAAACCGCTATTCCGTCCGCGGTCGCCGGCGAGCTGGTCGTGCAGGGCCGTGTGCTGGCCGGCGACCACCGCCCTGTGACTCCCGCCGTCGTCTCCGTGCTGCAAACCAGCGGTGAAGCCGTGGACTGGAGCCGGGTGGACAGCGAGGGAAACTACTCGGTGGCGCTGCCCGGCGCCGGCAAATATCTGATGGTGGCCAACGCGGCGGGCTGGGCACCCATGGCGGAAGTGTTCGACTTCGATGGCCGCACCCTTGCGCAGAACTTCCACCTGCACGACCGGCTGGAACTCGGCGGCCTGGCCAGCGCGGCCGGCACACCCCTCCCGGGCGCCGTCGTGACGCTGCTGCAGGCCTCCGGCGAACACGTGGCCACCACCAGGACGGACAGCCAGGGCAGGTATTCGCTGCCGCTGCCCGCCGCCGGCCGCTACATTGTCACCATGCTCCATCCCGTGACCCATCACGCGATGGCGCGGAAACTGGCCGTGGACAACCGCTCGGTGAACGCCAGTCTGGAGCTGGACACGCCCACCGACCAGTTGGTGGACGCATGAGCGCCCCCAGCCACGCGATCCCGTCCAGCCGCGACGCCGTCCTGGACTCCGCCGGAAGGCTGTTCGGAGCGCGCGGTTACCGTGCCGTGACGGTGCGTGACATTGCGTCCGACGCCGGCGTCTCTGCCGCTCTGGTGATGAAGCTGTACGGCTCGAAGGAGAAGCTTTTCGCAGCCGTCCAGCCGGACGAATCGCTCCTGAATGAGCTGCAGGTACCGGCATCGGAGCTCGGCGCAACCCTGGTTTTCCGCGTACTCATGCGGCGCGAACGAGGCCTCAAGGAGCCCTGGGCGATGCTGCCGTTCAGCATCCAGGATTCTCCCGCGCCGGAAGCCGCCCGCACGGAAACGCGTGACCGCTACCTCGCCAGCATCGCCGGCCTGATCGGGGACACGACGCCGGACCGGCGTTACGCTTCCATAGTGGTGGCGCTGATGACGGGCTTCGGCGAAGCCGTTCGGACCCTTGGCCTGTTCGAAGGCTGGGACTTCGACGAGCTCGTGGCCCGCTACGGGGCGATCGTCCAGGCCCAGATCGACGGGTGCCGGGCCGCCTGCCGGTAGGCAATCAGGACTGGGCGGCTCCGCGACCGGCAACGCGGGGTCACATACGGCCCATCCCGGTGGGGAATATGGGCCGTAAGTGACCCCGCGTTGGAGTAGACCGGACGGTCAGCGGAGGACGATGTCCACCGGGTTGGCCTCCGAACGCCAGGTTCCCCCCGACCCGGAACGCGGCCCGATCACGGGGGCCGTCAGGACGCCGGAGCGGTTGGTGCGCTTGTCCCGCAGGATCTCCGTGACCGATCCGAGGTGGCGCGAGAGGTCGATCACGTTCTCCGGCGCGGCCAGGAGCAGCTGGAAGCCGAACTCGTGCAGCGCCTTGATTCCGGCGCCCGCGAACTCCTCCGAGGCCAGCACGAAGGCCTCGTCCATCATCACCGTGCCGTAGGTGGTGAATCCCTGCTCCGCGATGCCCAGCTGGTAGCTCAGCGCCGCGGCCATGATGAACGCCGTGAACCGCTGCCGCTCGCCGCCGGACATCGAGCCGGTATCCGCGTGCATGAAGACGTCCGTCTTCCTCCCGCGCTTCGCAGCGCCCTGTGATGCCGCTGGCCCAGACACTTCGCGGTGCTCCTTGCACTGGATGAACAGGTGCCCGCGGACGTCCAGCACCTCGGCACGCCAGCGCCGGTCCTCGGGGGTCTGCGAGCCGAGCCGCTTCACGAGCGTTTCGAGCGACTTGTAGCGGTTGGTGAGCTCGGCGTCGTCGTCGATGTCCGCCCCGGAAGCGGAAACGGCCGCCCTCCCCGGCCGGGTGTGGCGGACCCTGAGCGCGTTCGCGATGGCGTCCTTGAACTGCCTGGCGGTGGCCGGCAGGGTCTGCTTGATGTCCAGTTCCAGGAAGCTGCCCTCGTGGAAGTTGACCTCGGACAGGATGCCGTTCAGCGGCAGGATCCGGCTCGTGATGGAGCGGCGTTCCTCATCGAGCAGGTGCAGCAGGGTGCTGAAGGATTCGTGCGTGCGCTGGTTGAAGAACTGCCGGAACTCGGCCTCCTGCGCGGGCAGCCCGTCACTGACGATCGCGTGGTAGCGGGATTCGAACTCCCCCGCTGCGCCGATCGAGGTGCCGTGGTCCGCGGAGATCGCCGTGCCCCACTCGCGGACGAAGCCCTCGAAGATCCGCGTCAGGCGTTCGGCGGTGGCCTGTCCCCGGGACTCCGCCGCGTGCAGTTCGGCGAGCAGCCTGGTCCGCACCTGGTTCGCCAGATTGTCGAGCTCGTAAATCTCCAGGAGGTCGCCGGCGCCGGCGAAGTACGGTTCCAGCGCGGCGGCAGTGGAGTCCGACGGCGGCGACTGCTCCAGGCGGGCGCGCGCGGCGTCCAGCAGCGAATCGGCGGCCGTCAGCTGCGCATCGAGGGCCTTGTACTCGCTCTGCAGCACGGCGGCGGCCTCGGTGCTGGACTGGTGCTGGTGCCGGGCAGCCTCGATGCTGGCGCGCAGGGGCTCGAGGTCGGCCTGCGCGGCGAGGGCATCCTTGAGCCGCTGTTCGATCTTCGCGAGCACGTCCTCGGCCACGGCGGCCGAGACCTGGTCCCAGGGGCGGTGGTCATCCGCCACCCGCCACAGGGCCTCGAGCTGCCGGGTCATGCCCTGGTGCGATTCCTCCCGGCTCTGCGCGAGTTCCGCTGCCTTGACGAGCTCCTGCTGCAACTCCCCGACCTGCGCCGCCACGAGTTCCAGCTTGGCGGCGTTGTCGAAGCCAAGGACGTAGTCCTGGCGGGACGTGAAGCGGTCGTCCTTCTCCACGGTGTGGCGGTTGCGCTTAATCACGCCGCCCAGGCTCAGGCCCTTGTCCAGCCCGGCCAGCTCGTCCGGATTCTCCACGCAGGGGAAAGCGAAGTCGAGGGCAATTCGTTCCCGGACCCAGGTGCTGGCAACCGCTAGCGCAGCGGCGTGGGGAGCGGGGTGGGGAGCCGCATCGGTGAGGAAACTCAGCTTGGTCAGCAGATCGCCGTCAGCCACGTCCTCCACGGCCAGCGCGCCGCCGGAAAGCGGCTTGGACACGTCCACCGCGCGAAGGGCGCCGCGGACGGAGTGGTCATTGAGGTATCGGGTGACGGCGGCGAAATGCTCGCCGGGAACCAGCAGCGTCGTGGCGAGGCCCCGCAGGGCGCGCTCGGCGGCCGGCCGCCACTGTTCCTGGCCTTCGGCGAGGTCGATCAGCTCGCCGCCGAACGGCATCTGCTCCTCGGGGACACCGGTCGCCGCGGCGATGGCGCTGCGGTTTTCAATGCTCGACGGCGGCAGCAGGGACTTGCGCGTCTTGAGCGAGACGAGCTCCTGCTGGGCCGCGGCGAGTTCGCGTTTCCTGGCCGCGTGACCGTCGAACGCCTCGAAGCGCAGCTCCTTGAGCGCCTCCGAGTCGTCCTTCAGTTCGGCCGAGCGCGCCGCGGCTTGCTCATGGGCCTGTTCCCAGCCGGCGGCCGACCACTGAAGTTCCAGGCCGGCGTCGGAGAGGGCCTTGCGGGCCGATTCCTGGACCTGCTGCCGGAGCCTGAGCCCCACCCGGGCGTTCTCCAGCGACTGCTCGATCGCGGAGATCGCGTTGCCGCCCTGGTTGTTGTAGTCCGCCTCCAGCTGGCGCAGCTCCCTGGCCAGTCCGTCGCGGACGCCGCGCTCGGCGCCGAGGTCCTTGGCTTTCGCCTGCGCGAGCCCGCGGCAGCGTTCCAGGGTCTTCTCATGGACGGCGACGGCGAGCTGCTGCCGGTAGGCCTCGAATTCCTCCCCCGCGAGGTCCCGCAGCCGGTTCGCCTCCAGCAGCGACCGGGCATAGTCACCGTTAAGTCCGGGGACCGGAGCCAGCTGGTCGCGCTGCTGCCGCACGTCCTCGAGGCGCTGCCGGATGGACATGAGGTTGCTGAATTCCTCCACGACGTCGTCCGCGGCGGCCAGCGTGGCCGGGGGGTCCAGGACCTGGTCACGGAAAAAGTTGTTGACGCTGCCGCCCAGGCCCTTGCCGGCCTGGATCACGCGCAGCAGCGGAAGGGCCTGGTCCGAGCTGATGCCGAGCAGGCGCCGGAAGCGTTCGGCGAAGGCCTTGTGGACGTCGAAGACCTGGGCGTCCGGGAAGATCGCGTCCAGCGCGGACCGGGTGAACCGCTTCTCCGCGATGCCCTCAAGCAGTTCGAGATCCAGCGGCTTGTTGTCGACCAGGTAATACCGGCCGACGCTGGACTCCGTGCCGTTCTTGGGCAGGTCAAACAGCGCCGAGACGGTCACCTTGGTGCCCGCGGCGTTGTCGAAGGTCAGTGCGACGGCGGACCAGGTGGCGCCGGGACGCTGGAAGGCACTGGCCGAGCCCTCGCCGACCGCCTTGTCCCCCACCTTGCCGCGCATGTACGTGAACGTGGTCCGCTTGTCCTCCACGGCGCCGCCGGCACGCTGGGCCGCGGCCTCGTTGGAGCGCGGCCGGGCGTCGAAGACCCGCAGCATCGCATCGAACAGCGTGGATTTGCCGACCCCCGAATTGCCGGTCAGCAGGGTGCCGTTGCGGTCCACGTGCATGGTGTGGGCGCCATGGAACGTGCCCCAGTTGACCACCTGGACGAGGGCCAGGCGCATCTGGCCCGGGTTGGTGAGCTCGCCGATCGGGAGCATGGTTGCGATGCTCACTTGGCGGCCTCCGCTTCGGTTGAGTCAGTTGTGGTTGCCTTTGACTCCGCAGCCGATGCCGCCCCCGCCCCCGCCCCTTCGCCGGACAGCAATCGTCCTTCGGACGATGCTGCCGGCTCCGACAGGCCCGATGCCACTCCCTGGGCGGCATCGGCTGCTGCGTCGTTGTCATCGTCACCGACGGCGACATCGTCGTCGTCGTTGGTCGGCTCACCTTCTCCCTCGTCATCGGATTCGCCGGTCACCTCGGTGTCGGCGTCGAGTTCCAGTAGGGGTTCTGTTCCCGACTGGTCTGCCGAGGCTGCCACCAGGGCCTCGATCTGGGCGGGGATGTCGCCGATGTTTTCGAAGGGGAGGGCCAGGGGGAGGGCGTTGGAGATCGTGTAGACGTCGTCCAGGCCTGTGGTGAGGAGGAGCTGGCGGGCCAGGAGCTTGGTGATGGCGCGGTTGACGACATCGGAATCCCGCAGGGCGTCCTGCGCTCCGGCCGGCTGGTAGTGGGCCACGAGGTCGGCGATTTCTTCGCGCGTGATCGTGGGGTCCGTCTGGGCCGTGAGGTGGCGGTCCAGCAGGAGACGCAGCCGCAGCAGCACGATGGTCTCGACGCGGCTCAGTGCCCTTTGTTGGCGCAGGATGCTGGAGCGGGTACTGCCACCGATCGCGTCGGGGTCCACCGGCCGCAGCACGGCCACCTTGCGTTCGTGGTCCAGCTGCAGGGTCAGGAAGACTTCGGAGAGCCGGCTGCGCAGGATCAGCTGGTTGTCCAGCAGCGTGGTCCAGAGTTTTTCGTCGCGGCCGCCGTCGATGTACGGACCTTTGAGGAGCTTCACGAGGGCCTGGCGGACTTTCATCGGCAGCACGCCGGTGTCGCCCGGGAACAGGGCGGCGCCGTCGACGAAGGTGTCCCGCGGCGTCACCGTGAAGGGGCCGGCGTGTGCGCCGGGGATTGAGCTTGTCGAAATCGGGGTCTCGACAGGCTCGACCACCGGAACAGGCTCGACCACCGGGTTGTCGACAGTCGTGGTTTTTTCAGTCATCTTCAGTCCTTCTTGAGCGTAACCACCGGCAGGTACGCGGTGCGGGTGGTGCCGTCTATCTGTTCGAAGTCGAGGGGCGCCCACGCGGCGCGGTCGAAGCCGGCGCCGTCGTGGAGGGCGTGGGAGAGCAGGGCGCGGATGGAGTTGAGGTGGCGTTCCTCGGCCGGGAGCTGGTCCCAGGCCTCGCCGAGGGAGGATGCACCGGCAACCGCGGCGCGGATGAGCTCGGGCTTGGCGTTGCCGGTCCGCGGCGAGCGCGCCCGGTCCGAGTCGCTGAACGCGATCGGGTCGGCGAGCCTGGGCGCGGCCGCGAACTCGTCCGGGTCGAACAATTTGACCATGGCCAGGGATTCAAAACCGGCGTTGAAGAGCACGGGCCCGCGGACCAGGCCCGGCCGTTCGCGCTCATACGGCAACGAGCGGATGGCCTGCTCGGCCTCGCGCAGGACCTGGCGGAGCCGGACCGACTGGCGGAAGTCGTCGCTCTGGACGTAGGTGTTCAGGCTCTCGCTGAGTTTGCCGTAGATCCGCTGGATCTGGCTGTGCTGCGTGCGCAGTTCCGCCACCAGGTTCTTCAGCGTCTCGCGTTCCTCGTGGCTGAGGTCGTCCGCAAACTGCCGGCTGAGCACCTCGCCGATCGCGGAACGGAACCTCAGCTGCTGCTGCGGGTCCTCCAGGAATGCCGTGAAGGAGCGGAAGGTCCTGCCCTCGGGGCTCTGCCGGAGCCGCTTGTCCGCCTCCAGCACCTGCGCCATGGTGGCGCCCTTGCTGAGGGATTCCTCGATGATCTGGTTGCGCAGCTCCCCCACCAGTTCCTCGATCCGGTCACGCATCTTCTTGTAATCGGCGGGCAGGCCGGCCGCGAGGTCCAGGATGTTACCGGCCGCTTCCACCGCCTCGTCGTCGTCGAGCAGGCCGTCAAACCCGCCGGAACTGATGTCCTCGATCAGCTGGCGGCGCTCACCGATCTCCTCCTCGAGGGACTCCAGCCGTGCGCTCTGGTCCGGGTTGGTCTCGTTGGCGAGCTTTTCGACGTCGCCCAGCAGGGTGCCGAGCCGGGAGCCGTTGAGGGTGGAGCGTTCGTTGGAGAGGCTGTCGAGGAAGGCGAGGACGCGGGCCGCGGGCTCGGTGACCTCGTAGACGATCTGGCCCGACTGGTTGCGCCGGGTCAGGAAGTTTTTCCGGGTCCACTCGTCCGCATATTTTTTCCCGGAAAGCGGGCCGTTGGCGGCGCCGCCCTGTTGCTCTCCCGTGCCGGGGGCCTGGCGGCGGAGCTGTTCGAGGAAGGCATCGACGTCGGCATGGAACTGTTCCAGCGGAAGCTGCGGCCTGATGCGGCTGAAGGAAGCCTGCAGCACGGCGATCACCCACGGCGCCGAGCGGGTGAGCGCCCAGGCTGGTCCCTTGATGAGAAGTTCGAGGTCCCGGAGCCGGTCGCCGATGGCGTCGGCAGAGGACACGGCGGAGCGGGACATGCACTCTCCTTCAGCTGCCTTGGGATGTTTGGGCAGCGGATTCGAAGAAAACTGCCAACTACAAGGTTAACGCAGGCCCCCGGTCGCACTGATCGTTGTCCGGAATCCGCATCCGGAGCACACTGGAGGAACCACCTGAGAGGAGACTGTCATGCGGAAGAAAATGATGCTGATCACCGGGGCGGCGTCGGCGGCAGTGGTGCTGGGAGGCGTGTCGATTGCGGTGGCGGCCAGCCAGCAGTCCAGGGACGTCCAGCCCCGGAACGGCATCCCCGTCCTGGTCAAGGTCGCCGACATCGAGCGCGATGACGACTCGGACAGCCCGGCACAGCCGCTGAGCACCGAGGACCGGGACAAGGCGGGCAACGCTGCGCTCGCCAAGGTCGGCCAGGGATCCGTGCGCGACGTCGAACGGGAGGACGACGGCGGCTCCGCCTATGAGGTGGAGATACGGCTGAACGACGGTTCCGAGGTGGAAGTGCAGCTCGGTGCGGACTTCCAGGTCCTGAACCAGGGCGCCCCCGAGCACGATGACGACTAATCGCGCCCATAGGCCGCCCGGCCAGTGAGGTTTCCGCGACCACTTCGAGACCTACCCTTCGGTAGCATTTCGATCTTGTATCAACGCCCCCGCCATGACCCAAAAACGCTGGCTGCGCCCGCACCGGCCCCCCTACGCTCGGGCTAGTGGTCCAGCCCAAGTTACGATGCAGGGGGAACAATGCAGTTCGACCTAAGCGCAGTGGAAACGGCAACCATGGTGTTCTTTGGAACCCTCGTGGTTGCTTTGGTGATTACCGTCTTCATGGCTACCGCTGCCTTCGCGGCGCTGGTCCTGGTCGGGGTCGGACGCCTGGCCTGGGTCATCGCGGCCAGCACCTTGCTGGGACTGGTCCACGGCATCAACCATCTGTGGGACCGCCTGGTGCACCACGCCGCCACGGTGGAGTTTCCAGGTGAGCTCAGGGGCGACTTCGGGACTGACTTTCACGGGCAGCCCTCCCCTAGCACAGGCACCTACCCGCGGGTAGCATTGAGGGACAGCTGAAGGGTCTTCCACCCACGGCGGACCCAGGCTCGAGCCGGCCACCCCGGTTAGAGGAGATGCCCGATGAGCTCCGCCATTGAAGATCCAGCCACCGATCCAGCCACCGACCTCCCGGAATCAGCCATAGCGGAACCGGTCAGCGCCGAACACATCGGCCCCCAGGCCACCGCGGCCGATGCCCGGGCCGTCACCGAGGCCGCCCGGGAAACCAGCTGGGACCGGCCCAGCTTCGCCAAGGGACTCTACCTCGGCAGCTTTGACCTCAGCCTGATCCATCCGTGGCCGGAGGCCCCCGCGGACGACGTCGGTCGCGGCGAGGCCTTCATGGCCCGCCTCACCGCGTACTGCCGGACCATGTCCGGGCGCGCCATCGAGCGCGACGCCCGGATCCCGGACGAATACCTCAAGGGGCTGGCCGAGCTGGGCGTGTTCGGCATGAAGATCCCCCGCGATTACGGCGGCCTGGGCCTCTCGCTCGTGTACTACGGCCGGGCGCTGGCGCTCCTGGGCTCGGTGCATCCCAGCCTCGGCGCCCTGGTCTCCGCGCACCAGTCCATCGGCGTTCCGGAGCCGGTCAAGGTCTTCGGCACACCCGCGCAGAAGCAGGAGTACCTGCCACGCTGCGCCGCCGGCGCCATCACCGCGTTCCTGCTGACCGAGCCCGACGTCGGCAGCGACCCCGCCCGGATGGGCAGCACCGCCGTCGCGTCGGAGGACGGCGAATCCTATCTGCTGGACGGCGTGAAGCTGTGGACGACCAACGGCGTGATTGCCGAACTCGTCGTCGTCATGGCGCTGGTCCCGGCCCACACCGGCCCGGACGGCACGGTGCACAAGGGTGGCATCAGCGCCTTCGTGGTCGAGATGGACTCCCCCGGCATCACAGTTGAAAACCGCAACGCCTTCATGGGGCTGCGCGGCATCGAAAACGGCGTCACCCGCTTCCACCGGGTCAGGGTGCCGGCGGTCAACCGGCTGGGTCGCGAGGGGCAGGGCCTGAAGATCGCGCTCACCACGCTCAACACTGGCCGTCTCGCACTTCCTGCGCTTTGCGTCGCCTCCGGCCGGTGGAGCCTGAAAATTGCCCGCGAATGGTCCAACGCCCGCACCCAGTGGGGCCGGCCGGTCGGCCAGCACGAGGCGGTCGGCAAGAAGATCGCCTTCATCGCGGCCAGCGCGTTCGCGCTCGACGCGGTGTTCGAACTGTGCGCGGAAATGGCGGATGCCGGGCAAAAGGATGTCCGGATCGAGGCGGCCCTCGCCAAGCTGTGGTGCACGGAGATCAGCTGCCTGATCGCCGACGAGCTGGTTCAGATCCGTGGCGGACGCGGCTTCGAGACGGCCGACTCGCTCCAGGCCCGCGGCGAGCGCGCCGTGCCAGCCGAACAGCAGCTCAGGGACCTGCGGATCAACCGGATCTTCGAGGGCTCCTCGGAAATCATGAAGCTGCTGATCGCCCGCGAAGCCGTGGACGCGCATCTGGCGGCCGCCGGCAACCTCGCCTCGGCGGACGCCAGCCTGCAGGACAAGGCGAAGGCCGCCGTCGGAGCCTCCGGCTTCTACGCGAGGTGGCTGCCCAAACTGGTCGCCGGCGCGGGCATGGATCCGAGGTCCTACAGCGACTTCGGCCGGCTGGCCAAGCAGTTGCGCTTCATCGAACGGTCCTCGCGGCGGCTGGCCCGGCAGACCTTCTACGGGATGGGCCGCTGGCAGGCGAAGCTCGAGCACAAGCAGGCGTTCCTGGGCCGGATCGTGGACATCGGCGCGGAACTGTTCGCCATGGCGGCGTCCTGCTCCCGGGCCGAGATGCTGCTGCGCACGTCGCCGGAACGGGGCGCCTCCGCCTACGAGCTCGCCGAGGCCTACTGCGAACAGGCCCGCGTGCGCGTGGACGAATACTTCGACCGGCTGTGGAGGAACACGGACGACGGCGACCATGTGCTCGCCCGCAAGGTCCTCGCCGGCGAGTACGAGTGGCTCGAGGCCGGCGTGCTGGACCAGTCCGAAGGGACCGGCCCCTGGATTGCGGACGCCAGCCCGCGCGCTTCGGTGAAGGAAAACCTGCACCGGAAATACCGCTGAACCGGACTGGGGCCGCCCGCAACGGCTCCCGCCGATAGGGCCCGCGGCCCCTTCCGCCGGACAGTAAGCACCCTTGCTGCCGCGTTCCGGCCGTGGTTAGGTGGAGATGGGACCCCACGCCGGTCTCCGCCTTGCGGTGACTGGTTCAACAACAAGCCGGGGTCACTCAGTGAAGGGGAGCAGTCCCATGAGCAGCACAGCAGGCCCCGAAGACCGAACGCCCCGCCGGGCCCGTGACGGGGACGCTGTCCTGAACCGCGAGGCCCACATCCACGACGCACGCCAGGACGCTGACGGGCCGGTCCGTCCGGCCGTTGCCGAAGAGGCCCCGACCCGCCAGACCGTGGTGGCGCGCGAGAAGGAGCAGTTCGGCGGCATTAAGGTCGGCTCCGCCTTCTTCGGCTGGCTCGCGGCGACCGGCACGGCCGTGCTGCTGACCGCCCTGGTTGCCGCGGCCGGTACCGCCGTGGGACTCGCCACCAATACCGGCCTCAACGAGGCGGCGAACCAGGCTGCCGGCAACCAGACGGTGGGACTCATCGGGATCATCGCGTTGCTCGTGATCCTGTTCGTGGCGTACTACTGCGGCGGCTACGTGGCGGGGCGGATGGCGCGCTTCAACGGCGCCAGGCAGGGCCTTATGGTCTGGATCTGGGCCCTCATCGCCGCCGTCGTCGTCGCCGTGCTCGCCCTGGTCGCCGGTCAGCGGTTCAACATCCTGGCGAACCTGAACAGCTTCCCGCGGATCCCGGTCAACGAGGGCCAGCTGAACACCATGAGCATCATCGCCGCCGTCGTGGTGGCCGTGGTTGCGCTGGTCGGCGCCGTCCTGGGCGGGCTCGCCGGCATGCACTTCCACCGCAAGGTGGACCGCGCCGGGTTCACCCCGGTGGAAACGGCCGAGGAACGCTAGGAGAGCGCTGAACAAGGGGCAATCCGGAGATGGGATACGGCTTCCGGGCCGCTCTTCGGAGCTTTGGGCGGCCCGCTGACGGCCTGGGAATGAGAGGCCGGGGCCCGGGA
>NZ_JAGPOT010000113.1 GCF_018224015.1 Pseudarthrobacter albicanus
AGAATCGGACATCGTGGCTCCCGTGGGGGTAGATCAGTCTTGGAGGACCGAACTACTTCAACAGGAGCCACACCTCTTTTCCCGGAGAACACGCCGACGCGGTGGGACTTGACGCTGAATTCCGGCGCCTAACCGAACGGCATTGGGGTTAGTCCGTTGCTGACAGTCCCAGCTTCAAGGATGTGAGACTTGCCAACGAAGCGGCAGGTGAGGCCCCGACCGGATTTCCTGGTCGGGGCCTTCTGGCACAAATGGGCAAGAGCTCTTTCGGACTGCGGATTTATTCGAATCGCGTGGCCGCGATAGCCGTGTTTGGGCGGATGAGACCGAAGGTGGCTGTCACCGCGGCCAGGGCGAGCAGGAGGCTGAGGGACAGTGCGGCGCAGTACTCGGTGCTGGGCCAGGTGATGGTCCTGCCGCCACCGAATGAGGTGATCATGAGCCAGGCGACGAAGAACCCGAGCCCGACCGATACCAGCAAAACGGCCAGGAGGGGCACCGCGGCCTCCTGAACAATGACCTTGCGCAGGACGGACACGGGCATGCCCATCAGCCGCATCAGGCCGAGGACGCGTTTGCGGTCCAGGATCGCTGCCGCGGTGGACACGGCGAGGGAGATTCCCGCGATGACGACGGCCACCAAGACACCAATGTAGGCAAGTGCCGCCAATCCCTGGATCAGCCGGGTGTTGCTCATCGTTGCGGTGTCCGCGCGTGAGGTGGCAGGCATGCCCGTCGCGCCCGACGTGTTCAGGGACGTGCGCGCCCGGTCAATGGCCTCGGGCGTCCCGTCGGTACTGACCACCATCACTACCGGAACCAGCCCCTCCAAGTTATCGACCGGCGCGGCCGTCAGAGGGACCGGCGTGGTGGTCCATGAGTTCAGGAACGACGCGTCGAAGGCCACGATTTTCCCCGCCTGGGGCTCCTCGAAACCGAGCGATGGCGCATCGGCGGCCGCAATATAGATGTCCATGGTGTCCCCCCGGCCGAGGGCCGTCCGGGCGTAGCCGATGGTGGCATCGCGGATTCCGGCACGTTCCTTGGCGCTCCGGGCCACGGCCGACACCTGGCCCGGAGTGTAGCCGGGCGCCAGAGTTGCATAGACGCTCGTGGGCAGGAGCAGCCCGGGACGGGCCTGATGCGTTTCAACGGTTCCAATGGCGCTGATACCTCCGGCGAAGACGGAGACCATGAACACGGCAATGACCAGCCCTGACACCGAACGGAAAACTGCCACGGGGGTCCGGCGGATCCGGCTGGCGGCAATGACCGTTGATGCGCTACGCGCCCGGCATAACCCGATGGTGCTGACGATACGGGTCAGCCACGGGCCAATGGTCACGATGCCGACCGAGGTCAGCGCGAATCCGCCGATCAGCAGCGGGGAAGTCCACGGATTGCCGTCCGAATCGATCCTGGTCAGTACGGTTCCGGTTGCCATGCACGCCAGTCCGGCCAGCAACGGCACGGCCCGCCACGCGGTGGGAGTTTTCTCGTGCATGGCCCGTGTAACCCCCAGCGGGCCAATTCCGCTCCTGGCGGTGCGGGCCGCCGCCACCAGCGCGGAGGCCACCACCACGAGCACGACGACAATCACGGCGAATCCCGCCTCGAAGGTGAAATCCGCGAGGAACATCCGCAAGCCATTGACGGGTATTTGAGCGGCGGCCGGCCGTAAGGCACCAGCCAGGATGACGCCGAGCAGGGCGCCGGCCAGGCTGGGGACGGCCGTCTCGACGGCCGCCATGCCTGAGACGAGCCGTGGCGAAGCGCCGATCAGGCGAAGGGTCGCGAAGCGTTCCCGGCGCTGGGCTGCACCCAGGCCGGTCGCGATGCTGACCAGCAGCAGCACCGGGAAAAGTACCGCGATTCCGCCCACCAACAAAGCCGTCCGGTACAAGCTGGCACTCTCGCCGTAGGGGTTGGTCGTGAACTCGGTGACGAGCATTGCCGCCGGACCCTGACGGAGCTGGGCCTCCGTTACGCCGGTGATGACCACCAAAGCGTCGGGCCCGGGGACGGCCGAGTCATCGATGATGCCGACGAACTTTCCGTACCGGTCCCCCAGCTCTTCGGCCGGGGTCGATTCGATCAGTCTCTGGAGTGCGGGTGAGGCGTAGTACTGTCCCGGGGCCGGCGGGGCGTCGATGCCCGGTAGCTTCACGGTGGTGGTGGGGAGCGCCGCGATGTCGCGGCGGCTGATGGAATGGTCACGGAAGACGTCCACCGGGAATCCCAGCAGAATCCTCTCCGGCGTCAGGGGTATCGGTTCCAGAGGTCCGTTGACCGTGCGTCCGTCGGCTGCCAGCGGAACAGTAGCCGAGGCCTGGCCCATCTCCCGCAGCCACGCACCCCGAGCGTCGCGCTGCGCCAGCCCGTTGGCGGCGCTCCACAGCAGAAGCACCAGGCACACACCGATTGCCACACCGCCGCCAATGCCGGCCATCCGACCCAACGAAGACCTACTGCCCAGCAGTGCGATTTTCAGGACGGCCGGATTCATGCGGACACCCGGTAGCCGGCGCCGATTGCGCCGTCGCGCACCATCACTTCCCGGTCCGCATATGCGGCGGTGCGCGCATCGTGGGTGATCATCACCACCGTCGTGCCCGCTTCGCGGACCAGCTCGAGCATGAGCGTCAGCACGTTCTCTGCGGCGAGGGAATCCAGCGAACCCGTGGGCTCGTCGGCGAACAACACGGCAGGGGACGTCACCAGCGCACGGGCAACGGCGACGCGCTGGGCCTGGCCTCCGGACAGTTCACCGGGCAGCTTGGCGCCCAGCCCGCCCAGGCCGAGGCGTTCGAGCAGATCCGTGGACCGGCGCAGCGCCTCCGGCCGCCTGGTCCCGGCCAGGAGCAGCGGGATGCTGACGTTATCCGCCGCCGTGAGCTCCGGCAGCAGCTGGCCGAACTGGAAGACGAACCCGAAGTCGGTCAGCCGCAGCCGGGCCCGTTTCGGCTCATCGAGGGAGCTGGTCTCCATCGGGGACCGCCCGGCGGGACGGTAGGTCACCGTGCCGCCGTCGGGGACAAGAACGCCGGCCAGGCAGTGCAGCAGCGTGGACTTGCCCGATCCGGACGGGCCCATGACGGCGAGCACCTCCCCTGCGTGGACGTCGAGGTCGATGCCCCGCAATGCCTCGGTCTGCCCGAAGGAGTGGTGCAGGCCGCGGGCGCTGAGGATGGGTGCAGTGGTGTCAATCGGGCTCATGCGCTCTGAAGCTCCTTCTTGAGTTGTGTCAGGCGGGCGCTGGTGAGGTCGATCCAGCGCAGGTCGGCTTCAATGTGGAACAGGCCGTGGTCGCACATCAGGATCCGCAGCAGATCGGCGTCGCGCTTGAGCCGGGTCAGTTCACGCATCCGGGCCATGTGCTCGCCGCGCTGCACGTCGAGCAGCCGGTCGGCGTCGTCGTCGAGCAGCAGGGCGATCACGGTCTTGGCAAAGAGGTTGCTTTGCAGGGATTCCGAGGGAACGTCGGGAGTGAACAGCCATTCGCGGACCTTGTCCTGGCCGGCAACGGTGATCTCGTACTTCTTGCGGTCCGGGCCGCCGCCGGTCTCCTCACCCAGGGCGCGGATCAGCTCGTCACGGACCATCCGGGCCAGGGTGGAATACACCTGCCCGAAGGCCAAAGCCTTCCCTGCTCCGAAGTACCGGTCATAGGAGTGCTTGAGGTCGTAGCCATAGCTGGGCTCGCGGCTCAGGAGGCCCAGCAGGGTGAGTGAGTTGTTCACGCCCCTATCTATACACTGAGTGAATAGTGGAACGCCAGCTTCGCTTCAGACTGATCTGGTCGTGTCGCGGGCTCAGACACTTTCCCGGGGGCCGGACCAAGATGCTGCGAGAAGACCTCCCGGGAGCTCGTGCTCCCGGGAGGTCTTCCGGTGGTTTCAGCGGCTGTTAGGGCGCAGAATCGACCACTGAGGTTGCAACCGACGTCCAGGATGTCGCCGTTCCGGCTGGGAAGTCAGCGGTGGCTTTCAGCGTGACGTTTCGTTCGCCGATCAGCAGACCGGTTGCAGGATCGATAATGATGTCCGTCCGGCCACCACCGTCGGGGCCTTCCATTCCGATCGCGACGCCCGTCCTGCCGTCAAGGGTTGCCTGCCGGTCCACGACAGTGATCCCGGGGATGAGCGCCGCCGATTTGTAGAGCGCGGCCCGCAGGTCTGCGGGGATGACTCCGGTGCGCAGCGTATCCGCGATGGTGATCAGCGCTTCTTCCTCCGGCGATGGGCCGGCGCCCTTCGTCCGTTCATAGATCAAAGCCAGGAGTGCCTTAGGATCCCGGGGAAAAGTCCTGATTCCCTCGTCAAGTGGCATTCCATTGATGACGGTCTGCCCGTTGCCGTAAAAGGCGCCGCGCGGGGCACGCTGGATCCCGGCCAGACTCACGTTTTTGTTGGTGAGTGATTTTGGCCTCGTGGTCGCTTCGGCTTTTGCGGCTGCACTGAAGAACGTGTCAGGGACGCGGTCTTCACGGTTCCAGATCCATTCTCCATTCCGGTCCGCCGGGACATAGACCTGGCCGCCGGTCCTAACCAGCCAAGCCAGCTGCGTTCCGTCGGGGGTGACCGTACCTGTGCTGTAGACGGCTTTCGTGTCAATCTTCAGGTACTGGCCCGTCTTCACGACCGGGTCTGAGGTCTTGATCGTGGCGGCCGCCGCATTGCTGAGGACCTCGGCCGCCTGTGCAGTGGCACCGGGCTGCGCACCGGGGACCAGTACGTCTGCGGCGACCAGGACGCCCGCGAGAACGGCAGCAGCGGCTGCGGAGAGCAGGAGCGTCCTGCGTACGAACCGACGAGGACGGCGCGAGGACAGCGAAACAACAACGGGCCCGTCTTCGACAGGCGTCTGCGGGCCATCCAGCTGGCCGGCGGGGAGCTGCTCATGAGGCGCCGCGCCGGCATCGGGAATCAGGAATGACAGTGACCTGGCCCCACTCCTGGCCAGTTCAGCTTCGGTGACGGAGCCTCCCGGATCGGCAGAGGCAAGCCGGCGCTCGAGGCTACCGGACATCGTGGTTTTGCTCATCTTGCTGCTCCCTCTGGCTGCGTCTGTGTCTGAAGTAGGTTGCTCAGTGCCTTGCGGGCCCGGTGCAGGCGCATCCTGACCGCCGTGGCGCTGGTGTTAAGCAGGTCGGAGACCTCTGTGGAGCTGAAGCCGTCCCAATAGGTCAGGAGCAGCACCTCGCGGTCGTCAGGACGGAGCTGACTCAGGGCTTCATGGACCGGGGATCCATCGGTGCGGCCATCGTGGTTCCGCTCTAGCTGAAGGGCACCGAGGAGGCTGGCGGACCGGACAGCAGACCGGCCATGGTTGCCCAGCACGTTTTTCGCTATGCCAAAGAGAACCATGACCGAGAGGCTGCCGTCCTGACCTGTTTTCTCCCAGGCAATCCTGAAGACCTCGGCACAAAGATCTTCGGCGGTAGCGGCGTTTTCTGTTCGACGGCGGAAATAGCGGTAGATGCGGTCGTGGCCGGCAGCATGCGCGGCCATAAACCGTTTCTCCCGCTCCAAATCCACTCGTTCCTTCCGGACTGTTTGTAGGCTCATGCCCTGTTAATGTCCGGCTGCCCCAAAGTGTAACCACCCGACCAAAAAAATCATCTGGCCGACCGGGGATCACCAAGGCTAAAAAACGTCTTCCCAAACCCAACAGTGTTATGTACCATTGCACATATGATGTGACATGGCCCACAGAGGCGGTGTTTACCTAGTCCACACATGAAAGATCGCTATGACCCTTTCAGAAATCGCGAACGGCAAGCTCGCCCCCCGTACCGGCATCAAGCTGGACAATATCTCAAAGCGCTACGGCGACCACATCGTCCTTGACGATGTCTCCCTGCACGTCGAGCCCGGGACGGTAACGGCGCTCATTGGGCCCTCAGGTGCAGGAAAGAGCACATTCCTTCGGTGCATCAATCTCCTGGAACGGCCGGATTCCGGCACCATTCAGGTGGCCGAACACACCATTCAGCCTGGTAAAGACGTCAATGCCCGGGACCTTGCCGCCCTCCGGCGCACGGTCGGCATGGTTTTTCAGTCCTTCAACCTCTTTCCGCACATGTCCGCCCTGAAGAACATCAGCTTTCCGCAGCAGAAGGTCCTCGGCCGCAGCAGGGAAGAAGCCGATGAGCGTTCGATGCAGTTGCTTGAGCGCGTCGGCCTGAAGGAGAAAGCGGGCCAGCACCCTGGCCGGTGCTCCGGAGGTCAGCAGCAACGCATTGCCATCGCGCGGGCTCTGGCCCTGGACCCCGGCATCATGCTCTTCGATGAACCGACTTCAGCCCTCGATCCCGAGGTGGGCCTGGAGGTCCTGGCTGTGATGCGCGAGCTGGCGGCAGACGGGATGACGATGATCGTCGTAACCCACGAGATGCAGTTCGCCCGTGATGTCTCGGACACGCTCGTCGTGATGGCCGACTGCAAGATCATCGAGCAAGGCGATCCGCGGGCCGTCATGAGTGATCCCCAGGAGGCCCGGACCCGCCGCTTCCTGCGCGCCGTGCTGGAGCGCTGACATGGATGCGCTCTCCGCCGTCCTGCAGGGGCTGCCCATGACCCTGGGGCTGACGCTGTCGGCGTTTGCCATCGGCATTGTCGGTGCCGTTCCCCTCGCCCTCGGCCTGTCATCATCAAACTTGCCGGTGAGGCTGGCCTCCCGGCTCTTCGTCGACCTTGTCCGCGGAGTGCCGATCATCGTGTGGCTGTTCCTGCTCAAGTTCGGCATCCAGATCGGCACCTTCAAGTTCAACCCGGTCGGCGCGGCGATCGTCGGCCTCGGGATCGTCTCCGTGGCCTATCTTGCCGAGATCCTTCGCGGCGGCCTGCAGTCTGTCCCCCGAGGTCAAGGCGAGGCGTCGCACGCCCTGGGGCTGGCCCCGGCCGACACGTTCTACGGCGTGCTGGCCCCGCAGGCTTTCCGCATCGTATCCCCATCCATCGCGACCTACCTGACCGGCCTGCTCAAGGATTCCTCGATCGCATCGACGATCATCGTCACCGAGATGGTGTTCCAGTCCCAGGCCTTCGCACGGCAGCACCCCACGGTCGAGGGGATCCTGCCCTACATCATCGTGGGCGTCCTCTACATCGTGCTTAGCCTGCCGGTCGCCTATCTGTCCCGTCGACTCGACTCCCGCATGAGGAAGGCCATCTACGCATGACCTGGCTTACAGAATGGGTGGGCTACCTCCCGCAGATGATGTCCGGCCTCGGCGTCAGTCTCCTGATCGCAGGCATCTCAATCCTCTTCGGCTATCCACTGGGTCTGGGCCTCAGCCTCATGGTGACCGCCAAGAACCTGGCCGTCCGTACGCTCGGACTCGCCGTCGTCGAGATTGGCCGCGGCGCACCGGCCCTGGTGATCCTCTACCTCTTCTACTACGGCCTGCCGAAGTTCGGGATCGCATTCGAGAGCGTCACAGCCGCATGCCTCGCCCTCACCTGGAACTCGGCAGCGTACTCGAGCGAGATCATGCGGGCGGGCCTCCAGTCCGTGGCCCGCGGACAGCAGGAGGCCTCCAACGCCCTGGGTCTGTCGCAGCGCGTCACCTTCTTCCGGGTCATCATGCCGCAAGGCATGCGGTCAGCGATCCCCGGACTGATGGGCGTCGCGATCCAGGTCTTCCAAGGCACGTCGCTGGCTTACGGCATCGCCGTCCCTGAATTGATGAAGACGGCCTACAACATCGGCAGCCAGGACTTCAACTACCTCCAAATCTTCACCCTCGCTGGCCTCTGCTACGCCGTCATCTCCATGCCGGCCACGTGGATCACCGTCTTCTTCGAGAAGCGCATGGCCCGCCACACCTGACCGTTCCACCCCCCATACTCCGCACCATCCCCAACACACCCAGGAGAAACCATGAAAACGCACCCCCTCAAGAGTGCCGGCATCCTGACTGCCACCGCGATAACTCTCGGCCTCGCCCTGACGGCGTGCGGCGGATCCACGAATGCGAGCACAGCGTCGTGCACACCCCAGCATTCGGGAATCCAGACCGTCGCCCCGGGCAAGCTCACGGTGGGCGTCATCGATATCCCGCCCTTCAGCAGCTACAACAGCGGCAAGCCCAACGGCATCGACATCGCGATCGTCAACAAGATCGCCAAGGACGAGTGCCTCGAACCTGCCTACCAGCAGGCCACTTACGCGGATGCCGTGCAGTCCATTTCCGGTGGCAACATCGACCTGGCAGTCGGCACGATCGACGCAACCGAGAAGCGCCTCAAGGCCGTCGACTTCTCCGCCTCCACATATCTGGACGGCATGGGCCTCGCCTCGAAGACCGGCGCCACCACAGTCACGGACCTCGAGAAGATGAACAAGGTGGGCACGATCGACGGCTATCTGTGGGTTGAGGACCTCAAGAAGATCCTTGGCGACAAGCTTGTCACCTACCCGAGCAGTGTTGAGCTGAAGGCCGACTTCGACGCCGGCCGCCTCGACGCGGACGTCGACGCCTATGGCGTGCAGGTGCTCCAGTTCAAGGGCGCCGCCGGCGTCAAGGTTGCGCTTTCGAATGAAAAGCCGGACCCGCGGGTGGGGGCAATCGCCAACGCACCCGAGGCCGCTTTCCCGATGACCAAGGGCAACAAGAGCCTGCGCGAGGCGCTCGACGCCGGCATCACCGCACAGCGCGCGGATGGCACCATCACCAAGCTCCTGACCGACGCCGGCCTGTCCGAGGGGCTCGCGAAGGTTGCCTCGAAGCAGTACGTGGTTCCCGCAAGCTGACCCGCGACCTACCCAGGGTGCCGGGCTTCGGCCCGGCACCAAATATAGACCACCTGTGCAATGTCACATGGTAGATTGGCTGTGAGGAAGCTCACGGCAGCACAATGACGGCGCCGCGTGTGCCCTACGAAAGGACATGATCATGACCGAAACCCGCAAGCCCTGGCACGGCGTACTCGTCGCGACAGCACTGCCGTTCAAGGACGACCTGAGCATCGACTACGACGCCTATGCCGAGCACGTCCGGTTCCTGGCCAATGCAGGCTGCGACGGTGTGGCCCCCAACGGCTCCCTGGGCGAATACCAGACACTGAGCGAGGAAGAGCGCGCCCGCGTCATCACGACGGCGGTCGAGGCGGCACCCGAGGGATTCACCGTCATGGCAGGAGTGGGCGCCTACGGAGGGCTGCAGACGCTGAAGTGGGCGGAGCAGGCCGCCGAGGCCGGAGCCAGCGCGCTGATGCTGCTCCCTCCGAACGCATACCGGGCCAACGACGACGAGGTGGTGGACCACTACCGCCGCGCCGCCGCCGTCGGGCTGCCCATCGTGGCGTACAACAATCCCATCGACACCAAGGTGGACCTGACCCCGCAGCTCATCGCCCGTCTTCACGGCGAAGGCCTCATTGTCGGCGTCAAGGAATTCACCGGCGATGTGCGCCGCGCCTACGAAATCAAGGAGCTCGCCCCCGAGGTCGATCTGCTCATCGGCACGGACGACACCGTAGTCGAGATGGGCCTGGCCGGTGCCGTCGGTTGGGTAGCCGGCTACCCCAACGCAATTCCGGAGTCCACCGTCGAGCTCTACCGGCTCTCCACCTCAGGCGATGTCTCGGATCTGGAGCGCGCCCGTGAGATCTACCGTGATCTGCACTCCCTGCTGCGCTGGGACAGCAAGACGGAATTCGTCCAGTCCATCAAACTGTCCATGGACGTCGTGGGCCTGCGCGGCGGCACGTGCCGCCCGCCGCGCGGACCGCTGGCTGCCGCGGTGCGCGACGCCGTCATCCGCGACACCGAGGCCGCCCTCGCCAAGGGTTACAAGTAGCACCAGTTCAACCCGTCCTCCCGGTGCGGCGTGCGCCGTCGCACCGGGAGCCGACACTGCCGGAACCAAAGGAGTACTCCATGAGAACGAACCGCATCTTCCACGCCGTAGACTCGCACACCGAAGGCATGCCCACGCGCGTCATTACCGGCGGCATCGGAACGATCCCCGGCGCCACCATGGCCGAACGCCGGCTGTGGTTCATGGAGCACAGTGACTGGATCCGCACGCTCCTCATGACGGAGCCGCGCGGCCACGCGTCCATGAGCGGTGCCATCCTGCAGCCCCCCACCCGGCCGGATGCGGACTTCGGCGTCCTCTTCATTGAAGTGTCCGGGCTCCTGCCCATGTGCGGGCACGGCACCATCGGCGTCGCGACCGTGCTGGTGGAGACAGGCATGGTGGAAGTGGTCGAGCCGATCACGACGGTGCGGCTGGACACGCCGGCCGGCCTGGTGATCGCCGAGGTGTCTGTCGAGGACGGGAGGGCGGTGTCCGTCACGCTGCGCAACGTTCCCTCCTACGTGGACCGGCTCGATGCCAAGGTGGAAGTCCCCGGCTTCGGCACCGTAGCCTATGACCTGGCCTTTGGCGGGAACTTCTACGCGATCGTAAACCTCGACAGCCTCGGACTGCCCTTTGAGCGCTCGCGCAAGGATGACCTGCTCAAGGCGGGCCTCGCGATCATGGACGCCATTAATGCCGTGGACGAGCCCGTGCACCCCGAGCGTGCCGACATCCGCGGCTGCCACCACGTCTACCTCGAGGCTCCCGGTTCCACCGCCGAGCACTCCCGCCATGCCATGGCCATCCATCCCGGCTGGTTCGACCGCTCTCCGTGCGGCACCGGCACCAGCGCCCGGATGGCTCAGCTGCACGCCCGCGGCGAGCTCGCCCTGGGCGCCGACTTCGTCAACGAGTCCTACATCGGTTCGCGGTTCACCGGCAGGCTGATCGAGGAGACCGAGGTGGCCGGCCGGCCGGCCGTCGTCCCCACGGTGACAGGCAGGGCCTGGCTGACCGGCACGGCGCAGTACTTCCTCGATCCCACCGATCCGTTTCCCGCGGGGTTCCTGCTGTGAGCCTTCCCTACTTTGATGCGGCGGCCGTGCGCGCGGCAGCCCCGTGGACGACAGCGATCGCGGCCCTGGAGCGGGCCCTGAGGGACGGCGTGGACCCGGAGGAGGACAGCCCGAGGCTCTTCAGCCCTGCGCCGGGCGGGGAGTTTCTCCTCATGCCGGCAGTCGGCCGCAGTTACAGCGGCATCAAGGCCCTCACCGTTGCCCCGGGCAACCCCGCGCGCGGACTGGAGAAGATCCAAGGCGTCTATCTCCTCGTCGACTCCGACACCCTGGCCCCGCTGGGCGTGATGGACGGCAACGAACTCACCGCAGTCCGCACGCCTGCCACCACGATCCTGGCCGTAAAGCACATCCTGGCTGCCGCTCCCGGGGGCGCTCCCGAGACTCCCCGCGTGCTCGTGTTCGGTGCCGGCGTCCAGGCACTCAACCACGTTCGCGCGGCGCACGCGGTCATCCCTGATGCAAAGTTTTCAGTCGTCGGCCAGCGCCCCGAGCGCGCGCAGGCGCTCATCGCGCAGCTGGCCACCGAGGACATCGAGCTCCGCCCGGGAACCGTCGCGCAGGTGCCCGCCGCGGACATCGTGCTCTGCGCGACCTCCTCGCGCACTCCGCTCTTCGACGGCAACCTGGTGGCCCCCGGTGCCGTGGTCGCCGCGGTGGGCCAGCACGGACTGGACGCACGCGAGGTTGACGCCGCACTCGTGCGCCGCAGCGACGTCGTCGTGGAGGGACGCGCCTCGGCCTGGCGCGAGGCCGGGGACCTTATCCCGGCCCGAACCGTCCAGGAGTGGGAAGCCATCCGTCCCGCCAACCTTCAGGACCTGGTCGCCGGACGGTTTAATCGCACGCCCGGCCGGCCGTGCCTGTACGCCGGCGTTGGCATGGCATGGGAAGACCTCGTCACGGCTGCCGTGGTGTATGAAGAAGGAGGAAGCACGCCATGAAGACCGCACAAGGAGTTCTCACCGTGTCAGTCAACAACGAACTCCCGATAGCACCCCTCGGCCGCCAGTACAGCCTGCGCGAATCCGTCACAGAGTCTCTGCGCACCGCCATCATCGCCGGCACGCTCAAGGAGGGAACCCTGTACTCTGCGCCCGCCCTGGCCGCGGCCTTCGGCGTCTCGGCCACGCCCGTGCGGGAAGCCATGATGGATCTGACCCGCGAAGGCCTGGTCGAGACGATGAAGAACAAGGGATTCCGCATCACCAGCATGAGCGACCGTGAGCTCGACGAGCTCTCAGAGATCCGGCTGCTCCTTGAGCCTCCCGTGATGGCCGACATTGCTGGGACCGTCCCGCCCTCAGGCATCACCACACTTCGCTCGATGGCAGACGCCATCGTCAACGCGGCGCGGGAGGGGGACCTGGCCTCATACCTGGCCGCCGACCGCGATTTCCACGCCGAACTTCTGCGCTACACCGGCAACAACCAGCTCGTTGAGCTCGCGACCAGTCTTCGCGCGCGCACCCGGATGTACGGTCTCAAGACTCTGAGCGAGAGCCACCGCCTGGCCGACTCGGCCCAAGAACACCACGAGCTGCTCAACCTCATCGAATCCGGCGACGGACCGGGGGCACGCGAGCTCATGCGCCGCCACATCGGCCACGCCCGCGGCCTCTGGGCCACCGGGGAGAACGAAGAACCAGCCCAGGAGCAACGGCCATGAACGCAAGCAGCGACGTACTCGTCATTGGTGCCGGAGTCATCGGCGCGGCCACTGCGTACTTCGCCGCACAACAAGGCCTGACCGTCACCGTCCTGGACAAGGGCCTGCCGGCCAGCGGGACTTCCTCCGCATGCGAGGGGAACATTCTGGTCTCGGACAAGGAACTCGGCCCCGAACTCGAACTGACACGCTACTCCCTGGCGGTATGGCACGGAGACCTAAGCGAACACAAGAAGCTCTGGGAGTTTGAGTCCAAGGGCGGGATCATAGTGGCCTCCCGCGAAAGCAGCCTCGCCTCCCTTCACCGCGTCATGACCGTCCAGACCGGCTACGGCGTCGCCGTCGAGGAGCTTGACCGCGATGCGCTGCGGGAAGCAGAGCCGCACATCTCCCCCGAGGCCCTTGGCGGGGCCAGTTACCGCGAGGACTGCCAGGTCCAGCCGATGCTCGTCGCGGCACACCTAGTCCGACTCGCAACCGAGGCCGGGGTCCGCTTCTTGGCGGAGACGCCCGTGACGGGGTTCCTGCGCAGCGGCGACCGCGTGACCGGCGTGCGGACCCCTCGAGGGGATTTCGCCGCCGGCGCCGTCGTGAACTGCACCGGCACCTGGGCGGGCGAACTCGCCGCCCTGGCTGGCGTCAACGTTCCGGTCCTGCCAAGACGAGGCTTTGTCATGGTCACCGAGCCGCTCCCGCCGATGGTGCACCACAAGGTCTACGCGGCGGAATACATCGACAACGTCGGCAGTTCAGACGCCGGGCTGCAGGGCTCGCCGGTGGTTGAGAGCACCCCCGGAGGCAACATCCTGATCGGCTCGACGCGGGAGCGCGTGGGCTTCGACCGCTCGGTGAGCACCAGCGCACTGCGCCTGCTGGCCCGCAACGCGACCGCCCTCTTCCCATTTCTTGAAGACGTCAAGGCCATCCGCCACTACCACGGCTTCCGCCCGTACTGCCCGGACCACCTACCAGTCATCGGACACGACGATCGCGCCCCCGGGCTGTGGCACGCTGCCGGGCACGAGGGCGCCGGGATCGGGCTGTCCGCCGGAACCGGCAAGCTCCTGGCCCAGGCCATCGGCGGCCAGTCCCCTGATCTGGACCTTTCCCCCTTCGCGCCGGCACGCTTCGGCTCGCCGGCTGACCCCACCCCCGCACACCATGAGGAGGCCACCGCATGAGCACCCAGGCACAGGGCGCGGCAGAGACACCCGGAGGGCCCACCGTTGAACTAACCCTCCGCTTCGACGGCCGCCCGCTCAAGGCTGCACCCGGCCAAAGCGTCGGCGGTGCCCTGGCGGCCCATGGCATCACCGCCTGGCGGAGCACTCGCAAGGGAGCGAGGCCGCGCGGGCTATTCTGCGGAATCGGCGTGTGCTTCGACTGCCTTGTCACTGTTGACGGCGCGGCTAACCAGCGTGCGTGCCTCGTTGAAGTACGTGATGGCATGCAGATTGACGGCTCGTACCCGCAGGCTGAGGGAGACCGGCAGTGAGCCCCGGCAAGGTTGGCAGCATCATGAAGGCTGACGTCGCCGTCGTGGGTGCCGGACCCGCCGGCCTGGCCGCGGCCGTCGCGGCCGCCGAGGCAGGGGCCCTGGTCGCAGTTGTGGACGCCGGCGCCCAGCCGGGCGGGCAGTTCTGGCGCCATCGCCCCGAGACCGTAGTGCCGGAGCCGGACGGTTCCGGGCACCACGGCTGGCGCAGCTATGTTGACCTCCGTGCCCGCTTCGACGCGGCGCGTCGCCGGGGGCAAATCATCTACCTTCCCGGCCTCCAGGTCTGGATGCCGGAGAAGAACGACGCCGGCTTCACCCTGCACACGACACCAGCTGTGGCCCGGGCCAGGTCCGAAGACGCCGCCACCAACGACCCGGCGGGCTCCGGCGCCGGCAACGGCCCAGCGGGCTCTGGCACCGTCGTCGCGCGCCGTCTGGTGCTGTGCCCGGGAGGCTACGACCGGCAGCTGCCGGTCCCCGGCTGGGAGCTGCCCGGGGTCATGGCCGCCGGAGGCATCCAGGCCTTCCTGAAAGGAAACGGAACGCTGCCAGGTCGCAGATTCGTCGTCGCCGGCACCGGCCCGTTCCTGCTCCCGGTAGCTGCCGGGATCGCGGAAGCCGGCGGCCAGGTCCTCGCAGTGCTCGAGTCCTCCTCCCCGGCAGCATGGCTGCCGCATCTGCGCGCGGCCGCCGGAGTTCCCGAGAAGGCCCTTGAGGGGGCCGAGTACGCAGCAGTGTTCGCCCGGCACCGGATCCCGTACCGCACCCGCAGCATCGTCACCGAGATCCTCGGCCAGGACCGTGCCTCAGGCGTGCGGACGGCCAAGGTGGATGCCGACGGCAGGGTCCGCCCCGGCACCGAAGGCGTCTACGACGACGTCGATGTGGTCGGCTTTGGCTGGGGCTTCACTCCCCAGATGGAACTGCCCGTAGCCCTCGGGGCCGATACCAGGCTCGACGCCGACGGCTCCCTTGTCGGCATCGTCGATGAGCGTCAGGAGTCCAGCATCCCCGGACTGTTCCTGGCGGGGGAAGTCACCGGCGTCGGAGGGGCATCCTTGGCCGTAATTGAAGGTCTCACGGCAGGCGCGGCGGCAGCCCGGGAGCGCGCGGCGGACAAAGCCGACGCGTCCCGTGCCACACGGCATCGGCGCTTCGCCGAGGCCATGCACCACGCTCACCCGGTGCCCGCCGCTTGGCAGGAATGGCTCACACCCGACACGACTGTGTGCCGATGCGAAGAGGTCACGGCCAGCCAGATCACGGAGGCTCGGGACACCCTTGGGGCCCGCGACAGCCGCAGCCTAAAATCGTTCACCCGTGCCGGCATGGGCTGGTGCCAGGGCCGGGTCTGCGGCTTCGCCGCAGGCTGCCTCGCCGCCGGGCAACGGGTGTCAGCCTCGGCTCAGTCCCTGTCCGACGCTGCCAAGAGACCGCTCGGCGCGCCCGTCAGCATCGGCGAACTCGCCTCGCTCGAAACCGACAGCTAAAACCCCCAGACCACTGACCCCTTCCCGGAAGGACACGCACATGACCGCGATCGCCCCGACCACCCCCGCCACAGTAACGCCCACCACCGATGCCGAACTTGAGTCGTTCCTCGCCGCCGCGCACGCGGCCGCCGCGCAGCTGGCGGCCCTGCGTCCAGCCGAACGCGCCACCCTGCTCGACAGCGTGGCGGACGCCCTCGACGCAGCAGGGGACCAGCTGATCCCCGTGGCCGAACGCGAGACCAACCTGTCCGAGGGCCGCCTCCGCGGCGAGCTGAAGCGCACCACCTTCCAACTGCGCCTCTTCGGAGAAGTACTCCGAGACGGCGCCTACGTGGACGCCCGTGTCGACCATGCCGACGCCGACTGGCCCATGGGCGCACCCCGGCCAGACCTGCGCCGCATGCTGGTGCCCCTGGGCCCGGTCGTAGTGTTCGCAGCCAGCAACTTCCCCTTCGCGTTCTCGGTGGCAGGCGGTGACACCGCTTCCGCCCTCGCCGCAGGGAGTCCGGTGCTGCTCAAGGCCCATTCCGGGCACCCTGTCCTCTCCCGGATGACCGGTGAAGTGGTCAGAACCGCCCTCGCCGCGGCCGGAGCGCCCGAGGGCACCTTCGCCCTCATCGCCGGCACCGCCGCGGGCTCCGGGGCGCTGCGAGACGTCCGGGTAAAAGCCGGTGCGTTCACCGGCTCAATCCCCGGGGGACGGGCACTCTTCGACATCGCAAGCTCCCGGCCCGAACCGATCCCCTTCTTCGGTGAGCTGGGCAGTAACAACCCGGCGTTCGTCACCGAGGCCGCGGCCGCGGAGCGGTGCGCGGAGATCGCCGAAGGGTTCCTTGGGTCCTTCACACTTGGTGCCGGACAGTTCTGCACTAAGCCCGGCATGCTGTTCGTACCGGCCGGCTCGGGCGTCGTGGAGATGCTGCGTACTGCCACGCTGCCGCCGGCCGCTCCACTGCTCAACGAACGGATCCAGTCCGGCTACACCGAGGTGCTGGCTGGCCTGCAGACCAACCCCCGCATCCGCGTCCTGGCTCAGGACCCGACGCCGCTGGGCGCCCCTCCCGGCCCCACGCTCCTGCTCACGACGGCCGCGGACGTGCTTGCCGAGCCGCAAGCCCTGCAGACAGAATGCTTCGGACCGGCGGCCGTGGTGGTGGCATACGACGACGAGTCCCAGCTCCCGGAGCTCGCCGAGACCTTCGAGGGGCAGCTGACCGCGACGATCCAAGGCACTGAATCCTGCAAGGTTGAAGGGCTACTGGAGGTCCTCGCCCGCAAGTCCGGGCGCGTGGTATGGAACCAGTGGCCCACAGGCGTCTCAGTCACCCATGCCCAGCAGCACGGCGGACCGTACCCGGCGACGACTGCTGTTGGCAGTACCTCCGTCGGCACAGCCGCGATCGAACGCTTCCTCCGACCCGTCGCGTACCAGGGCTTCCCGCAGCACCTGCTGCCCGATGCCCTGCGCGAGGGAAACCCACTCGGACTGCCGCGCCTCGTAGACGGCCGCCGGAACTGGTAGCTCAGCAAGCCGTCACGACGCCATGCATGACGGAGTGCGCAACCTTGCACCCCACGCAACCCTGCAGGGATACCCCAGGGCAACTTGAAAGGAACTGAACCGATGGTTGTTTCCAACTGGCTCCAGGCAGGCGCCTCGCAACTTGCGCGCTGGCGACGCACTCAAGTGAGCCGTGGGGCTTCCGCCCCGGACCGGGGACAAGAGATCCTTAGGCGACGCCTCGACGGGGACGACCCCTTCTGGTGGATACTCGCCGGCGGGACGCACGTTCCGGGATTCGATGCCTACACAGGGAAGTAGCCGGAGAGAGGGGAGAAACGGGTACGAACTGGCGTTCGATGAGTCCATTGCGGCTCCGATGGGTGAATCCGAGAGAGCAAAGGATTACGCGGAAAGCTCCGAGCAGGGCCATGACCCGTGGGTCACCAAACCGCAGGGCCGGGGCCCTCTTGCCGTCCTCAGCGAGGGTGGACTGTGCGACCCGCTCAAAGGCTGGGCTCGCCAGGACACAGCCCTGCCGGACATGTTCAGTATCGAGCAGGCGGGCATTGATGTCACGGGCTGTTCTCTGCAGCTCGTTGAGGTGTTCCAGGCGTCGGTGGCAGGCCAGGTCTTCCGGTGAGTTCACGACGGTTTCGATTCGCAGCGCGCGTCCGTCCTTGAGGTACTGCTTGATCCGCGAATGCTTGCAGAAGGCGTTGATGGTGTCGCGGGTGACGACCTTGGTCTTGAACACCTCCTGGGTCCGGCGCAGGCGACCGCGGCGGAACCCCCGCCATCGCCGGCATCTACCTCAGCGACATTCCCCCCTTGCACTACGCCTACGCCGCCGAGCTGTTCCAGGAACGTCAGCTCCGCAGTGTCACGGCCAATACCCGGGCCGACGGCGAGGAGGCGCTGCGGTCCTGCAACGCACTCGGCCTGACCGTCACGAAGACAGGCAAGGGCACGTTTGTGGTCGCCAACCGGGTGGCCAAGGACCTCATCCTGGGCTCCTACTCCGCCCGGGACCTCACGGAAGCGCGCCCCCACATTGAGGTGCCCGCCGCCGGGCTCGCTGCGCAGCGCCGCACGGCTGAGGAACTGGACAGCCTGCGGGACATCGTGGCCGCCATGGCTGCCGAGGACGATCCCGAGGCCTGGGTCAGCCTGGACTCCAGCTTCCACGCAGCCATAGCCCGGGCCAGCGGCAACAAGGTCTTCGAACGTGTCGCGGCCGACATCCGCGACGCACTCGCCCATCAGTCAGAAACCCTCAACATTGTGGTCGACCGCCAGCTTGCCTCGGACCGGGAGCACCAGCGGATCCTCCAGACCATCGAAACCGGCGACGCCGACGGCGCCCGTGCCGCCATGAGCGAGCACCTCCATGCCGTGGGCGTGGCCCTCGATTCCATCCTCAGCCGGTAGTGTCCGGAGCCCCCGTCCGTAGCCCTCCCGAATAGGGACTCCCTCACCTGTGTCTAAAACGACCGTTTCCGCTACAAAGATCCGTGCTGCAGGAGACAGATGGGGTGACTGTTGGAGGTAAATGGCAGCATTCTGACGGAGGTAAATGACCCCGTGGGCTCCTGCCGCGTGATCCGACACGGCTTGCGGTAGATGGTCGGCCTGTCCGGCAACGCCCGCCGGGAAACCGCTACTGCAACACGGATGGCGTGAAACCTCTAAGGGCAGGTTCTCGACGTCATGCACGCGCGAGGAGCCTCTCCCGTTTCTCACCGCGCTCAAGAGCATCCGGGCCGCGTGCCCGGACGGGGAACCGGTGTACGTGATCCTGGACAATCTCTCCGCCCACAACGGTCCGCGGGTCCGCCGGGGGGCGGAACGCCACGGCGTCACGCTGTGCTTCACCCCGACCTACGCGTCCTGGCCAACCCGATCGAGGCGCACTTCGGACCCCTGCGCCAGTTCACCCTGGCCAACTCCAACCACCCCAACCACGTCGTGCAGACCCGCCGGCTGCACGAATACCTGCGCTGGCGCAACGCCCACGCCCGCCACCCCGACGTGCTGGCCGCCCAACGCCGCGAACGCGCCCGCATCCGCAGCGAGAACGGCCGCCGCCGGGGCCTGCACGACACCCCGAGAGCGGCATGACCAACACCCCGGACGTTTACGGTCGCCGCACTAGATCGGCTTGTTTCAGTCGGGAATGCCGTGCCCCCGCCCCGGATGCCGCCCAGGACCTCCACCCGATGAATAGGTAGTGCTGTCTCGGAACGGGTAATCAGTACAAGTAGTCAGCCCTTTTTGGCTAATTTGGCCAGTGGTCACCAAACGAATAGGGGTAGAGCCCACTCGTGTGCACCCGGAAGCCATCCAATTTACTAGGGAGACCACAGCAACCAAGTCGCTAGTGTAGCGTGTCGTTGATTCCTTTGGGTATGAATTTTTGTCAGACTTGACCCATGGTTTATCTGGCAAAGGCACTGGAACTGCGCAACGGGGACCGCGAGGCCCTGGAGGCGCT
>NZ_JAGPOT010000114.1 GCF_018224015.1 Pseudarthrobacter albicanus
GCCCGCGGCCGCGGCCGCGGAACCCGCCGCAGCCACGCCGGACGCGCCCGCCACGCCGGACGCGCCCGCGGCCGCGGCCGCGGAACCCGCCGAATGACCCTGGCCCGGCAGCACATCCCCGTCCTGGACGTGGACGCGACACCCCTCACCGTCCCGGGACTGACCGCGGTCCTCAACCGCTACATCGCTGAGGGCGGGACCCGCACGGTGGTGGGCCACAACCTGCACAGCGTCACGCTGCTGCACTCGGATTCCGGATTCCGCTCGATTTACGAGCAAAGCGACGTGGTGCTCATCGACGGCGCGCCGGTGCTGTGGCTGTGGGCCAAGGGCGGCGACGGCGACAGGGCCACCGGGCCGGTCATGGACTACCGGCTGGGGTCGACCGACTGGATCCCTGCGCTGGCGGGCGTGGACGGGCTGCAGCGGATCGCCGTGATCGGGGCCGGCGCCGTGGCCAACGCGGGCGCCGTCGCCCGGCTCCGTGACCTCGTCCCGCGCGCCCGGGTCGACGGTATGCCCGGCGAGGGCTGGAACGAGGAACTCGAGGAGAAGGCGGCCGCCTGGCTGGCCGGGCTGCAACCGCAGCTGGTCCTGCTCGGACTGGGCATGCCGCTGCAGGAACAGGTGCTCCGGCGCAGGCTGGCAACGCTGCCGCCTGCCGTCTACTGCGCCGTGGGCGGGGCGATTGAACAGCTGGCGGGCGTGCAGAAACTGGCGCCGCGCTGGATCGGGCGCCTCGGGCTGGAATGGGCGTGGCGGCTCATGCTCCATCCGCGGCGGGTGGCGTACCGGGTGCTCGGTGAGCCCTGGGTGCTGCTCGGGCTGCTGGTCCGCCGGCGCCTTCGGCAGAGGGGCTAAAAAGGCCGCTGGCAGATAGTGCTAGCGGTCATTTTCGTTGATTCGTCGGAGGTTAGGGGCCAAGACCTCATCGCGCCGGGAGGACATGCCCATTCCCCGCGCCCGGGACTGGGCACAACCGGAATATGTCCATCGGCCGACCCCGGCGCGGGGCATGTCCCTGGACCCGGCCACCCCGCCCCTTGGACCGGAACCCCCGGCGAACCAACGAAACTGCCTACCAGCGGACGCCCAGCAAACCGCCAGGGGGAGCCGCTAGAACTTCTGGTCCTCGAGGGGACCGAAGCCCTTGCCGCGAAGCCCTTTCGAAAACGCGCTGAACCAGTCTGCTAGGCCACGGAAGTCGCCGCGGCGCAGGAAGTAGCCCAGGTAGCCGCCCACATCCGCTATGAGCGACTTGACCCGGAAGTGACGGCGGATCATGTAGCCGCGGTTCCGGTAGTAGAAGTAGCGCTTGAAGGCGCTGTCCGGCACGATCACGTGCCACCTGGCGCCATAGACATGCTTGGTCTCGGAAAAGGCATGCGGATGGGTGATGGCGGCCGTGGTCACGGTGCCGAAGCGGATCCCGGCCTTCCGGAGCCGGAGGGTGAAGTCCACCTCGTCACCGCGGATGAAGAGGCGCATGTCGGGCAGCCCGACCTTGAAGAAGACATCGGAGCGGATGAGGGCACCGTTGAAGAAGTGCCCGTCGCCGGGCAGGAAACCCAGCTTCTCCACGGCGGCTCGGTCGTGGGTGACCTTCCCGTCCAGCCGGAAGAAGAAGGACAGCTGGTCCGGGTGGCCCGGGGCCACCACCAGGGGGACGACGGCGTCGAGGTCCCGGGCCTGCGCCTCGCGCACCAGCGTGGCGAGGCATTCCGGGTCGGCGGGTTCGGCGTCGTCGTCCATCATCCAGATCCAGTCCGCCCCGGACGCCACCGCCTTGAGGATCGCCAGGGAAAAACCGCCCGCGCCTCCCAGGTTCGCCTCGGACCGGACATAGTCCACGTTTCCGTGCTGGTCCGCCACGTCTTTGGCGGGCACCGTGCCGCTGTCGACGAGGCAGATGGAGCGGACCGGTGCCGTCTGGTTGTTGATGGCGTCCAGCAGGACGGCCAGCTCCCGTGGACGGTCAAACGTCACGGCGGCAACTGCAACCGACAGGGTCATCGCGGGGTCCTTTCAGCACGGCCGTCACGGGTTTTCCCGCCGGCCATGGGCCGTGTGACGCGAGGACAGGTGGCCGTTGGCATTAGTATCTTGACTAGAGTCCACTGTAATACAGCCCTGTCAGGCACTACGCACTGCCTGCCCTGCGCACGGCGACGGAGAAGTTTCATTTATCGAAAGTCAGTTCCACGGCAGTTGAGTTCACCCCGCTCCCACAGCCCCCAACGAAAGTCCCGGCCGCGGAATCTGCGGCCTGGTGCTGCATGCGCCGAGGTCTTCGGGCAGGTGGTGTCCCGGTGATCATGTACCTCCTCATGATGCTGACGGCGGCAGTCGTGAGCTATGCGGCGACTTGGGGTGCCCGGATGGTCGGCAACAGGCTGGAACTCTTTTCCCCGATCCGCAGCCGTGATATGCACTCGCACCAGGTGTCCAGGCTCGGGGGCATGGGAATCTTCGCCGGGTTCCTGGTGGCGTTGATCGTGGCGAGCCAGTCCTTCTTCGTCAAGGACATTTTCCGGAACAACTCCGCACCCTGGGGCGTACTCGCGGGCGCGGCCCTGATTGTTGTGGTCGGCCTGGCGGATGACCTGCTGGACCTGCGCTGGTGGGTCAAGCTCATCGGCCAGAGCGCGGCCGCCGGCGTGGTCGCGGTCTGGGGAGTCCGCATGACGATTGTTCCTTTCTTCCCGGAACCCGTCGTTATTCACAATGAAGCGGTCAGCATTGTGCTGACGGCCGGACTCATAGTCACCACCATGAATGCCTTCAACTTCATCGACGGGCTGGACGGCCTCGCCGCAGGAGTGGCAATCATCGGCGGTGCAGCGTTCTTCCTGACGGCCTACTGGGTGCACCGCAACTCAGACGTGCTGGACAAGTCCGATCTCGCGACGCTCCTGACCGCAGTAGTGGTGGGCGGCTGCCTGGGGTTCCTGCCGCACAACTGGTTTCCCTCGAAGATTTTCATGGGCGACTCCGGCGCCATGCTGATCGGCCTGCTCCTGGCGACGGCCGGCGTCGTGTCCACCGGGCAGATAACGTCCGGCCTGTACGACCGGATCAACGGTATCCCCACCATCATTCCCATCCTGTTGCCCTTCGCGGTGCTCTTCCTGCCGCTGCTGGACCTGGGCCTGGCCATCGTGCGGCGCACCGCCCTGGGGCGTTCGCCCTGGTCTGCCGACCGCGGGCACCTGCACCACAAGCTCCTCGACATCGGCTACACCCACCGCGGCGCCGTGGTGCTGATGTACCTGTGGACCTGCATCCTCGCCTTCGGAGGCCTGGCTTTCGCCATCTACCCGTGGCAGATCGTCCTGGCCATCGACGCGGCCGGCACCGCGGTAATGGCCGTGGCGACGGCGTGGCCCTACATCCGTCTGAGGACTCCCGGACGGGCGGCGGGGACACCGGAGTGAGCCGGTGGTCCGCCGGGGCGACACCCTTTTCCGAATAATTTCTATCTGCTGTAGAATTCAGGTGCGGCCAATCGCCGCGCCATTCTGACCAGCCCCACCCCGACGATTGGGATAGCCATGACCTCCAACGCCGATCCCGGACCCGCGTCCGGCGCCGGAGCCGTTGGTGTATCCGGCCCCACTCGGTCCTTGTGGCTGAAGTTGCTCGGCCTGAGTTCGGCGGCTGCCGGCGGCGCATTGCTGCTGGCGGGAGTTGCCGCCCTTGTGTTCAACGGGGGGACCGGCTTTCTGTCCTGCCTCTTCGGCGGAGCCCTGGTGATGGCGTTTTTTGCCATCAGCCTCGTGATCGGCCACGTTGTGGGCCGCAACAACCCCTCCGGAGCAATCGGGCTGTTTGCTGGGACCTATTTCGTCAAAGTGGTCGGATTTGCCGTGGTTCTTTTTATCCTCGGGGCGCCCGCCTGGCTGCACGCCCAATGGTTCCTGATCGGCGCCGTCGTGACCGTGGTCTTTTGGCAGGCCGCAGAAATCTATGGCTTCAGCAAGGCCCGGCTCCAGATCTACAACGACCCCCAGACCCGCGAAGGGGGCACCGATGTTTAGCCGCAGAACCGGACGCAGGACAAATTCCAAGGCCACCGAAACCAAGCCCGGCACCCCCAAATCCACCGGGCCTGCCCCCGGTGTATCCGCGGACGGCGGGGACGGCGGATACAACGCCGGGATCGCCGTCTTCAGCTACATTGTTGGCGGAATCATCGTCTGGAGTTTGATAGGGTGGAGTCTGGATAATCTGTGGGGAACCCGCTGGATTGTGCTCGCAGGCGCTCTGCTTGGAGCTGCGGGAGGGTTCTATCTTTCTCATATGCACGGCCTCACCAGTTCCAGAACATCAGCTGGCGGGGACAATGCTGCACGTGGCCCGTCCCAGGACGAGGAACAGTAATGCCAAATAATTTCACAGGGGGAAAGGCGTGCAGAAACGCCGCCGTTCTCCGACCAACGCCCAATGATGGACACTGCAGAGAGGAAACGCGTTGATCGCGCTTGCGCTCCCGGCCCAAGATTCGGGGGAGTTTACTCCTCCTGGAATTGAAGAATTACACCTTCCGGCAATCTTGCCCTGGGGTGCGGCGGACGGATTCTCCAAGCAGATGCTGCTGGTAATCCTGTCGGTCGTTATTATCGCTACATTCTTTCTGCTAGCTGCGCGGAAGCAGCAGCTCGTTCCCGGCAAGCTGCAGTTTGCAGGCGAGATGGCCTATGGCTTCGTCCGCAACGGCATCGCCAAGGACATCATCGGCAGCAAAGACTTCATGAAGTACGTCCCGCTGCTGTTCAGCCTCTTCTTCTTCATCCTGGTGAACAACATCTACGGCGCCATCCCCGTGATCCAGCTTCCGAGCTTCTCCCACGTCGGCGGCGCCTATGTGCTCGCAGCGATCGTGTACGTCACCTGGATCGCGATCGGCATCAAGAAGAACGGCCTCAAGTACTTCAAGCTGGCCACCGTGCCCAGCGGGGTCCCGATCTACATCCTGCCGATCGTCATTCCGATCGAGATCATCTCCAACTTCCTGGTCCGCCCCGTCACGCACAGCCTCCGTCTGTTCGCCACGATGCTGGCCGGTCACCTCATCGTCATGATCGCCGGATCCGGAATCGAATTCCTCGTCATGCAGGAGAACGTGCTCCTGAAGGGCGCGTCCGTCCTCGTCCTGGCAGGCTCCATCGCCATGTACATGCTCGAAGCGCTGATCATGGCGCTGCAGGCCTACGTCTTCACCTTGCTGACTGCCATCTACATCGAAGGCGCCCTGCACGCGGACAGCCACTAGGCACCCACAAACTTCCCCCCGCGGGGATGAAGAACACCAAACAACCTGCCACCTGGATGGCATCTTGAAAGGAAAAAAATGAACGGCTCCATTAACGGCTCCCTCAACCTCATCGGCTACGGCCTCTCCGCCATCGGCGGTGGTATCGGTGTGGGTCTCGTGTTCGCTGCCTACATCAACGGTGTGGCACGTCAGCCGGAAGCGCAGCGCGTCCTGCAGCCGATCGCATTCCTCGGCCTTGCGCTGACTGAAGCCCTCGCCATCCTCGGCCTGGTCTTCGCCTTCGTTCTCAAGTAAACCTTCAGAACTTAGCGAACATCCAGAACCAAGTAGATAAGGACGGGTGAATCATGCATCAAACGATCATTTCAGCCGCTGGCGCCGAGGCGGCCAACCCGCTCGTTCCCAACGTATGGGAAATGGGCGTCGTCCTCGTCGGCTTTGCAGTCCTCTTTTACATCGTGGTCAAGTTTGTTGTCCCGATGTTCGAGAAGACGTTTGCAGAGCGTGCCGAGGCCATTGAAGGCGGCATTGCCAAGGCAGAAAAGGCGCAGGCCGAAGCTTCCGCAGCACTCGAAGAGTACAAGCAGCAGCTGACCGACGCCCGTGCCGAGGCCAACCGCATCCGCGAGGAAGCCCGTGGCGAAGGCGCCCAGATCCTGGCGGATCTGAAGGAAAAGGCAGCTGCAGAGTCTGCCCGGATCACGGCACAGGCACACGCTGCGATCCAGTCCGAGCGCCAGGCCGCCGTCGTGGCCCTGCGCACGGAGGTCGGCACGCTGGCCACCACGCTGGCCGGCCGCATCGTCGGCGAGGCGCTCGACAATGACGAGCGTTCGGCCCGGGTGGTTGACCGCTTCCTGGCAGATCTGGAGAACCAGAACGCAGGTGCAGCTAAGTAATGGCAGGTGTATCGAGCGAATCGCTGACCGCGGCGCTGCTGGCGCTGGAAGCCAAGCTTCCTGACGCTTCGCTGCAGTTGGCTAACGACCTCTTCGGAATCCTGGCTACTGTGGACAGCTCGGCCGGCTTGCGCCGCGCCCTGGCTGACCCGTCCCGCAGCAACGACGAAAAGTCGGCATTGGTCAAGCAGCTCTTCGGCGGAAAAGTCTCCGCTGACGCTGTGGAAATCGCGAGCGGACTGGCCGGTTCACGCTGGGCATCGGCTCGGGATATCGGCGATGCACTCGAGACTCTTGCCGCTTCGGTGGTCATCGCCGTTGCCGAGAACAAGTCGGCAGTCTCTGCCTCAGGAATCACCGGGCTGGAAGCGCTGGAGAACGATCTGTTCGCCTTCAACCAGACCGTCGAGTCCAGCCACGAGGTACAGCGTGCCCTGTCCGAGCCGCAGGCGAGCCCGGCTGCCAAGACTGCCCTCGCCGAAAAGCTCGTTCCCAATGCCAGCGGGGAAGCGAAGGTCCTGATTGGACAGGCAGTTTCTCAGCCCCGCGGCCTCAAGGTCACCAAGCTCGTCCGCCGTTTCGCCGAACTCGCAGCCAAGCGCCAGCAGCGCTGGATTGCAACCGTCGGCGTCACCCGTCCCTTGACGGCAACCCAGGCGGGCCGCCTGCACACCGGGCTGAATGCCCTGTACGGGCGCGAGCTTAAGATCAACATGAACGTTGACCCGGCACTGATCGGTGGCATCCGGATCCAGGTCGGTGACGAAGTGGTTGACGCTTCGGTCCTCACCCGCCTGGCCCAGCTGCACCGACAGTTCGCCGGTTAGCCGGACAAGCACAACTTAACTGATAGCAACCCCGGTCATCGTGAGCAACGATGATCACGAAAACAGGAGAGCAGGGACTGCAGATGGCCGAATTGACCATCAACGCCGACGACGTCCGTAATGCGTTGAACGAGTTCGCGGCGTCCTACGAACCCGGAAACGCAGAGCGCGTAGAGGTCGGCCGTGTAACAACCGCAGGTGACGGCATCGCCCGTGTTGAGGGCCTTCCCTCGGTCATGGCGAACGAGCTGCTTCGCTTCGAAGACGGCACGCTGGGCCTGGCCCAGAACCTCGACGTCCGCGAGATCGGCGTCATCATCCTCGGTGACTTCACCGGAATCGAAGAAGGCCAGGAAGTTCACCGCACCGGACAGGTTCTGTCCGTTCCGGTGGGCGACGCCTTCCTCGGCCGTGTTGTCGACCCGCTGGGCGAGCCCATCGACGACCTCGGCGAAATCAAGACCACCGAAACCCGTGCCCTGGAACTCCAGGCGCCCGGCGTGACCCAGCGCAAGTCGGTCCACGAACCGATGCAGACCGGCCTCAAGGCTATCGACGCCATGATCCCGATCGGCCGCGGCCAGCGTCAGCTGATCATCGGTGACCGCCAGACCGGCAAATCCGCGATCGCCATCGACACGATCATCAACCAGAAGGCCAACTGGGCTTCGGGGGATGTCAAGAAGCAGGTGCGCTGCATCTATGTAGCCATCGGCCAGAAGGCATCCACGATCGCTGCCGTCCGCCAGACCCTCGAGGACAACGGCGCGCTGGAGTACACGACCATCGTGGCTTCGCCCGCGTCCGACCCCGCAGGCTTCAAGTACCTGGCTCCGTATGCCGGCTCGGCCATCGGCCAGCACTGGATGTACGGCGGCAAGCACGTCCTCATCGTCTTCGATGATCTCTCCAAGCAGGCCGAGGCCTACCGTGCAGTGTCGCTGCTGCTCCGCCGCCCGCCGGGACGCGAAGCCTACCCGGGCGACGTGTTCTACTTGCACTCCCGTCTGCTGGAGCGTTGTGCCAAGCTCTCCGACGAGCTCGGCGCAGGTTCGATGACCGGCCTGCCGCTCATCGAGACCAAGGCAAACGACGTTTCCGCCTACATCCCGACGAACGTGATCTCCATTACCGATGGCCAGATCTTCCTGCAGTCGGACCTCTTCAACGCCAACCAGCGTCCCGCTGTCGACGTCGGCGTGTCCGTCTCCCGCGTCGGCGGCGCCGCCCAGGTCAAGTCGATGAAGAAGGTCTCCGGCACCTTGAAGCTGGAACTGGCCCAGTACCGCGACATGCAGGCCTTCGCAATGTTCGCGTCGGACCTCGACGCCGCATCGCGCCAGCAGCTGACCCGCGGTGCGCGCCTGATGGAACTGCTCAAGCAGGGCCAGTACTCGCCGTTCCCGATCGAGGACCAGGTCGTCTCCATCTGGGCAGGCACCAACGGCCACCTCGACGACGTTCCGGTTGAGGACATCAACCGCTTCGAAACCGAGTTCCTGGAGCACCTCAAGCACAAGTCCTCCATCCTGACGACGCTGGCACAGACCAACGTCATGGACGATGACACCGCAGAAGCACTGAAGACCTCGATCGTGGCCTTCAAGAAGGGCTTCTTCGGCGAGGGAGACAGCTACCTGGTCGGTGCGGGGCGCGAGGAGCACGCCCCCATCGACGGGCAGCAGGTCGACCAGGAAAAAATCGTCAAGCAGAAGCGCTAGTTCCGCCGGCAGGGACTGCCGGGACCCCAACAGGTTCCGGCAGTCCCGGCCATCGGGATCTTAGGAAAGGATAAGTATGGGAGCCCAGATCCGGGTCTACCGCCAGAAGATCAGCTCGACGACGTCGATGCGCAAGATCTTCAAGGCGATGGAACTGATCGCTACCTCGCGCATCGGCAAGGCCCGAGCACGCGTAGCAGCTTCACTGCCTTACGCAAACGCGATCACGCGCGCCGTTTCTGCTGTCGCAAGCCAGAGCGAAATCGACCACCCGCTGGTCACCGAGCCGGAACAGATCCGCCGGGCCGCCGTCCTGGTAATCACCTCGGACCGTGGCCTCGCGGGTTCTTACTCGGCGAGCGTGCTCAAGCAGGCGGAAGGTCTCAACGAGCTGCTGCTTGAGGAAGGCAAGGAAGTCAAGATGTACCTGGTCGGCCGCAAGGCCCAGGCGTACTTCGACTTCCGCAACCGCCCTTACGGGCGGGTCTGGACCGGCGGCACGGACGCACCGGAGTTTGCCACCGCACAGGAAATCAGCGAGGCATTGCTGACTGACTTTGCGACGGCCTATGAAGAGGGCGGCGTCGACGAGATCCATGTCGTCTACACCCGCTTCAGGTCGATGGTTGTCCAGGAGCCGACGGTTGTCCGTCTTCTCCCCCTCGAGGTTGTCGAAGAGGCGGCCGCGTCCGAATCGGAGCTCCTGCCGCTTTACGAATTCGAGCCGGAAACCGAGCAGGTTCTTGATGCTCTGCTGCCGCGCTACATCGAGTCACGGATCTTCGCCGCCATGTTGCAGGCAGCCGCTTCGGAGCTCGCTGCACGCCAGCGGGCCATGAAGTCCGCCGGCGACAACGCCACGGACCTCATCAAGAAATTCACGCGTCTGCGAAACACTGCCCGCCAGGCTGAGATTACGCAGGAGCTTTCCGAAATCGTTGCCGGCGCCGACGCCTTGAACGCGTCCTAGCCGGTACGGTTCCGGATCCAGCTGTACCTGCACCAAGAAATAAACTTAACCCCCACGCCATCTACTGAGTGAAGTGAGAGAGATGACTGCCACTGCTACCGAACACGTAGCCGCGACGACCGGTGCTACCGGCCGTATTGCACGTGTTATTGGCCCGGTTGTCGACGTCGAATTCCCGGCTGACGCAATCCCCTCGATTTACAACGCACTCACCACGGAGATTACTCTCAACGGTGAGACCAAGACGATCACGTTCGAGGTTGCCCTGCACCTCGGCGACAACGTCATTCGCGCCATCTCCCTGCAGGCAACCGACGGCCTGGTCCGCGGTACCGCTGTAGCGGACACGGGAGCCCCCATTTCCGTGCCCGTCGGCGACATCGTCAAGGGACACATCTTCAACGTGCTGGGCCAGCCGCTTGACGTGGCTGAGTCGGGACTCGAGATCACCGAGCGCTGGCCGATCCACCGCAAGGCACCGGCCTTCGCGACGCTCGAGGGTTCCACCGAGATGATGGAAACCGGCATCAAGGTCATCGACCTTCTCACCCCGTACATCAAGGGTGGAAAGATCGGCCTGTTCGGCGGCGCCGGCGTCGGCAAGACCGTGCTGATCCAGGAAATGATCACCCGTGTTGCCCGCAACTTCGGCGGCACCTCGGTGTTCGCCGGTGTCGGCGAGCGTACCCGTGAAGGCAACGACCTCTGGGTTGAAATGGAAGAGGCAGGCGTCCTGAAGGACACGGCCCTTGTATTCGGCCAGATGGATGAGCCGCCGGGAACGCGCCTGCGCGTGGCGCTGTCCGCACTGACCATGGCGGAGTACTTCCGCGATGTCCAGAACCAGGACGTGCTGCTCTTCATCGACAACATCTTCCGCTTCACCCAGGCAGGTTCCGAGGTCTCCACCCTCCTCGGCCGCATGCCGTCGGCCGTGGGCTACCAGCCCAACCTGGCGGACGAGATGGGTCTCCTCCAGGAGCGCATCACGTCCACCAAGGGCCACTCCATCACCTCGATGCAGGCCATCTACGTCCCCGCAGATGACTACACCGACCCGGCCCCGGCCACGACCTTCGCACACCTGGACGCGACCACGGAACTGTCCCGTGAAATCGCCTCCCGTGGTCTGTACCCGGCCGTTGACCCGCTGACGTCGACCTCCCGCATCCTGGATCCGCAGTACATCGGCAACGACCACTACAACACGGCCGTCCGGGTGAAGCAGATCCTGCAGAAGAACAAGGAACTTCAGGACATCATCGCCATCCTCGGCGTTGACGAACTCTCTGAGGAAGACAAGATCGTCGTGTCGCGTGCACGCCGCATCCAGCAGTTCCTCTCGCAGAACACCTACACCGCCAAGCAGTTCACCGGCGTCGAAGGCTCCACCGTCTCCATCAAGGACACGGTTGAAGGCTTCACCGCCATCTGCGACGGCGAACTCGACCACATCGCAGAGCAGGCGTTCTTCAACGTCGGCGGCCTGGATGACGTTGAGCGCCAGTGGGCCAGGATCCAGGAACAGACCAAGTAATATGGCTGAGCTTGAGGTTGAGATTGTCGCAGCGGACCACTTCGTGTGGTCCGGAGCGGCCAAGATGGTCAAGGCCCGCACCAGCGATGGTGAAATCGGAATCCTGCCCGGCCACTCGCCCCTGCTGGCGATTCTGGCCGAAGGTGAACTGGCTATCGAGCCGGTGTCCGGTGACCGCATTGCCGTAGTCGTCGACGGGGGATTCTTCTCCGTCGACAACAACCGCGTGGTCATTGTTGCTGACAACGCCCAAATGGGTGACGCGGCTACTGCGGGGATCCGCTAGCAGGACCTTGATGAACGTAACGAGTTTGCCGTTCATCGTCCTGGCAACTGTATTTGCGTTGCTGGTCATTGGACTGTGCCTTTCCGGGGTGCGCCGCTTCAATCTGCGGCGCGCCCTGGGCACGGTGGACGCCTCCATCTGCACGGCTGGAAACAGCTGGCAGATGGGGGTTTGTCGTTATCAGGACAAAGACCTGGAGTGGTTCCGCCTGGCCTCCGTGAGCGTGCGTCCCAAGCACACCTTCCGGCGCAGTTCCCTGGTACTCCTGGGGCGGCGCAAACCCACCGAGTCCGAGCTGCCCAAGGTGCAGCCGGACTCCGTGATCGTGGAACTCCGGCACGAAGGGCAGGAAGTCCTGCTTGCCATGAGGTTCGACGCGTACACCGGCCTGTCCTCGTGGCTTGAGGCCGGACCGGTCATCGGCGTCGGTACCTGGCGCTAGCCCCGGTGGATTTCGTCGAGGACATCGGGCTGGTCGACGGCCCGGTGGTGTGGATTGCCTGGGGTGCCGGCGTGGCCGGCATGGCCTATCTGCTCTGGCGGAGCGGGCGCCGCCATTCCCTCAGCGCGTCCGCCGTGGTGCTGTCCGCCGTGCTCCTGCTCTCGGCGGCCCTCGTGGCGGGGATCCACCTGCTGCTGATCTATGTGCTCTCGGTCTTCCCCGAGGAACTTCCCTGGGAGACCCTCGTCTGGTCTGTTCCGGCCGTCGCGGCCCTGCTGCTGTGGCTCCTGCGGCTGCACGGAATCTGGGGACGGAAACCCTTCCTTGCGAGCATCCCCCAACCTCCCCGGCCGGCCCTGCACCGCGTGCGCTCGACCGCAGCAGCCACGGGCGCCCTGCTGGGCGTCGTCGCGCTCTCCGCGGTCCAGTTCAACGTCTATTTCGGGCTGAACCAGACGGTCAGCGACCTGGCCGGAACCGCCGTGGCGCGGATCCAGCCGCTCGAAGCCGGCCTGATGCGTCCCGCGGGAACCCCGGCCGCCGTCGGCCTCGCCGGATGGCGGGCTCCGGCGCAGCTGCCGGAAGGCGAACTGCGAAGGGCAGAGATCCCCGGCACGAGTTCCGGGTTCCACAGCCGCGAGGCGTACCTCTACCTTCCGCCTGCCTACCAGGTCTCGCCGCGCCCGGCGCTTCCTGTCCTGGTCCTGTTCGCCGGCCAGCCCGGAGGACCGGCCGACTGGCTCGCCGGAGGCGCCCTCCGGAGCCGCCTGGACCGCTTCGCCGCGGCGCACGCCGGCGTCGCCCCGGTGGTCGTCATCGTCGACCCGAACGGTTCCGCCGGCGGCAACACCCTGTGCATGGACAGCCGGATAGCCCAGGCGGACACTTTCCTCGCCCGGGACGTGCCGGAATGGATCAACAAGACGCTCGACGTCGATCCGGACCCCCGGCAGTGGGCCGTCGGAGGCTTCTCCTACGGCGCCACCTGTGCCATGCAGCTGGTGACCCGGCATCCGGAGGTCTACAACGCCGCGCTGGCTTTCTCCAGCGAGAAGGAACCCGCCCTCGCCAAGGAACGCGACAAGACCATCCAGGCAGCCTTCGAAGGAGACACCGCGGCCTTCGAACGGCAGACCCCGCTGCAGGTCCTGAAGGAGGGCAGCTTCGAGGGGAGCGCCATCTACTTCGGCGCCGGTGAGCGGGACCCCGAGTTCATCGGCTACATGGACCTGCTCTCGGCGGCCGCACACAAGGCAGGGTTCGCCGTGGAAACCCGGCGGATTCCCAACGCCGGGCACTCCTGGGAGACGGCGTCCAGGGGCCTGCCCGGCGGCCTGGACTTCCTCGCCAAACGCTGGGGCATCCGGCCATGACGCCGGCATCGGGCCGGCCGCCGGGGAACGGCGGGGGGGCGCTGCTGGGCGTCTGGCGGCAGAGTGTGCGCCGGACGCTGGGGCACTTCCGTGCCGTGCCGTTCACGCTGGCCGTGCTGGGCGTCTTCCTGGCAACGGGCGCAGCCACCGGCAGTTTCCTGGCCGGACCGCCGGAATCGCTGCTGGATGTGGCCTCCGTCAGCGCTCCGGGCCTGAAGGCAGGCCACTGGTGGTCCCTGTTCACATCGCTGTTCTTCGTGACCAATCCGCTGGCCTACCTCGCTGCCGCTCTGATGATGCTGCTGCTGCTGGGCCTCGCGGAGCGGCAGCTGGGCACGGTGCGCACGGCGTTTTTCTTCTTTGCCGGCCAGTTTGCCGCCGTGACACTGTTCCTGCTGCTCACCCAGCTGTCCCGCTATGCCGGTGACGGCTGGCTCGGCCTGATGGCGGACGCCAGTCTGATCGGCCCCTACGCCGCGATCCTCGCCGTCACGCTTGCGGCCAGCGGGTACCTGCCGACGCTCTGGCAGCGGCGGCTGCGGACCGCGGTGCTGTCCGCCGCGCTGCTGCTGGTGCTGTACGTCGGGCACGCGGAGACCGTCGTCGGCCTCGCCGGCGCCCTGGCCGGGCAGGCGGCGGGCTGGTGGATCCAGGGTGAAACGGGCACACTCCACCGCCACCGCTCGACCGGCCGTGAAACCCGGAACCTGCTGGCCCTGACGGTTGCCATCTTCGCCGTGGGCCCGATCCTGACGGCCGCGGTCAGCGCCCCTACCGGACCGCTCGCCCTGCTGCGCGACGTCGTCCTGAATCCGTTGCCGACGCTGGGCCAGCTCGAGCAGAACTGCGGCGGCACCGTCGATGTCAGCTGCCTGGACGTCGGGCGGCCGGGTTTCGCCGGCCCGCTGGGCCTCGCGCTCTCGGTGGTCCCGGTCGTGCTGCTGCTCATCTGCGCGGACGGCATGCGGCATGGCCGCCGGCTTGCCCTGCGGATCGCCATCATCGTACAGCTCGCCGTGACGGCCCTGGCTGCAGTGTACCTCGCGCTCTTCGCCCGCATCCCGCATTACCCCAACAGGGCGCACACGGCCGTCATGGGTTCCGGGTTCGTCCACATCCTGCCCCTCGTGGCCGTCCCGCTGCTCCTGGTGGTGCTGCTCCTGGCCAACCGGCGGCAGTTCCGCGTCGAGACGGCTCCGCGGGCACGGCGGATCCTGGGCGCAGTTGTCGGCGGCACCTGGCTGGTGCTCGCCGGAGGCTACACCGCGGCCTGGTTTGCCGCCGGGGGAATGGACCGCGACGGCGGCCTGCTGGGCCTCGGGGCCGAGCTGGCCCGCCAGTACCTGCCGGTGCCGATCCCCGGCGGCTACGCCCGCATCTTCCAGAACCGCAACGCCGTCGAGGCCTTCCTTTTCGCCTACTCCGGAATTATCTTCTGGGCTGTCGCCCTGGCCGCGGTGTGGCTCGTCCTGCTGCGCCGGCTGCACCGGACGGACGCCGGATCGGGAGACCGGGACATTGCCCGTGGGCTGATCCGGCAGGGCGGGGACTCGCTGTCCTGGATGGCTCTCTGGGAGCCCAACAAATACTGGTTCACGCCGGACCGGCGCGGGGGAGTGGCCTACCAGCAGCATGGCAATGTCGCATTGACCCTGGCCGGCCCGTTCGGCCCGTCGGCCCTCCATGAGGAAACAGCGGCGGAATTCATCACGGACTGTGCCCGGCATGCGCTCATCCCATGCTTTTATTCCTGCACGGACGAGCTGTGGCCGATGCTGAATGCCCGCGGCTTCCAGCGGGTGGCTGTGGCCCAGGAAACCAGGCTCGCTGTGCGCGGGATCGAGTTCAAGGGCAAGGAATGGCAAAACGTCCGCACTGCCCTGAACCGCGCGGCCAAGACGGGCGTGCGGGCGGTCTGGGGGCGCTACAGCGGCTTTTCGCCGTCCCTGCGCACCCAGCTGAGCGAGGTTTCCGAAGAATGGGCGGCCCAGAAGCCGGTCCCCGAAATGGGCTTCACGCTCGGCGGAATCGACGAACTCGACGACGACGACGTGCTCTGCTGCCTGGCGGTGGACGCCGAGGGGCTCGTGCAGGGCGTCACCAGCTGGCTGCCCGTCTATGAGGGCGGCCGGGTGGTGTGCTGGACCCTGGACTTCATGCGCAGGAGGGGCGATGCCTTCCCCGGGGTGATGGAATTCCTGATCGCGTCGGCGGTGCAGGAGCTGAAGAGTTCGGTGGAGGTCATTTCCCTCTCCGGCTCGCCGCTGGCCAAAGCGTCGCCGCCCGTTGCGGTTGCCGTTGCCGCGGCAGCTGCAACCGAAGGCGCTGGACCGGAAGGCGCTGCACCGGCAGCTGAGGCACCGGAAGGCCGCCCGGATTCTCCGGGCGAGGACAATACCGGGCCGGAGGGTTGGGATGCCCGGGACAATACCGGCCCGGAGGGGCTGGCCGGAATCCTCGACGTCGTGGGCCGGGCGCTGGAACCTGTGTACGGATTCCGCTCGCTTGCCACCTTTAAATCCCGGTTCAAGCCCGAGTACCGCACGCTGTACCTGTACTACCAGGACCCGCTGCAGCTTCCCGCCATGGGCCGGGCCCTGAGTCGGGCATACCTCCCCGGGCTTTCGGTCCGGCAGAGCGCACGCCTGCTCAGGACACTCGTGCGCTAATTGTTTTATCCCCGGCCGTTGGCTGGCGGCGGAAAACGCGTCCGGCCGGAAAGCGTGCCTGCCGGACAACAATGCAGCCAGGCAATGCAGCCGCCAATCAATGGAGGCGGCCAACAATGGGAGCATGCCAACAATGCAGGAGGCCGGCCGGCAAGACGGATTATTCCACATAGCAGGAAACACAAATGATCCCCGGCACCAGTGCCGGGGATCATTTATTCGCGGAGACTGCCCTGAGGCAACCCCGTCCGCGGGAGACTAGAGCAGCGTTACGCCGGTTGCCTGCGGGCCCTTGGAGCCCTGGCCGATCTCGAACTGAACGCGCGCGTTCTCGTCGAGGGTCTTGAAGCCACCGGTCTGGATCTCGGAGTAGTGAACGAAGACATCGCCGTCGGAGTCATCCGGGGTGATGAAGCCGAAGCCCTTTTCAGCGTTGAACCACTTGACGGTTCCCTGTGCCATGTATTTCTCCTCATTGTGGATCTTGTTTAAGGCTGGCACCCTTCGTGCCGGCCTTGGTCACTCTGCGAGAAGAACCCTGGCCTTCGGACCGGATCAACCGGATTCCAGCGGCAGGAGCTTCACGTTCGCAACATGTCTTGCGAGCATGAAAAAACACCTACACAAAGACTCGTATAAGAATTTCATGACAATTGCGTCCGGTCAACGGCCACGGCGAACAATTCCATAAATTTTGTGCACGGCACGGATGAACGGGTGCGGCGCCCGTGAATGCACCCGGAACCGGCCGAGGTGACTCCGGAAAGCGGCCAGCCCATTGCCGCCGCGCATTACGAGGGACAGCGCGAGTTCCGCCGGGTAGCGGTCAGCTACTGCTGCCGAAAAACATAGCCTGCGGCGAAAGACAAGGCCGAAATGAGCGCGAAGACAGCGATGGCGTAGCCGATGGCGAGGGCGGTGACTGCCAGCCCGCGGCCCCGCTCCCTTCGTAGCCTGATTTGGTTCAGCGATACGTGTCCGGCGCCGACGGCGAAGACCGCGATCACCGCTACCCCCAGGAAAACGGTGCCTATCGTGGCCAGCACGGCGAAGCCCAGAGAAAGGATGGCGAGGCGGTTGTAGCGCGTGCCCCGGTACGTTTGCAACTCCGACAACCCCATAAACCCCCCACTCGCGTAGTTGTGATGAGTCTATCCCCGCAACTTGAATCAGGGAGCGGTAGGGGAGGGAAGTAGCGGCAGACGGCCTAGAAAAGCCTGGAGCCGATGTCGTCGACGCCCCGCATGGCGTCATAGTCGAGCGTGATGCAGTCGATGCCGCGGTCGTTCGCCAGGACCTTGGCCTGCGGTTTGATCTGCTGGGCGGCGAAGATGCCGCGCACCGGCGCGAGCAGCGGGTCACGGTTCAGCAGTTCCAGGTACCGGGTGAGCTGTTCGACGCCGTCGATGTCGCCGCGGCGCTTGAGTTCGATGGCGACGGTGGCGCCGTTGGCATCCCTGGCGAGGATGTCCACCGGGCCGATCGCGGTGAAGTATTCGCGACGGACCAGCGAGAACCCGCTGCCGAGGAGCTCGATCTGTTCGGCCAGCAGCCGCTGCAGATCCGCCTCCACGCCGTCCTTGATCAGGCCGGGGTCCACACCGAGTTCGTGGGAGGTGTCGTGCAGCTGCTCGTGGATGCTGATGATGAGCCGGTCATCGGTCTTGGCGGACTGGACGGTCCACTGTTCGACCACGCCAAGCTCGACGTCGGCCTCGTCGGGGGTGGAGACGCGCAGCGAAGCCGGCGGGCTCATCCAGTTCAGGGGCTTGTAGGATCCGCCGTCCGAATGGACCAGGACGGAGCCGTCGGCCTTGACCAGCAGGAGCCGGGTGGCCAGCGGGAGATGGGCCTTGAGCCGGCCGACATAATCAACGGAGCAACGGGCTATGACTAAACGCACTCGGTCTACACTACCGTCTGGCGTGACGGCGGGCATCCGGACTGGTGCAGAATGGAAGCATGCCCCGTTCCAACCGACCCCGCCGCGCAGTCTCCGGGAAGGCGGGCTCCGGCACGGGGAAGCACGGCGGTCCCGTGCCGGAGCTGGACCTTGAACGGGCCCGCACCGGCGTGGCCCGCAGGGAGAGCGCGCCGGACGGCGAATGGATGGTCCGCTCCATCACCGCGAGCAGGGCGGGAAAAACCTACATCTGCCCCGGCTGTTCGACGGCGGTGCTGCCCGGGGTGGCGCACCTCGTCGTCTGGTCCGAGGACCATCTCTTCGGTGCCGCCGCCGGCCTCGCGGAGCGCCGGCACTGGCATTCCAACTGCTGGACCTCGCGCAGCTACCGGTATCGCTAAGCTGGACAGCATGACTTTTGACCCCGCGTCGTACGTTTTCAGCCAGCCGTCTGCGCCCACGGCGATCCGTGCCTCCACGGTTCTTCCGGCCCGCCGGGAGAACCTGGAGCTGCGCACCGAGGACGGCCATGTGCTCGTGGGCGAGCTCGCTGTCCCGGAGTCCGGCGGCATCAAGGCGACCATCATCACGCTCCACCCGCTGCCCACCCACGGCGGCTTCATGGATTCCCACGTCTTCCGCAAGGCCTCCTACCGCCTGCCGGCCCTGGCCGGAGTGGCCGTGCTCCGGTTCAACACCCGGGGGACGGCCTCGCCCCGGGGCACCAGCGGCGGGGCCTTCGAAGGGGGCGTGGGCGAACGCCTCGACGTCGAGGCCGCCGTCCGGTTTGCCGTGGAGCGGGGCCTGCCGAACCGCTGGCTCGTGGGCTGGTCCTTCGGCACCGAACTGGCGCTGATGTACGGGGCGTCCGGGCCGGTGGCGCCGGAGGTCCAGGGGGCCATCCTGCTCTCGCCCCCGCTTCACCGCGCCACCGACGTGCACCTTAAGGAATGGGCGGCGTCGGGCAAGCCCCTGAAGGTGCTGGTCCCCGAGCACGACGACTACCTCCAGCCCGCGGCGGCAGCGGAGCGGTTCGCCGCGGTGCCCCAGGCCCTCGTGGTGGGGGTCGACGGCGCGAAGCACCTCTGGGTGGGGGAGAAGTACGCCTCCCGCGTGCTCAACGAGATCGTGGCCGAGGTCATCCCTGGGGGAACCGGCGGGGCCTCCCTGCCGCAGGAATGGGACGGGCCGGTCGCCACCGCGCACGGCTGAGCCCAAGCGACGTAAACGAAAATGCCCACCGGACAGGACATGCCCCGCGCCGGGGCCGCGGGCGGACATATTCCGGTTATGCCCGGTCCCGGGCGCGGCGAATGGGCATGTCCTCCCGGCGGTGGGGCCGGCAGGCAGCGGGGTGTCAGCAGCAGCCTTGATCTGTGGTGCAGGAGCCGTCGTCGCAGCATCCGTTCCTCATTCGGCTCACCCCCTCTCCGTCCCTGTCAGGCGTGTGGTGCTCAGGC
>NZ_JAGPOT010000115.1 GCF_018224015.1 Pseudarthrobacter albicanus
AATTCCCGGGCCCCGGCCTCTCATTCCCAGGCCGTCAGCGGGCCGCCCAAAGCTCCGAAGAGCGGCCCGGAAGCCGTATCCCATCTCCGGATTGCCCCTTGTTCAGCGCTCTCCTAGCAGCGCCTGCGGCAGCGCCGCTTCACGGACCGGCAGCTTCACGGACGCAGGGGTCCGTGACATTCCTTTCCAAGCGTCCGGCATTCCGGCTATGATCTGTCTACTCTCATGTCGGGGGATAGAGATGCTACTTCTAAGCGGACAGCCTGGGGTTTACTGGCCGCAAAGCAGTATGAAGGAAACTAGATGTCGAGGGATTCGCTGGGCCGGGGGGATGTTTCCACTACATTGGCACCCGCCGAAGAAGAACAGGCTGCCGGTCCGGTCAACAGGCACAGGTGGTCCGGTCTCGCGCGCAGCGCCGACGCCGACCGGGTCCGGACGGCACTCCTCGCGGAGGACCGTATGGGCGTCGTCATCACCGGTGACCGCGGCGTGGGCAAATCACTCGTCGGCAGGACAGCCCTCGCGGGTTTGGGCCCGGATATCTACACTCTCCAGCTCCGCAGCTCGGGCCCTGGCGCCGCCACCCCGTATGGATGCCTTGCGTTCATCCTTGCGCGGCTGCCGCAGAGTTCCCTCGGATCGCCGACGGCCATCCTGCATGGAATAACCTCCCTGATCCACAGCGACGCCGCGGGACGAAGATGCGTCATCCTGCTGGACAATGCCGCCACCCTGGACGAGCTGAGCACCGGTGTGCTGCTGAACCTGCTCCAGACCCGGACCGCACGGCTGATAGCAACGGCCCAGCGCACCGCTGATCTTCCCCCCGACTTCTACTGGCTCATCACGTCAGGACAGCTGGCTGAGGTCCGGCTCGCCAACCTGACCGAGGTTGAAACCCTGGAGGTCCTGCAGGCCGCCCTCGGGCACCGGGTGTCGAGCGCGCTGGCCAGCCAGATGCACCAGCTGGTCGGCGGCAGCCCCACCCTGCTGCAGGCGGTTGTTTCCGAACAGATCGAACGCGGAAACCTCGTTTTGTCCGGATCGGTGTGGACCCTCGTCGACGAGGTGGTCCTGGACGGGCGCACCGCCCTGGAAGATATTGTCAGGGCGAGGTATGCCCGCGAGACGCCCGTGGCACGGGAGGTCATCGAAGTTCTTTCCTGCGCCCGGACCATGTCCCTGTCCCGGCTCGCGAGGATGTACAGCCCGGACATCATCGCGGACATGGAGGACGCGGGCCAGATCGTCGTCGACCGCACAGACCGCCACTTCGTCACGCTCGGCGACCGATACCTCGGTGACATCGTCCGCAACTGGCTCAGCGTCGAACGCCGGCTGGAGCTGCGGGACAAGGTCCCAGGACACCAGCAGCACGAGCTTGCCGAGCTGACCGTGGAAGACCTGCTCGCCTACGCGGCATGGACGCATGACTGCGGGGCCCAGCTCGCACCCGCCCATGCGCTGGCCGCGGCCAGCGCCGCCGTCAGACTCTTTGACCCCAAGTTCGCACTCAAATGCGCCAGCGGCCTGACCCCGGGGGACCGGGAGTGGGCAGAGGGGCAGTTGCAGAAATCGTCCGCCTACCTGCAGCTGGGTCTGCCCCTGCAGGCGATGTCGGCTCTGGACGATGTCACGGCGGCGCAGATCGACGCCCTCACGGCGGGAGCGTTTGCCGAATTTGTGGCGGCGAAAGCCGACTGCATGGCGTGGCTGGCGGACCGCTCCGGCAAGGTCCCCGAACTGATCCGGCAGGCACGGGCGCGGTTGGACGAACTCAGCAGGAACGAACCCGCCGCGGCCGGGGACGAGCTCTCCCGGGCGTCGCGGTGCCTGGACCTCTGCGAATTCAACTACCTGTCCTTCATCGGGGATTACCAGCCCATGATGGAACGGCTCCGCACGGCGGCCGCGGCCGGCGTTGACGCCGTCGATCCCGTCCACCGGCTCAGGTCCTCGATCATCCTGATGGAAGCGCTGTGCATGACGGGCAGGGAACTCGACGCCCGCCGGCTGATGCGTGAAATCGGCGGCCAGCTGGGCGAGTGGTCCAACGTCCCGCGGATCCGGGAGAATTTCGCCTGGCGGTCCTACAACGTCCTGCTCATGTCCGGACTCTGGCACGAGAGCATCGACATGCTTAAGGACGCCAGCGGCCGTGCCGGCCACGGGCTGCATTCCGGCAGCGCGGCGACGGACCTCGCAGTCGGTGTCGCCCTCGTCTACGCGGGCCGCGGCTACATGGCGCTGGACCCGCTGCTGGCCGCTATCGCCCAGCTTGAGGTCCGGTCGAGCCTGCACTCGTTGCGGCAGGCCTACGCCGCCACCGCCTTCGCCTACGCCCAGACGGGCAACTCGATCCAGGCGGCGGTCTACCTGGACCGTGCCCGGTCCGCAGACGGGGCCGCCCGGTTCACGGTCGGCACCTCCGCCGAATTCTGCCTGGACATGGCATCCCGGTGGCTGGGAGACCCGGAAGCCAGGGAACGGCTCGTGCGGTCGGCCGAACAGCACTTCCGGCAGGGCCGCTATACCCTCGCCGGCATCTGCATGCTCGGCGCCACCGTCAACGGCACCGCCAAGGACTTCCACTTCATGGAGGAGATCGCCGGTCTCCGGCAGGGTCCCCTGGCTGAGCTGTCCCGGATAGTCGCCATCGGCAGCAGGAAGAAGGACGCATCGATCATGCTCGAAGCCGCCGAACTGGCGGCCTCCCTGGAACTCGACACCGTCCAGGCGCGCTGCGCCGCCCTGGCCTTTGACTTTGCCAAGGCCGCAGGCCAGACCGGCAGCGCCAACGCGGCCTACAACATGCTCGAAAGCCTGTCGGAGACCGTTCCGGCCCTGCCCGTCGTGCCGCGGAACAAGGGTCCGCTGCTGACCGAGCGGGAGCGGCAAATAGCAACCCTTGCAGGCAACGGCGTGTCCAACAAGGACATCGCCCTGGATATCGGGATATCCGTGCGGACGGTGGAGGGTCATTTGTATCAGGTGTTCACAAAACTCGGAGTATCCTCGCGAAGTGATCTGCTTGGACTCATCTAGGACCCGCGCGGCCGCTGACCGTACTGAGCCGTCCCCCGCCCTGACCGGACGGACGGATGACCTGCAGTCGGCGCTGGCTGCCATCCAGGGCGGGACCCACGTGGCCGTCTTCCTGGTCGGGGACAGCGGCATCGGCAAGTCCACGCTCATGGAAACCATCGTGGCCGTGCTCGGTCCCGAGGTCACGGCCATCCGCGTCCATGGGAGCCCCTCGCTGACCAATGTTCCCTACGGCGTGCTCGGACCCTTCATCGTCGGCCTCCCGGTGCAGGAGGCGACGTCGCAACTGGCCGTCCTCAGAACGCTGTGGTCCCGTCTGGAGGCAGAGAAACACGCCACCCAGAAGCCCCTGCTGCTCATTGTCGACGACGCCCATGACCTGGACGAGGCGACGGCAGGGATCCTTGCCGAACTCGCCGCCGCCGGCTGGGCGAAACTCCTCGTGGGGGCGGCCGCCCGTCCCGGCCTGCCGGAACCGCTCCTGCAGCTGTGGTTTGAAGGCATAGCCGAACGGCACGACCTGCGGCCGCTGACCCTGGCCCAGACGACGGAGATGCTTGACCTCGAACTGGGTCCGCGGGTGCTGCCGACCGTCGCGGAAATCCTCTGGGAAGCGTCCGGCGGCAACCCGCTGCTGCTCAATGGCCTGATTACTGACGCCCGGAACGACGGAACGCTCCGCCAGCGCAACGGAGTGTGGCTGTTCACGCGGCAACTGAACAGCCACGGCGACCGCCTCACGGACGTCGTGCGAAGGCAGCTGCTCCGGCGCTCGCCGGACGAGCGGCAGGCCCTGAACCTGGTTGCCCTCGCGGAGCCGGTGCCCCGCGAACTGATCGAAGCGGTGGTCGGTGAAGACCCGGTGGCGGCACTGATCGAACACGAGCTGGTCCGGGTGTCGGCTGCCCCGCAGCCGGAACTGCGGCTGTGGCACGCCGTGTACGGGGATACGCTGCGGAACCTGATTTCCCCTGCCCGGAGCCTTCAGCTCCGGCAGAGCCTTCTGCGCCTGATGGACCATGAGCCAGTCTCGGCCGAAGGGCTGCTGCGCCACGTGAGCTGGTCGATGGAATGCGGAGCCGACATCGAGGACCGCCAGCTGCTCCGGGCCGCCGTCCTGGCCAGCAGGTTCCATGACGACGACCTGGCGCGCAAGGCAGCTTCCCTGGTCAAGGACCCGCAGCTGGCGATGCAGGCGCGGTCCGTGGTGGCACGGACCCACTACAACACGTCCGACTACGCCGCGGCCCTGGACATCCTGGCGGCTGATTTTGGCCGGGGCAACACGGTTGCCAGCCTGCTGGCGGGATCCCTGCTGTGGGCGGCTGTGCTTTCCGCGCTGGGCCACACCCCGGCGGAGATCATGCAACGGGCCGGGGCGCTCCTGCGCGCCGGGGAACAGCTGGCCAAAGACTACCCGGCGGACGCCGGGAGCATTCTGGCGGCCGTGAACGAACGCCTGGCGGCCATGCGCAGCATGGTCCTTTCCCTGGCAGGCGAGTACGAGGAAGATGCGCCGGCACCGCCGGCACGACCGGCCAACTGCCTCGAAGCGGCATTCCGGCTGTCCCTGGAAGCGGAACGGCTCCTCGTCCGGGGAAAGCCGGTCAGTGCGTTCGCGGAGGCGTCCAAGGCCCTGGACGCAGCGGCCGGCGTCCAGGCCGCAGGCGCCCTGGACGGTGAAATGTTTGACCTCACGGATTTCCTCGTCGTCCGCTCGGCGGCGGCAGCCATCCATGGCGGTGACTGGCAGGCGGCCCAGACCCTCCTGGCGGGCTTCGCCGCCGGATCCGGGCCGGTCCTGATCTCGTTCGGCGGGGGAGTGCACGCGGCGCGCGGAATCATCCTGCTGTACCAGGGGAAGGCCAGCCAGGCGCTGGACACCCTCAGCGCCGCGCTGGAAGCGTTGCGCCTGACGGATCCCCGGCAGCTCTTCGCGCTGACAGCCGCCATGGCCTTCGCCGCTGCCGCGGAGGTGGGCGCCAAGGAGAAGGCCGCACTGCTGCTGGCAGAATACGAATCCGCACCCGCGGCTGTCTCCCGGTACCTGCGTACCCTTTCCCGGATGGCAGTCGTCTACGGCAAGGCCCGCCTGGGCAACTACCCGGGTGCAACGGCAGAGCTTAAGCGCATGGGACGTCCCGATCCCGGCAAAAACACCGGAGGGCTTGAGCTCGACGCGCTCGCCTTCTGCCTCGCCCTCGGCGACCGGGATTCGGCGTCACGGCTGCTGGAGCTGAAGCCCGGGCTGGAAGGCCCCAGGGCAGCAGCTATCTGCGATTATGCGGGCGCCATCAGCACGGACCAGGCCGCGGACCACCTGGCGGCCGCGAAGAGCTGCGAAGCTGCCGAACTGTGGGGCTTCGCGGCCCTCGCCTATGATGCCGCGTCCCATGCCTACCGGGCCGCCGGCGACACGTTGAGGGAACGGATGGCGAGCGGGCAGCGGAAGCGCTGCCTGGAACGCGCCGACAACCGGGCCGGCGGGGATGCGGCAGAGTCCGAAGACCCGCTCGGAATCCTGACCCGGCGCGAGCGCGGCATCGTGGCCCTGGCGGTGCGCGGCCTGAGCGACCGGCAGATCGCCGCCGAGCTCCAGGTATCTGTCCGGACGGTCGAGGGCCACCTGTACCGGAGCTACGCCAAGCTCAACGTCAAGGGGCGCGAGCAACTCCCGGGGATTGCCGGAAACGGAAACGGAGCTTAGTCCTTGCCGTCCCGGAGGACGCTACGGCCACGGACACTTGATGCGGTCCGCCGACTACTTGGTCGGGGCCCGCGGGCTATCTGAGTACAGCCACGTAGACCCGGGACGAATACCCGCGGACGAATCGAGTACTACTTACGCATCCGTAATTTTGGCATAGTCCATAACGTGGACGTATCACTGGTCAAACTTTGATTGCGAAGGTCTCACTCATGTTTCAGCAAGACGCCGGCATGCCTGCGGGCAGCGGCAGAACAGACGCAGTTTCACCAGCACACCGGCTCCCCCAGGGACGGTATGACAAACCCTTCACGCGCCAGCAGATTGTGGCTGACGTCGTCGAGACGCTGACGTCAGGCTCAGGCTGCGGCGTCGTCCTCGTGGGGGACCACGGGGCGGGAAAATCCTTCATTGCCCAGCGGGCTTTGGAACAGCTTGGCGAGGACTACCTGGTGGTCCAGGTCCGGGGCAGCTCCATTTCCTCCAAACTTCCCTACGGCGCCCTGAGCGTCCTCCTGAACGACCTCGACGCTTCCCACCTGGAGCACCCGCTGATGGTGCTCAGGGGACTGACCCAACTGCTCCACACAAAATCGCAGGGGCGAAGCACTGTCCTCTTCGTGGATAACGCCCATGACCTCGACGAGCTCTCCAGCATGATGGTCGCCCAGCTCAGCGCCGGAGCACATGTCACCCTGCTGGCCGCCTGCGTGGACCTGCCCCATATAGGCGGGGACATCATGGGTCTGTGGAAGGACGACCTCCTCAGGCGGATGGACCTGGGCCCGTTCGACTTCACAGAGACCGCGGCAACGCTCAACCACGAGTACGGCGGCCGGTTTTCCCTCACGGCTGCCCGGACCCTGTGGAACGCCAGCGGAGGAAACGCCCTCTTCCTCCACTCCCTGGCCAGGGAACAGATCAAGCTCGGAACGGTGGTCCGCCAGGACGGTGTGTGGGTGCTGGGCCACGGGCCGATCGCATTGACCGGGGAGATCCGGGATGTCGTGAAAGCCCGGCTGAACCGGCTCAGCCCGGGCCAGCGCGACGTCTTTGAACTCCTGGCGCTGGCCGGCGCCGTCCCGCTGCAGACGCTCATGAGCATCGCCAACCCCGAGGACATGGATACCCTGCAGGAACGTGCCCTGATCCAGGTCAGCCATGACCATCCGCCGATGGTCAGCATCATCAATCCGGTCACGGCCGGAATCGTCGCCAGCGTGGTCCCTCCCGGACGAAGCGCTGAACTGCGCCGCCGGCTGACAGCCGTACTGCAGGATTCGGACCTTGAGGATGCCGGAGGTTCGATCGGCGTCGCCTGGGCCCTGGACTGCGGCGAGCAGGTGAGCACCGACGTCGCCCTGGCCGCGGCGCGTACGGCGAACAGCACCTCGGACCCGGCCGCGGCATTGAGGTTTATCCAGGAGATTGAAGGCTGCGAAGCCACCGCCGGAGTGGCCCTTGAGTCGGCCCGGGCCCACATCCTGGTGAACAACGATGAGTCGGCGCGCCGGATCCTCCACATGCTCGATCAGGCAGGCTCCGACGGGCTGCCGCTGGCCGAATGGACCTCGTTGCAGCTCCTGCGCGCGGAACTGGACAAGCGCAGTGCCGCCACGGTTGCCCAGGCCAGAGGCAGGCTGGAGGCCATCGGACAACGCCTTTCCGCCCAGCCTGACGGGCCAGGCGGCGCGGCGGCTCCGGCCCGGGAGCGGTTGCGCCGTGCCGAGGCCGAACTGGCTGTTTTCGAAGGCCGCTACCGGGACGTCCTTGCCCTGACCGAGGGCGCGGACACCGGCGATCTGGGCAGCGAGACAAACATCGTGACCGCCAGCCTGCGCTGCGAGGCAATGGCGGTCACCGGGAATGTAGCCGGCGCCTTCGACCTGGGCAAGCAGATACTCGCAGCGGCCGGAACGGTCCGCCTTGCCGACAGGTCCATGCGCGAGGTCAGGAGCCGTTTCCTGCTCCTGATGCTGCTTTCCGTGAAGTTCCGGGAGGCGTCCGTCTTCCTGGCCGAAACCTACGGGACGGGGGACACACAGGCACGTCTGGGCGGGATGTTCGAGATCGGGCAGGGCGTCATCGACCTTCATGCCGGGCTCCTTGACGAGGCCCTGCCGCGGCTCCGGGCCGGCATGTGGCAGTTGAGGGCCCAGGATCCTGATGCCCTCGGCGGCCTCGCCATGGCGGCCTGCGCCTACGCCGCAGGCCTGCAGGGGGATGAGGAGAACGCCGGCCTCCTGCTGGCAGAGCTGGCACAACTGCGGACTCCTGCCGCCTGGCTCGTGGCCCGCCTGACCCGGTATTTCGAGCTCTGCGCGCTCGCCGAACTCGGCCAGCGCGCGACGGCAATCCGCGCGCTCGCCGCAGAGGCAGACGGCGATGCGGCAGCATCGGCGCTGGCTCCGGCGCTCCTCTTCCTGTCCGCGGCGGCCAGGCTCGGGGACCGCCAGGTAAGCCAGAAGCTGGGCAGCCTTGGCAACGGGGTCGACGGGCAGTTCGCTGGCTTGTGCACCCGGTTGGCCGAGGGCATGAAGGAATCGGACAGCGAGCTGGTGCTGGCTGCCTCCAAGGAGGCCGAGGCCGCAGGGAACGCCGTTTTCGCGCGGGATGTGGCCCGCAAGGCCGTCAGCTACGCCAACGACGCCGGAAACCGGATCGCCCTGAGGACCGCGCAACGAGCCCAGCAGTCGCTCGATGACAGGTTCGGCAGCCCCAAGAATGGCCTGCATTCGCTGACCACGTCGACGCTGACCGCCAGGGAGTGCGAAGTGGCGGTCAGGGCCGCCGCCGGAACCTCCAACCGCAAAATAGCGGAGCAGATGCACGTTTCGGTCCGCACGGTGGAGGGCCACCTTTACCAGGTCTACTCGAAGCTGCATGTGGCCAGCAGATCGGAACTCAAAGATGTCATCTCCACACCGGCGGACAGCGCACGACTCGGCTGACCCCGTCCACACCCCCAGGACTCCCCGCGCGAAGCCTGGGCCGGCGGGAGGAACCGGAAAATGGAAAGCCTGGCTGACACCGCCGGGCTGATCGGGCACTCCGGCCTGATCAAGGATGTGGTGCGTTGCCTGCGCGACGACACCGGATCCGGCGCAATCATCGTAGGAAGCGCGGGAATCGGAAAGACCGCGGTGTCCAGGGCGGTACTCCGCGAGCTGAGGCCCCGGGCGACGGTGGTCCGTCTGCCGGCTACACGGGCATTGGCGGCGGTACCTTTCGGAGCCCTCGCACCCTACCTGTCGGCACTTCCCGACCGTGAACTCGACTCGTACGCCGCCGTCCTGGCAGAGTTGACAGGAAGCCTCAGGTCTGAGCCGGCCCCACCGCTTTTCGTGATCGACGACGCCCAGTGCCTGGACCGGGGGACGACCCAGCTGCTGGCCCGGGCCGTCGCCACCGGTGCTGCGCGGATGCTGGCCACGAGCCGGCCCGGTACGATGATTCCGGAGGAATTCCTGGCCCTCTGGGATGACGGAATCCTCGCGAAGTTTGACCTTGCCCCGCTCAGCCGGGTCGGGGTCCATCAACTGTGCGAACTGGTACTGCGGGCGGACGTCTCCCCGTGGGTCAGCGCGCTGTTCTACGATGTGGCCGGGGGCAACCCGCTGATGCTCCGGTCACTGCTGGAACACTCGCGTGCGAGCGGGGCCTTAGGACTTCGACACGGTGTCTGGTTTCTCCTCTCAGCGCCCGATCTGGGCGCCGTGCCGGCTGCCGATGTTGTGGACCTGCAGTTCCGCTTCATGACGCCCGAGGAGAAGACCGCCGCCGCCATCATTGCCCTCGCGGGGCCACTTTCGCTGGGCCAGATCCTCCGCTTCAGCAGCCCCAGGGCCGTCGATGCACTGGAAACGGCCGGATTGATCAGCATCTCCCCGGGCCATGAGCGCATCGTACTGCCGGCGAACCCGTTTGTGGGCGAAATCATCCGCCGCCGGGTCCCTGCCGGCCGGAGCGCGGATTTGCGGAGCAGCGTTCTGGCCTTTCCCCTGGCCGGCGCCGTCCGTCCGGAAACGCTTCTGAATCAGCTGCTATGGTCCCTGGACTGCGGAGCCTGCATCCCGCCCGGGGAGTTGCTGCAGGCGGCCGTGTCATCCAATGTGGCCCTGGACACGGCGACCGCGGCCAGGGCTGCCGGGGCCGTCCGGGACGAGGCGTTCCTCCCGGACGCCGGAGTCCAGCTTGCCTATTCCAGCTTCATGCTCGGCAGGCGGGAGGCGGCTGCCGGCTACCTGAAATCGGCCCAGCCGCTGCGCTACGGGCGATCCTCCTATCTGGCCGCGCTGCTGGCCGGGCGGCTCGGGCGCCCCGGGTTATCCCCGGAACTGCGGCGCGAATCAGCCGAAGCCTCCGCGGATGAGGCAGGGCCGGCCCAAGGCGGCCCCCTGTGGACGCAGTCCCCCGCCGCAGGCATGGCCGCGGCAATCATGAACAGCAGCTGGGACGGGCAGTTCCCGGCTTTTGAGGCCAGCGTGAGGGAACTCGCCGACGCTGCCGTGGCCATTCCGGAAATCCGCGTTCCAGCCCTGTCGCTCCTGGCGGAACTGTGGACCGCCCAAGGACGGCTGGTGCCGGGGCTGCGGCTGGACCGGGAGGCCTGGCAGGGCGCCCAACGCGCAACCGTGGCTCTTCCGCTCGTCTATGAGGACCTGGTCGAGCGCCATTGCCTGAACCTGATCCGGGCCGCGGCATGGGACGAACTGGCAGCGGTGCTGGACAATGACGCCGCACGCCACCCCACCCGCCTCCTGTTCAGTGGAGGCATGCTCCACCTGCTGAGAGGCTTCTCCCGGCTGCGCCAGGGCCGGATGCCAGAAAGCCGCGCCGAGTTGCTGCTGGGCGTGGAGGAACTACTGATCGCGGACCCGCTGAATGTCCTGCCGTTTGCGCACTCCGCCGCCGCGTACGCCGCTGCCGCCGTGGGGCGTCCCGGCGAGGCTGACGAGCAGTCGCGGGCCTTCCGGATGTCTGTCTACCGTGAACCGAGGACCCTTCGGTTGCTGGCGGAAGCGTACTGCAGCGCGGCGGAACTGGCCACGGGGATCGATCGCGGCGGCCGGAACGGGCTGGTCCAGCTGGCAGACGAGGCGCGGCAACAAGGCCTGAGGGGCGTCGAAACCGACATCAGACGGCTCGCCCTCCGGAGCGGAAATGCCGGGAGTGCGCAGGCGCTCGCCGCGAGCAGCAGCGCCGTCGAAGGGCCCGAGGCGAGGCTGCTGGAGGCCTTCGCCCGTGCCGTTGCCGCAACGGATGTGACCGAACTGATCGGGATCAGTGATGACGCGCTGGACGCGGGCCATCTGCTGCTGGCACTTGAAGCAGCCCAGCAGGCCGCGGTGTTCCTTGAGCACGATCCCGAGCGCCGGCGGCTCACCGCGGTGCAGCGCCGGGTGCATCGCCGATTGGTTGCCGCCGGCATGTCTCCGCACATGGATATCGTCCGGGGCGAAGCCGACAGCGGGCTGACGGTGCGGGAATCGGAAATCCTTGAACTGGTATCCGGCGGGTCCACGAACGCTGACATTGCCACCGGGCTTTGCGTATCCCAGCGGACCGTGGAGGGACACCTGTCCAGGATTTTTGCCAAGCTCGGGGTCACCGGGCGGTTGGAACTCCTCGCTCGGGCCCGCCACTCCTGACCGGCCGGCAGCCGGCTGCCGGGCCAGCAGTCGCCCGCCGGGCAGCAGCCCGAGACGCTTCCGCGTACAGCACGAGTGGCCCGAAAGCCCCGCGGGAGTACCCCTAGGTAGTGGGACCCAGATAGTGCAAAAGAAGTCGCGTAAATGCTACGCGTGTGCTAATGGGGCCTTGGCGGTTGACTTAAGTCAGTCCCAGGAACAACTCACAAAGGTCTCAAAATGAGCAACTTCAGGGCGGTGATCGACCGCGGGCACAACCGGCAACATGGTCTGGCCACGAACTTCATCTTGATTGCTGATGAAGTCGCTGCCACCATTGGAAGTGGTCGCGTCAAAACCTCCCTTCACCGAACTCCTTCATTGGAACCGCACGGTGCCGTAACCGGCAGCCGGGCGCCAAGGTCGGAGCCGGCGGCGTCAGAGCCTTCTGAGACCGAGGCTCTCCCCCCAGCCGCCGCCGGCTCCCTTAAACGGTCTGCACCACGCAAAGACGGGGAAGCGGGATGGGCGCGGTAGATGAGCGCCGCGGGGGATATCGCTCAAGGGTCCGGGTGATCCGCCGCCCCGCGCCGGCCCTGGCTGCCGGGACCCTCGGCCAGCCGTGGGGTATCGAACAGGATTTTCCGGCAGCACGGGTTGACTCGGGGAAGTCCTGGGCCAAACGCTACCGCCGCTGGCTCAGGGCCACGGGCACCGCCATTGTGGCCATCGTCATGGCCGCCGCCTAGGCTTTCCACTTCGAACCCGGCACGCCGATTTTGGCCCGGCCGGCGGTCGGCGGCTCCTACCTCGCCATCAGCGTTGCCATCCTGCTGGTGTGGGTCCTGGCCCTGGAAGTGCACCGCACCCGTGAGGAGACCGTACTTGGAATCGGCTCCGAGGAATACGAGAGGGTCATGGACGCCACGCTGGGCGTCTTCGGCGGCATCGCCATTCTCGTTCTCCTCCTGGGCATCGACGTGGTCCGCAGCCACTTTGCCCTGGCCCTCCCCGGGGGAGCCCTGCTGCTCCTGATCAACCGCTGGCAATGGCGGGCCTGGCTGAACTGGCAGCGGCACTACGGCCGTCACCTCCGTCAGGGAGGGGGTGCCTGGGTGGCCTTCGGACAGGACCCGGATGCGCCCTGCCGCGCCGACGCCGGACCGCCCGTTGAGTTCCGCCGGGTGCGGGTGCGCCCGGCGGCAGCAACAGCAGCTGCCAGGGGCAGCTGCACGGACGTGGGATAATTACGCTTAATGTATGTGACGTATTAGTTCCGCCCGGCCGCCGGGCCCGGCGGAAGGTGCGTCCCAGCCAAAGCCGATCCAGGAGTCTCCGCCATGGTTGTTACCCCAGCCCATCTCAGCCGCGCTGCCGCGACGCTGGGAAACGACGAGGTCCGCAGGATCCGCAACGACTTCCCGATCCTCCACCAGTCCGTCAACGGCAAGCCGCTCATCTACCTGGACTCCGGGGCGACCTCGCAAAACCCGCTCAGTGTCCTGGAAGCGGAGCAGGAATTCTATGAACAGCGGAACTCGGCGGTCCACCGCGGCGCCCATCACCTCGCCGTGGAGGCCACCGAGGTCTTCGAAAGCGCCAGGGAAACGGTGGCGGCCTTCATCGGGGCGGGGTGGGACGAGCTCATCTGGACCTCGAACGCCACCGAGGGCCTGAACCTGCTCAGCTACGCCTTCCTCAACGCCTCGCTGCCCGGCGCCGCCCCCGAGGCCGCACGCTTTGCCCTGGCGCCGGGGGACGAACTGGTGGTCACCGAGATGGAGCACCACGCCAACCTGATTCCCTGGCAGCAGCTGGCCGAACGGACCGGCGCCACCCTGAAGTTCATCCCCGTGGACGACGACGGGGCCCTGGACCTCGAGGCGGCCGCCCGCATCATCGGCAGCCGGACCCGCGTCCTGGCCTTCACCCACGCCTCCAACGTCCTCGGCACGATCAACCCGGTCGACAGGCTTGTGGCCCTGGCCCGGGCCGCGGGGGCCCTCGTGGTGCTCGACGCCTGCCAATCGGCGCCGCACCTGCCCCTGGACGTCAAGGCCCTGGACGTGGACTTCGCCGTGTTCTCCGGCCACAAGATGCTGGCGCCCACGGGGATCGGCGGGCTGTACGGCCGGTCCGAGCTGCTCAACGCGATGCCCCCGTTCCTGACCGGCGGCTCAATGATCACCACCGTCACCATGGAGCGGGCCGCCTTCCTGCCCAGTCCGCAGCGCTTCGAGGCCGGCACGCAGAGGATCTCGCAGGCCATAGCCCTGGCCGCCGCCGCGAACTACCTCAGCGAGACCGGGCTTTCCCGGATCCACGGCTGGGAAGCGGAGCTCGGGCAGCGCCTCGTTCAAGGCCTGGAGTCCATCCCGGGGATCCGGGTGCTGGGCCCGGCCGCCGGCCAGGACCGGATCGGCCTGGCGGCCTTCGACGTCGCCGGAGTGCACGCGCACGACGTCGGGCAGTTCCTCGACAGCCGCGGCATCGCCGTGCGGGTGGGGCACCACTGTGCCCAGCCGCTGCACCGCAGGCTCGGACTGACCGCGAGCACCCGCGCCAGCACCTACCTTTACAACACGACGGACGATGTGGACGCGTTCCTGAACGCCGTTGCCGACGTCCGCGCCTACTTCCAAGCCTGAGGACGGCAGTACATGAGTCTCGACCAGCTTTACCAGCAGATCATCCTGGAACACGCCAAGGCCCGGCACGGCAGCGGCCTGGCCGGAGCCGCGGTGCCGGACGGCGCGAGCACCGGACAGTCGCACCAGCTCAATCCGGTCTGCGGGGACGAGATCACCGTCCGCGTCGCCACGGCCGGCGGAAAAGTCAGCGAGCTGCGCTGGGACGGCGACGGCTGTTCGATCTCCATGGCCTCGGCGTCCGTGCTGACGGAGCTGGCCGAGGGCCTGACGGCCGAGGAGTTCCGCACCATAATCGACAGTTTCCGTGAGGTGCTGCGCTCCCGTGGCAAGGTGGCCGCCGATCCCGAGATCCTGGGGGACGCCGCCGCCTTTGAGGGCGTGGCCCGGTACGCCGCCAGGGTCAAATGCGCCATGCTGTCCTGGGTGGCGGCCGAGGACGCCCTCGGCCAGGCACTGGCTCGCTGAGCGCCGGCTGAATCAGACCGGCTGCCGGGCAGACGTCAGCGCAGGCCTCAGGGCCGGCCGAGGCCCTTGTAGGTCCAGCCTGCGGCACGCCATTTGGCGGGGTCCAGGACGTTGCGGCCGTCGAGGATGCGCGGCGCCGACACGAGCGCCTTCGTCTCATGCGGATCCAGTTCACGGTACAGCTGCCACTCGGTCAGCAGCAGCACGGCGTCGGCCTTGAGCAGGGCGGTCTCCAGGTCCGGCTCCATCGGCAGCTCCGGAAAGCGCCTGGCTGCATTGTCGAGGGCCTGGGGGTCGGTGACGGTGACCACGGCACCCTGAAGCTGGAGCTGCGCGGCCGCGCTCAGGGCCGGCGAGTCCCGCACGTCGTCGCTTTCGGGTTTGAAGGCGGCTCCCAGCACGGCGATCCGCTGGCCCATCAGGGTGCCGCCGCAGAGCTCGCGGGTAAGTTCCACCACGCGGGTCCGGCGCCGCATATTGATGGCGTCCACCTCCCGCAGGAACGTCAGGGCCTGGTCTGCCCCCAGTTCCCCTGCGCGTGCCATGAACGCCCGGATGTCCTTGGGCAGGCAGCCGCCGCCGAAGCCGATGCCGGCGTTGAGGAACCTCCTGCCGATCCGCTCATCGAGTCCGATCGCATCGGCCAGCCGGGTGACATCGGCTCCCGTGGCTTCGCAGACCTCGGCCATGGCGTTGATGAAGGAAATCTTCGTGGCGAGGAAGGAATTGGCCGCCGTCTTCACCAGTTCCGCGGTGGCGTAGTCCATCACGAGCCGCGGCGTCCCGCCCGCAAGGGCTTTATCGTAGACCCGGTCCAGGACGGCCACGGCAGGGTTGTCTTCGCTGCCGTCCGGCATGCCGTAGACGAACCGGTCCGGATTCAGGGTGTCCGTGACCGCGTGCCCTTCGCGCAGGAACTCCGGGTTCCAGACCAAGGTGGCGCCGGGCTCGGTGTCCGCGATGACGTCGGCGAGCCGCGCCGCGGTGCCGACCGGTACGGTGGACTTTCCTGCGATCACGTCGCCCGGGGAGACATGGGCGGCCAGGGATGCGATCGCGGCGTCGACGAACCGGAGGTCGGCGCCGTTCTCGCCGCGTTTCTGCGGCGTGCCCACGCAGATGAAATGGACCTCGCAGCCGCGGGCCGCCGACATGTCGGTGGTGAACCGCAATCGCCCGGATTCCTCGAGTTCGGACAGGAGATCATCCAGGACCGGTTCATAAAACGGGGCGTGGGCCGCCGAGAGCTGCGCCACCTTGCCCTCGTCGAGGTCGATGCCGACCACCTCGTGGCCGAGTTTCGCCATGCACGCCGCATGGACCGCGCCAAGATAACCGCACCCGATAACCGAGATCCGCATTCCGATATCCTCCCCCATGGTGTGTTCACAGCGTACGTGCTGGGGGCGGGATTTGCGCGGTTTTGCGGCGCGTCGTGGCCGGCAGCGCCAACCCTGCAGCGGATCAGCCGAGCAGCCCGGCGATCCCGATTGCCGCCGTCGCGGCGCCGAGCACCATCGAGATGCTGACGAGGACGACGTGGACGGTCAGGAAGCGCGTGGCCTTGCCGCCGGCGTCGCGGGCCCGCGGGTCCTTCATCACCCGGCGCAGGAACTGCGGCCAGACGACGAGGGACCAGATGCCGGCGAAGATCAGGACGACAGCCAGGAAAGCGGGCAACTCCATGCCGCTAGTGGCTTTCGAGCCAGGCCTGGGCCTGCTGGGACTGGATGTTCAGGGCCTTGCCGACCATCGGTTCGGCCGCTTCGGCGATCTTGCCGCCGAGGAACGGCACCGGGGACGTGACGGTGCCCTCCAGCTCGATCCGGGTGCTGCCGCCGTCGGACACGAGCCGCTGGACGGCGCTGACGTCCAGCGGCGCTCCGGCGATCTTCAGGGAGATGCTGCTCTGCCGTGAGCCATCCGGAGCCGGGGCGTCCCAGGTCTCCAGCTGGGTGACCTTGAGGCTTTCGCCGACGAACTTCCGCGCAATGTCCGGGAACCGGGTGGTCGGGACGGTGCGGACGGTGGTGGTGCTGAAGGCGCCGGCGGGGTCGCCGTCGACGGCGAAGGATTCAAGGGTGCCGCCGACGAGCTCGCTCGTGTGGCGCAGGAAGTCCTCATTGACGAAAACAGCGGCGACGCGGTCAACGCTGTGCGGAACGGTGGTGGATGCACTCAAAGGCATTGGGGGTTCTCCGTGGGGTGTGGCTGGACGGTTCGGGCTCCCAACATCCTACGGTGTGGGCCCGGCCGGCTCCGATTCGAGGTCCGCCAGTCCGTGCGCCGCGGCCGTGATATTCCGCGACATGGCGGGGAATATCAGGCTGTGGAACGGCAGCACCGCCAGCCAGTAGAGGCGCCCGCCCAGGCCCTTGGGGAAGAAGATTGCCCGCTGCCGGTAGCGGCTTCCGGTGCCGTCCGGCTCCACCGAGAGCTCCAGCCAGGCCCGGCCCGGAGCCCGCATTTCGGCGCGCAGCCGCAGCAGCCGGCCGCGGTCGATCCGCTCGACGCGCCACCAGTCCACGGCTTCGCCTTCGGCCAGCAGATGCGGGTGCCGCCGGCCGCGCAGCAGTCCCGCGCCTCCCGTGATCTTGTCCAGCCAGCCCCGCACCCGCCACGCCAGCGGCAGCGAGTACCAGCCGTTGCGGCCGCCGATCCCTTCGATGATGGTCCAGACGTGCCCGGGGGCCACCGGGCTGGAATACGTCCGTTCATCGACGTACACCCGGTGGCCGGCCCAGTCCGGGTCGCTGGGGAGGGGATCGGCGTCGGCGCCGGCGCTGGCCCAGGTGGTCTCCACCTGCCCGTCGCGCTCCTTGGCCAGGGCGAGGGCCACCGCGCGCCGGTACCCGGTCAGGCCGCCCTCCGGGAGGGGGACATAGGAATCGATGCCATGTTCCCGCGAGACGGCGTCGTGCTGGAGGGATTCCACGAGCGGCAGCGACATGGACAGCGGAATCGGGGTCACGAGAGCCACCCACAGCCCGGCCAGCCGGGGCGCAGGGACCGGCAGGGCGAGCACCGGCCGCCGCGGCAGCCCGGCTTCGGCGGCGTACTCCTTCATCATTCCCGCGTAGCTCAGGACCTCGCGGCAGCCGATGTCGAAGGTGCGGTTGACCGGGCCCTCGAGGGACGCCGCCGCGACCAGGTAGCGGAGGACATCGCGGACCGCGATGGCCTCGATCTTGTTGCGCACCCAGCTGGGGGCCGGCATCAAGGGCATTGTCTCGGCCAGGTGCCGGATCATTTCGAAGGACGCCGAGCCGGAGCCGATCACGACGCCGGCCTGGAAGACGACGGCGTCCACCGGACCGTCGAGGAAGACCCTGCCGACGGCCTCGCGCGAGCGCATGTGGGTGGACAGTGCGGCGTTGGCCGGGTGCAGGCCGCCCAGATAGACGATCCTGCCCACGCCGGCCGGGACTGCCGCCGCGGCGGCAGTCCCGGCCATCGCCTGTTCCCTGGCTTCGAAGCCCGTTCCGGCGGCCATCGAATGGACCAGGTAGTACAGGACGTCGACGCCGTCGAGCGCCGCACGCAGGGCGGCGCCGTCGTCGAGACTGCTCCGGATGACCTCCACGTCCTCCAGCCACGGCACGCCGGCGATCTTGGCCGGGGTCCGGACGAGGACCCTGACGGTGTGGCCGGCTTCCAGCAGCCGGGGGACCAGCCGGCCGCCGATGTAGCCGGTGGCGCCGGTGACCAGGACTGTCTTGGGGTCTGCTGCGGGGGTGCCGTTCATGGGTGGCTCCTTGTCGTGGCGCATGGTCGTTGTGCCTGGTCATTGCCCATGCAAGCCATTCGGCGTGCCGGCGGCCGCGGACCGGTATGTATTGCCAGCTTAATTGCCAGCCTAACCCCAATACCGTTCAGTTAATAATTAGGATGTGTACTTGAGGATTTTGGGTGGGTTGCGGATGCTGGGCATGGTGCGCGCGTTTGGCGGCCCATTTGATGACCTTGCGTTTGACTACCCGGGGATTGGAGCGTTGCCGCCGCGGTGGGTTGAGCCGTTTGATGAGTTTGCAGATGGCCTTGATCCAGAGCACGGCGGTCGCCGTGGTGTCACGAGGGGGGAAAATCGCCCTGGGCGACGGACCGCCGGGCGATGTTCAGGGTTGCGATAAACGAGACCCGGTCGGGGTCGACCCCCGCTTCGGAGGCCACCGCGAACATTAGGGTTCGCAG
>NZ_JAGPOT010000116.1 GCF_018224015.1 Pseudarthrobacter albicanus
GGCCGCGGGCGCGTCCGGCGTGGCGGGCGCGTCCGGCGTGGCTGCGGCGGGTTCCGCGGCCGTGGGCGCGCCGGCCCCGGCGCTGCCGCCTGCGTTGCCGTCCAGATCCAGCAGGCCGGGGACCACTTCGCGCAGCCGCTCCAGGCTGATGGCCCCCTGGCGGACGACCCGCAGCGGGAGGGCCGTGGCATCGACGATCGTGGACGGCAGCGCAGCGGCGCCGTCCACCGGCCGGTGTCCGTCTTCGAGGTAGACCTCCACGGACTCCGCAAGCTGGGCCTGCGCGTCGGCTGCCGTCAGTGCGGCGTCCTGTCCGGTGCGGTTCGCGGAGGAAACAGCCAGCGGTCCGGTGAGGGTGAGCAGGTCCTGGGCGATATCGTCGGCCGGGATCCGCAGGGCCACCGTGCCCCTGGTCTCGCCGAGATCCCAGTCGAGCGAGGGCTGGGCGTGCAGGATGAGGGTCAGGCCGCCGGGCCAGAACGTCTCGGCGAGCCGCCGCGCCTCGGCCGGAACGTCGGTGGCGAGTCCGTCGAGGGCATTGAGCCTGGGAATGAGGACCGGCGGCGGCATCTTCCGGCTGCGGCCCTTGGAGGCGAGCAGCAGGGTCACGGCCAGCGGCGAGAAGGCGTCGGCGGCGATGCCGTACACGGTGTCCGTGGGGAGCACCACGCACTTGTGCTCCCGGATGGCCCGCTGGGCGTGCTCAAGTCCTGCGGCGCGCTGCTCGGCGGCCGTGCAATCGTAGCTAGTCGTCACTGCCCTATTCTTTCATCCGGTATTTCTGGGTTTGAAGGTTTGGCTGCCCGGGGTTCGGGGTTCTGGCCGCCGTTCCGGCGCACCGCGCTGGTGGCCCGTTCCTTGCCGTTCAGGTCCAGGTGCGTCGTCACCTCGGACCACAGCCCGGTGCGTTCCAGCATGGACGCGATCCAGGCAGCCTGGACCTCGGCGTGTTCCATCACGAAGTAGCCGCCGGGCAGCAGCAGCCGGGCGGCGGAGGCCGCGGCCGCCGTCGGAAGCTCCATGCCGTCCGCTCCCCCGCCGTACAGCGCCTCGGGCGGATCGTGCAGCGCCACTTCAGGTTCGTTCGGGATGGCTTCGGCGGGGATGTAGGGGGGATTGGAGACGACGACGTCGAAGGTGCCGTTGTGTTCGGGCAGCGCGTCGCGCAGGTCTCCACGGACCAGGATGACGCCGAGCGGCAACAGGTTCTTCGCCGCCCAGGCGTGCGCGAACCCGCTGAACTCCACGGCATGGACCTCGGAGCCGGGGACCTCGTGGGCGATTGAGCCGGCAATCGCGCCGGATCCGGTGCCCAGGTCCACGACCTTGGGATGCCGGCTGCCCTGCAGCCTGTCAATCACCAGCTGCACGACGGATTCAGTTTCCGGGCGGGGAATGAACACGCCGGGACCCACCGCCAGTTCCAGGTACCGGAAATGCGCGACGCCGGTGAGGTGCTGCAGCGGGATCCGCTGCGCGCGCTCGGAAACGAGGTCGTCGTAGCCTTCCGGAGCAGGCGAGTCGCCCAGCAGCATCGCGCGGAGCCGGCCGGGCCCCACGCCGAGCAGGTGCCCGGCCAGGAGTTCGGCGTCGACCCGCGGGCTGGGCACGCCGGCGGCCGCCAGCACCGCCGTCGCTTCGCGGACCGCCCCGGCAAGGCTCATCCCCGCACCGGACGTCATGGAAAACCCGTCATGACAGCACCAGCTTCCGGCTACTCGCCGATGGCGTCGAGGCGGGACTGTTCGTCCATCTCGATGGCCGACTGGATCACCGGTTCCAGGTCGCCGTTCATGACCTGGTCCAGGTTGTACGCCTTGTAGCCGGTGCGGTGGTCCGCGATCCGGTTTTCCGGGTAGTTGTACGTGCGGATGCGCTCCGAGCGGTCCATGGTGCGGATCTGCGACTTGCGCTGGGCCGAGTTTTCGGCGTCGATCAGCTCCTGCTGGTGCGCCAGGATGCGGGCGCGCAGCACGCGCATGCCGGCTTCACGGTTCTGCAGCTGGGATTTCTCGTTCTGCATGGCCACCACGATTCCGGTGGGAAGGTGGGTGATGCGGACGGCAGAGTCGGTCGTGTTGACGGACTGGCCGCCGGGGCCCGAGGAACGGTAGACGTCGATCTTGAGGTCGTTCTGGTTGATCTCGAGCTCTTCGGGCTCGTCCACCTCGGGCAGCACCAGCACGCCGGCAGCGGAGGTGTGGATGCGGCCCTGGGATTCCGTCACGGGGACCCGCTGCACGCGGTGCACCCCGCCTTCGAACTTGAGCCGGGCGTAGACGCCCTCGGCGGGGTCGTTTGAGTTGCCCTTGACAGCCATCTGGACGTCCTTGTACCCGCCCAGGTCCGATTCGTTGGCCGAGATGATTTCGGTCTTCCAGCCGCGGGATTCCGCGTAGCGGGCATACATGCGCAGCAGGTCCGCGGCGAACAGGGCAGCCTCGTCGCCGCCCTCGCCGCCCTTGACCTCGAGGATCACGTTGCGGGCATCGTCCGGGTCGCGCGGGATCAGCAGCCGGCGCAGCTTCGCCCCGGCCGTCTCCAGCGCGGCCTCCAGCTCGGGCACCTCCGCGGCGAACTCAGGGTCCTCGGCAGCCATCTCTCTGGCGGCCGCCAGGTCATCCTCGATCCCGTGCCAGCGGTGGTAAGCCTCCACGATCCCGTTCAGCTGCGCCGAACGCCGCCCCAGCTTCCGGGCCACCTTCTGGTCAGCATAGACAGCAGGATCCCCCAGCTGCGCCTGGATGGAATCATGCTCATCCAACAGGCCCTGTACGGACTCAAACATTTTCAAAACCTCTTTCGACTCTTACAAGTCTAGTAACTGCAACGCGGGGTCACTTACCGCCCATTCCAACGGCCCTCATGGGCTCTATGTGACCCCGCGTTGCTTTTGAAGCGGAGGAACCGGTTAACGCAACAACCGCTCGAGAAATTGGCGGCCAGGGAGTGGCTTCGGGCCTGCCGTAGCCGGGTGGCTCACGATCGTAGATCGTGAGCCACCCGGCGG
>NZ_JAGPOT010000117.1 GCF_018224015.1 Pseudarthrobacter albicanus
GAAATTGGCGGCCAGGGAGTGGCTTCGGGCCTGCCGTAGCCGGGTGGCTCACGATCGTAGATCGTGAGCCACCCGGCGGAGGGGCGGGGCCGCCAATTTTCGAGCGGTTACGCGACGCTACTTGTCGTTATCGGACTTCGCGCCAAGCGTCGTCTTCTGCACCTGCATGAGGAACTCGACGTTGCTTCCGGTCTCCCGGATCTTGTTGGTCAGCAGCTCAAGGCTCTGCTGCGTTTCGAGTCCGGAGAGGACGCGGCGCAGCTTCCACATGATCTTGACTTCCTCGGGGGACAGCAGGTTTTCCTCGCGGCGGGTACCGGACGCGTTGACGTCCACGGCCGGGAAGATGCGCTTGTCCGCGAGCTGGCGGGACAGGCGCAGTTCCATGTTGCCGGTGCCCTTGAACTCTTCGAAGATGACCTCGTCCATCTTGGAACCCGTCTCGACGAGCGCGGTGGCCAGGATGGTCAGCGAGCCGCCGTTTTCGATGTTGCGGGCTGCACCGAAGAAGCGCTTCGGCGGGTACAGCGCCGCGGAGTCCACACCACCGGAGAGGATGCGGCCGGAGGCCGGTGCCGCCAGGTTGTAGGCGCGGCCCAGGCGGGTCATCGAGTCCAGGAGCACCACGACGTCCATGCCCATTTCCACGAGGCGCTTGGCACGCTCGATGGAAAGTTCGGCCACGGTGGTGTGGTCGTCTGCCGGACGGTCGAAGGTGGAGGCAATGACCTCGCCCTTGACGGTGCGCTGCATGTCCGTCACTTCTTCAGGACGTTCGTCAACGAGCACCATCATGAGGTGGACCTCGGGATTGTTGGTGGTGATGGCGTTGGCGATGGACTGCAGGATGAGCGTCTTGCCGGCCTTCGGCGGCGAGACGATCAGGCCGCGCTGGCCCTTGCCGATCGGGGCAACCAGGTCGATGACGCGGGGGCCGATCTTCTTGGGGTCCGTCTCGAGGCGCAGGCGCTCGGAGGGGTACAGCGGGACGAGCTTCGAGAATTCGACGCGGTCCTTGAGTTCGTCGGGGTTCTTGCCGTTGACCGAAGTGACGCGGACCAGGGCGTTGAACTTCTGGCGGGCGGACTGCTGCTGCTGATTCCCTTGCTGGGCTTCGCCGTCACGCGGAGCACGGATGGCGCCGACGACGGCGTCGCCCTTGCGCAGGTTGTGCTTCTTGACCTGGGCGAGGGACACGTACACGTCGTTCGGGCCCGGCAGGTAGCCGGAGGTGCGGATGAACGCATAGTTCTCCAGCACGTCCAGGATGCCGGCGACGGGCAGCAGGACATCGTCGTCGGTGACCTCGACGTCGTCGACGTCGGGACCCTGGACGCGTCCCCGGCGGCGTTCGTTGCGGTCGCGGAAGCGGTCATTGCGTGATTCGTTGCGTGAGGAATTGTCGCGGCTGTCCTGCTGGCCCGGACGGTCGTTGCGGTCGCGGCGGTTCCGGCGGTTCCGGCGGCTGCCGCCGTCTGAATCTTCGCTGTCACGGGTTTCGCGGGTTTCGCGGGTTTCCGCGCTGTCGCGGCCGCCGCGGGTGCGGGTGTTCTCGCGGCGGTCTCCACGCTGCGCGCCTTCGTCAGCACCCTGCTGTTCAGTGCGCTCGGCAGTGCGCTCGGCCGTGCGCTGCTCTGCCTGTCGCGGCTCGGCCGCACGGTTTTCCGCACGCTTCTCGCCTGCAGGCTGCTCGGCCTGGGTTGCAGTTTCCTGGGCTGAAGCTTCCTGCGCTGCATTCTCCTGCGCGGCCTCGCCGCGGCGGCGGTTGCGGGTCCGCGGCTGGCGGGTGCGGTCGGCGCCCTCGGCGGCAGTGCCGGCATCAGCGCCGGTTTCAGCGGAAGCGGCGGGGGCCTCCACGGCAGGAGCCTCGGCGGCGGGCGTGGTGATGACCCCGTCGCTGCCCGCACGCCGGCTGCGGCCGCGGCCACGGGCCCGGGGGCTTTCCTCCTGGACCTGGCCGTCGCCGTCCACGGCGGTGGCCACCGCAGCGGCGGCCGGAACGGCTGCCTGCGGAACGGAGCTGCTCTCGCTCGCCTTTCCGGCAGCGCGGGCCGGAGCCTTGCTGACCGGGGTGCCCGCACGGTGGGCGGAAATGGCCGAGACCAGATCACCCTTGCGCATGCGGGAACCGCCGGAAATACCCAGCTGGCTGGCAAGAGCCTGGAGCTGGGCGAGCTTGAGGCCTGCAAGGCCGCTGCTCTTGGCGGGTGCGGCCGTTGACGATCCGGCAGCAGAAGATGATGTTTCCACAGCTGAAGACAGCTCAGTGGTTTCGGTCACGAAGGATCCTTCCCCCTCGACGGCGTCCAGACTAGGAGCTGGACGCGATGATTTGATCTGGGCTGCAGTTCAGATCTGCAGCCGGGATTTCGGCCATGCCGGCTGGATATTGGCCAGCAGGGCCGGATACTGCAACACCGGCCACGTTCCGAAAAGTGAGGAGCGGCGGGCTGACATTTCAGGGGATGCAGAGCAATTCTGCTGATTCCTGCGTCAGACCGAAAGCAGGTGGCACCGAAGACTATTGCGCAGTGAAAGATGAGGAAGGCAACTTGGCCAACATCGCGGTCTTAACGGTTACTGATTTACCGCCTGCGTGATTACCGCCGGTGCACTTCCACTTTAGCACCTTCGACGTCCACGGCCAGCTTCATCACCCGCCAGCCCACCTCCGGCGTGTTGCGGGCGGTGTGGGAGCCGATGAAATCGACCACCGCTGCGGCTTCCGCTTCCCCGGCGGCGAGCACCAGGACGGTGGGACCGGCGCCGGAGACGACGGCGGCGTGCCCCGCAGCCCGCAGCGCGGCGATCAGCTGCGCGCTGGGCCGCATCGCGTCGGCGCGGTAGCTCTGGTGCAGATAGTCCTCGGTGCCGGGCAGCAGGAACTCCGGCCTGCTGGTCAGCGCATGGATCAGCAGGGCGGCGCGGCCGGAGTTCATCGCGGCGGCGTGGTGGCCCACGGAGGCAGGGAGGAGGGCGCGCGCGGCTTCGGTGGACAGCTCGAAATCAGGCACGGCGACGACGGGGATGACTGAGCCGACCACCGTCGCGCACGTGCTCCTGTACTGGTCACTGTCCTGCCATGACAGCGCCAGTCCGCCGAAGATGGCGGGTGCGACGTTGTCCGGGTGGCCTTCCATCTCGGACGTGAGCTGCAGGATCCAGTCCGTGCCGCGCCGGGCCGCGTCCGGAACCAGGGCGTTCGCGGCAGTCACGGCCGCGACCACTGCCGAGGCCGATGAGCCCAGGCCCCGGCCGTGCGGGTTGACGTTGTCCGCCGTGATCCGCAGGCCCTCGTGCCGGAAACCGAGCCGGTGCAGGGCTTCCGTGATGGCCTTGACCACAAGGTGGCTCGCGTCGCGCGGCAGGGATTCCGCGCCTTCGCCGCTGAGTTCGAATTCGAGCTCGCCACCGGCCAGGGTTTCCACCGTGAGGGTGTCATGCAGCGAGAGTGCCAGTCCGAGGCTGTCGTAGCCGGGCCCCAGGTTGGCGCTGGTGGCCGGTACCCGGACGGTCACCAGCTGCCCGGCCAGGACTGCCGGCCAGGCGGCAGCGGAATCGGCCGGGACTTTGAGCGTGGTTTCCAAGGTTATTTTTCTTCCAGTCCCAGAGCGGCAGCAACGGTCACGACGTCGTTGGAGACCTTGACGGGCTGCACTTCACTGCCGTCCAGGGTGCGCAGGGCCCACTGCGGGTCCTTGAGCCCGTGGCCCGTCACCGTGATGACGATGGTCTTTCCGGCGGGCACCTCCCCGGCCGCGTGCTTCTTGATCAGGCCCGCGACACCGGCGGCGGAACCCGGCTCCACGAAGACGCCTTCGCGGGCGGAGAGCCAGCGGTGCGCGGACAGGATCTCCTCGTCCGTCACGGCTTCAATGACGCCGCCGGACTCGTCCCGGGCCGCCACGGCGGTGTCCCAGGAGGCCGGGTTGCCGATCCGGATGGCCGTCGCGATGGTGTCCGGTTCGGTGATGGGGTGGCCTGCGACGAACGGCGCCGCCCCGGCGGCCTGGAAGCCCCACATGACCGGAGTCTTCGTGGACACTGCCGGCAGCGTGCCGGCGGTGGCGGACTCGAACGGCGCGGCGTACTCCTTGTAGCCCTTCCAGTACGCGCTGATGTTGCCGGCATTGCCGACCGGGAGCACATGGAAGTCGGGGGCGTCGCCGAGCGAGTCGACCACCTCGAACGCGCCGGTCTTCTGCCCCTCGATGCGCGCCGGGTTGACCGAGTTCACGAGGAACACCGGGTAGGACTCCCCCAGTTTGCGGGCGATCTCGAGGCAGTCGTCGAAGTTGCCGTCGACCTGCAGCAGCGTGGCGCCGTGCGCGACAGCCTGGCTGAGCTTGCCCATGGAAATCTTGCCCTCGGGCACGAGCACAGCGCACTGCAGGCCCGCCGACGTCGCGTAGGCCGCGGCGGAGGCCGAGGTATTGCCGGTGGAGGCGCACACCACGGCCTTGGCTCCGGCGGCGACGGCGGCGGTCATGGCCATGGTCATGCCGCGGTCCTTGAAGGAGCCGGTCGGGTTCATGCCTTCGACCTTGAGGTAGACGGTGCTCCCGGTCAGCTCGGAGAGGTGCCGGGCGTGCACCAGCGGGGTGCCGCCCTCGCCGAGGGTGATGACCTTCGTGGCCTCGGTGACAGGCAGGCGTTCGGCGTATTCGCGGATGACTCCGCGCCATTGGTGAGCCACTTAGACTCCTTCTACCCGCAGTACGGATGTAACGGAATTGATGACGTCCAGGCCCTTGACGGCCTCGACGGTTGCTGCAAGTGCAGCCTCGCGTGCACGGTGTGTGACGATCCGCAGTTCGGCCGATTCCACCTTGGAACCGGCGTCGCGGTGGATGGTCTGCCGCATGATTTCGATGGAGACGCCGTGCTCCGCGAAGAGCTGGGCGATCCTGGCCAGGACGCCGGGCTGGTCCGCGACGTCGAGGCCGATGTAGTAGCTCGTCATGGCTGCGCCGATGGGGAGCGCGGGGACCTGCCCGGTGGTGGTTTCGGTCCGGCCCGGGCAGTCGAGCACGATGCTGCGGGCTGCCGAGACGAGATCGCCCATCACGGCCGAGGCGGTCGGGGCGCCGCCGGCACCTTGGCCATAGAACATCAGCTCGCCGGCGTTTTCGGCCTCGATGAAGACAGCGTTGAACGCTCCGCGGACCGCCGCCATGGGGTGTTCCCGCGGGAGCAGGGTCGGGTGGACGCGGACGGAGACGCCAGCGGTGCCGGCTGCGCCGGCGTCCTCCAGTTTCTCGGCGATCGCCAGCAGTTTGATAACAAACCCGGCGTCCTTCGCGGCGGCGATGTCGGCGGCGCTGACCGAGCTGATGCCCTCGCAGTACACGTCCTCCAGCGCGAAACGCGTGTGGAAAGACAGCGAGGCGAGGATGGCAGCCTTCGAGGCGGCGTCGTGGCCTTCGACGTCGGCCGTGGGGTCCGCCTCGGCGTAGCCCAGGCGCTGCGCCTCGGCCAGGGCGTCGGCGAACTGGGCGCCGGTGGAGTCCATCTGGTCCAGGATGAAGTTCGTGGTGCCGTTGACGATGCCCAGCACGCGGGTGATCCGGTCCCCGGACAGGCTGTCCCGGATGGGCCGCAGGATGGGGATGGCGCCGGCCACGGCAGCTTCGTAGGACAGCTGCACGCCGGCCCCGTCCGCTTCCTCGTGGAGGGTCGGGCCGTCCAGTGCCACCAGAGCCTTGTTGCCGGTGACCACGCAGGCCCCGTTCCGCATCGCGGTGAGGATCAGGCTCCGGGCGGGTTCAATGCCGCCCATCAGCTCGATCACGAGGTCGGCGCCCTTGACCAGGGTCTCGGCGTCGGTGGTGAACAGCTCGTGCGGCAGCTCGACGTCGCGGGGGGCATCAATGTTGCGCACGGCGATGCCGCTCAGCTCGAGGCGGGCGCCGGCGCGGTCCGCCAGCATGCCGGCGTCCTCCAGGAGAATCCGCGCAACCTGGGACCCGACGTTGCCACAGCCCAGCAGGGCTACTTTCAGGGTTCGCAATTCGGTCATTCAGACTCCCATGTCGCGGTTGAGCAGGTCTTGTTCGGTTTCCCCGCGGACAATGAGCCGGGAAGATCCATCGCGCACAGCGACAACGCCCGGCCGGGCCAGATAGTTGTAGTTGCTTGACAGGGCCCAGCAGTAGGCGCCGGTTCCCGGTACAGCGAGCAGATCACCGGCTGCCACGTCCTCGGGCAGATATACATCTCTAACAACTATGTCGCCGCTCTCGCAATGTTTGCCCACCACTCGGGACAGCTGCGGGGTCGCGGCGGAGGTCCGGGAGGCCAGGACGGCGGAATAATCCGCGTCGTACAGCACGGGACGGGGGTTGTCGCTCATGCCCCCGTCCACCGACACATACCGGCGCGGAAGCGTAACGTTTTCCCCCGCCATATCCCCAACAGTGTCCTCCGCCGTGTCCCCCGCAGGGGCGGCGGGCGCGTCGACGCGCACCGTCTTGAGGGTGCCCACCTCATAGAGCGTGAAGGTGGTGCTGCCCACGATCGCGCGTCCCGGTTCGATCGATATCCGCGGGGCGGTGATGCCCAGCTCCGCGCATTTGGTGCGGACGACGGCGGCCATCGCCTGTGCGATCTCGGCAGCCGGGCGCGGGGTGTCCGCGGGGGTGTAGGCGATGCCGTAGCCGCCGCCCAGGTCCAGTTCCGGCAGGACGATGGAGTATTTTGCCTGCATGGCGGCGAGGAAGTCCAGCAGCTTCTCGGCGGCAACCGCGAACCCGTCCGGCTCGAAGATCTGCGAGCCGATGTGGCAGTGCAGGCCCAGCAGTTCGACGCCGGGGTAGCCCGCCGCCGCGGCGACGGCCTCCTCGGCCGCTGACAGCCCGGCCTGTTCGGTGGAGTCCGGCGCCATCGAGAGGCCGAACTTCTGGTCCTCGTGCGCCGTGGCGATGAACTCATGGGTGTGGGCGTGCACGCCGGGGGTCAGCCGCAGCATCACCCTGGCGGTCTCTCCGCGGCCGGCGGCGATCGCGGCGACTCGCTCCAGTTCGGGCAGGCTGTCGACGACGATCCGGCCCAGCTGCATGTCCAGGGCCCGGTGGATTTCGGCGCCGGACTTGTTGTTGCCGTGCAGCGCGACCTCGGCGCCGGGAATCCCGGCCCGGGCCGCGACGGCGAGTTCCCCGCCGGAGGCGGTGTCCAGGCGCAGCCCTTCTTCCTCCACCCACCGCACGACGGTGGTGCAGAGGAAGGACTTGCCGGCGTAGTAGACGTCCACTCCCCCGCAGATGTCCGCGAAGGCATCGTTGAAGGCATCGGTGAAGGCGCGCGCGCGGGCCCGGAAGTCCGTCTCGCTCATCACGAACAGCGGCGTGCCGTACTCGCGCTGCAGTTCACTGACCGGGATGCCGTCGATGGCGAGTTCGCCGCCGTCGTTGCGTCCGACGCCGGCCGCCCACAGGGGCTCGTGCAGGGCGTTCAGGTCCGCGGGGACCTGCAGCCAGTCCGGGGCCAGCGGGGAGGCGGCTGCCGCCCCCGCCGGGTTTACTGGGTTTACTGGGTTTTGCGTCATTACGCTCACATCCGTTCCGGCGCCGAAACGCCCAGCAGTTCCAGCCCGTTGGCCAGCACCTGGCTCGTGGCGTCGTTGAGCCACAGCCGGGTGCGGTTGAGGTCGGTGACGGGTTCCTCGCCGAGGGGCGCCACCCGGCAGGCGTCGTACCAGCGGTGGTAGGCGCCGGCGATGACCTCCAGGTGCCGGGCGATCCGGTGCGGCTCGCGCAGTTCGGCGGCCTTGGCCACGATCGAGGGATAGCTGCCAAGGTAGGACAGCAGCTCGTTCTCCGTCGCGTCCTCCAGCAGGGAGGCGTCGAAGCTGTCTTTGCCGTCAACACGGCGCTCCACGCCGGCGGCCACCGCGTTGCGGGCCGTTCCGCGGGAGCGGGCGTGGGCGTACTGGACATAGAACACGGGGTTCTCGTTGCTGTGCTTCTTCAGCAGCTCGGGGTCCAGCGTCAGCGGCGAATCCGCCGGGAAGCGCGCCAGGGAGTAGCGCACGGCGTCCTTGCCCAGCCAGTCGATGAGGTCCTTGAGCTCGATGATGTTGCCGGCGCGCTTGGACAGCTTGGCGCCGTTGACCGAGACCAGCTGGCCGATCAGGACCTCGATGTTGACCTCGGGATCGTCGCCGGCGGCGGCGGCGATGGCCTTGAGCCGGTTGATGTAGCCGTGGTGGTCGGCGCCGAGGAGATAGATCTTTTCGGTGTAGCCGCGGTCCTTCTTGGACAGGTAGTAGGCGGCGTCGGCGGCGAAGTACGTCGGTTCGCCGTTCGCGCGGATCATCACGCGGTCCTTGTCGTCGCCGAAGTCGGTGGTGCGCAGCCAGACCGCGCCGCCGTCGTCGTAGACGTGGCCCTGCTCGCGGAGGCGGGCGACGGCGTCCCCGATTGCGCCGGCGTCGTGGAGTTCCTGTTCGGAGAAGTAGACGTCGAAGGCGACGCCGAATTCGGCGAGGGTCTTCTTGATGTCGTGCATCTGCGCCTTGTAGGCCGCGCCGCGGATCACCGGCAGCGCCGCGACGTCGGTGAGCTCGCGGATGTCCGGGTGCCGGACCAGCACTTCATGGCCCAGGTCCGCGATGTATTCGCCCGGGTAGCCGCCCTCGGGGACCCCGCGGCCGTGCAGCCGGGACAGGACGGAGTGGGCGAAGACGTTCATCTGGGACCCGGCGTCGTTGATGTAGTACTCCGCCGTGACGTCCGCGCCGGAGGCCCGGAGCACGCGGGCGATCGCGTCGCCCAGGGCCGCCCAGCGGGTGTGGCCGATGTGCAGCGGCCCGGTGGGGTTGGCGGAAACGAATTCCATGTTGACCACGTGGCCGGCGAGCGCGGAGTTGGTGCCGTACGCCGCGCCGGCCTCGACGATCGCCTTGGCCAGCGCGCCCGCGGCCGCGGCGTCCACCGTGATGTTCAGGAAGCCGGGGCCGGCGATGTCGACGGCGGACACGCCGGCGATCGTCTTCAGCCGGGCGCTGAGGATGGAGGCAAGCTCCCGCGGGTTGGTGCCCGCGGCCTTCGCCAGCTGGAGGGCGATGTTGGTGGCCCAATCGCCGTGCTCCCTGTTCTTCGGCCGCTCGACCCGCACCTCATCCGGGATGTCGGAGGGGGAAAGGGCGATGTCACCGGCGGCGACGGCGTCTTTCAGGCAGGCGGATATGGCGAGGGAGAGTTCTTCTGGGGTCACAGTTCCAGCCTACCGGTGGGCCGCGGTGTCGCGGAATTTGGCTCCTGTCATGTCGGGCCCCGGCCGGCAGCGGGGACAACCCGCACGTTTTCCAAGCCGGGTTACAGGATGAACCATTACGCTGAGGTCAACGTTGTCATGGGTAGCTTGCCCGGGTCCCTGCCGCCCTTCGATTACCCTTTGCCAAACCGTCGTGCTAACGAATCGAGTCCCTGCATGAACACCTCCTTCCGCAAGAGCGTCCTCGTCGGCATCGCCGGCCTGTCCCTGGCCGGGACGGCGGCCGGCTGCGCCCCGGCGCAGACCCCGGCGGCGCAGGGCGCCACGCCCGCCCCGAACGCCACCTCGGCGCAGGGCGCCACGCCGGCCGCTGCCGCCGCCTACAAGGACGGCACCTACAGCGCCGACGGCAACTACGTCTCCCCCAACGGCACGGAGACCGTGGGCGTGGAGCTGACGGTGGCCGGCGGAGCGGTGTCCGATGTGAAGATCACCCCGCACCCCTCCAACCCGAACACGAAGAAGTTCCAGGGCGAGTTCGCCGGCGGAATCAAGTCCCAGATCGTCGGCAAGAAGCTCGACGAGATCAGCGTCTCCAAGGTCGCCGGATCCTCCCTTACCAGCGGCGGCTTCAATGCTGCCGTGACCAAGATCAAGTCCCAGGCGCAATAGCCCTAACGCCGCAGGGCAACGCAAGCGCACCGCAAACGCACTTAAACGCACTCAAAAAGGGAGTCCACGTGCCGCACCCGGGCTGGACGGAATTCAGTTTCGAGGGGATCGGGACCCGCTGGGAGGTCTCCACGCCGTCGCCGCTGTCCGGCGCGCACCGCCGTCGGCTGCTTGACGCCGTGGAGGCCTACGACGCCGCGTGGTCCCGTTTCCGGCCCGACTCCCTCGTGGCCGGCGCCGCCAGGACCCCCGGGCGCTATGAACTGCCGCCCGAAGCCGCCGTCCTGGGGCCGCTGTACCAGAGCCTGTACCGGCTCAGCGGCGGGGCGATGACCCCGCTGATCGGCACCAGCCTGGAGCGGCTCGGCTACGGCGCCGGGTACCGGCTGCGGCCGGAGGGTCCCCCGCTGCCCGCCCCTCGGTGGGAAGAGGTGCTGGACTGGCAGGGCACCGTCCTGACCACCGCGGAGCCGGTGGGGATCGACATCGGGGCCGCCGGAAAGGGGCAGCTGGCCGATCTGCTCTCTGCCGTGCTCAACTCCTGCGGCATCGGGGAGCACCTCATCGATGCCAGCGGGGACCTGCTGAACTCCGGCCCGGGCCCTGGCCTGGACACCGGGCGCGCCCCGGTCGAGGTCGCGCTGGAACATCCCTACGATCCCGGCCGGGCGATCGGAATCATCCCGCTGGGCGCGGGCGCCCTGTGCGCCTCCGCCGCCAACCGGCGGGCCTGGGGCGACGGGCTCCATCACGTGCTGGACGGCACCACGGGCGCCCCGGTGCGGACCGTCGTCGCCAGCTGGGCCCTGGCGGCGAGCGCGGCGGTGGCCGATGCGCTCGCCACCGCCCTGTTTTTTGTTGACGGTGCCCGGCTGCGGCGGGAGTTCGATTTCTCCTGGCTTACCGTCTACTCGGACGGGCACGCGGAGTATTCCACGGATCTTGAAGGGGCGCTGTTCTGATGACCACACTTGTCTCCACTCCCATCGGCTCGCGGCTGGACACCGCCCTGGGCAGGTTCACCATGTACCGCCTGGTGCTCTGGGTCCTGGCCGTGCTGGCCGGCTACAGCCTGCTGCTGAACGTGCTGGGCTGGCTGACCTTCGGGCTGCCGGAGATGATCGCGCACCTGGCGCTGTGCCTGGGGCTGACCTACGCCTCCAACCGGGTGCTGGCGGCGCTGTTCCAGGTGCGCCCGCACACCGAGTCGTCCCTGATCACGGGCCTGCTGCTGTATTTCCTGTTCTGGCCCACGCAGCTGGCCGCGGGGGTCCAGTGGCCGGACCTTGCCGGCGGGGCGCTGGCCTGCGTGCTGGCCTCCGCCTCGAAATACGCCCTGGCCTGGCGTGGCCGCCACATCTTCAACCCGGCTGCGGCCGGGGCGTTCATCACCGGGCTGACCGGGCTCAACATCGCGACCTGGTGGGCCGCCACGCCGGCCATGCTCTGGCTCCTGGTGCCGGGAGTGCTGCTGGTGCTCTGCCGGCTCAGGAAACTGCTGATGGCGGCCGTCTTCACCGTGGTCGCCGTGTCCATCGTGGCCGCGGAGCTGCTGCGGGGCGGCTTCGGGCCGGGCGAGGCGCTGTGGCAGCCGCTGACCCAGCGTCCGGTGCTGTTCTTCGTGGGGTTCATGCTCACCGAGCCGCTGACGCTGCCGCCGCGCCGGTGGCAGCAGCTGGCGCTGGCCGCCGTCGTCGGGCTGCTGTTCGCCGTCCCCTACAACGTGGGCTTCGTGGCCAATTCACCCGAGCTGGCGCTGCTCGTGGGGAACCTGCTCGCCTTCGCCGCCGGGCAGCGCGGCGGGATCCGGCTCCGTTTCGAGGGCTCGCGTGCATTGACCCCGACGACGACGGAATTCAGCTTCCGGCCGGCGCGTCCCGTCCGGTTCAGCGCCGGCCAGTACCTGGAGCTGCACCTGCCGCACGGAAGGGCGCTTGGCCGGGCGGACGGCAAGGGCCGGCGCCGCGTCTTCAGCCTGACCAGCGCCCCGGGCGCCGGGCTCGTGACGATCGGCGTGGGAACGGCCGAGCCCGTTTCCTCGGCCAAACGCTCGCTCCTTGCCCTGGCGCCGGGCGACGAGCTGACGGCCACGACGGTGGGCGGCGACTTTGTGCTGCCCCGGGCCCAGGCGCCCGTGCTGCTGATCGCCGCCGGAATCGGCATCACGCCCTTCCTGGCGCAGCTGGCCGCAGGCGCAGCACGGGACCGCGACGTCGTCCTGCTCTACCTTGCAAGGAGCGCCGCCGAACTCGCCTACGGCGAGCAGCTGGAAGGCTCCGGCGCGCGCGTCCTGGCCCGGCTCGCGGACGGCTCCGCACCGCCGTCGTTCATGCAGGATGCGGGGGCCTCGGGACCGGGGGCGGCGGGACCGGGCCGGCTGGACGGGGGGGCGCTGAAGGAGCTCGTTCCGGACATCGCCGGCCGGGAGGTTTTCATCTCCGGTTCGCCGGCCAGCGTCCGCTCGCTGCGCGCCGCGGCGCGCGGCGCAGGGGCGCGGCGGGTCCACGTGGACTCCTTCGCCGGCTACTGAGTGCGGCTGCCGGAACCGGAGGCGGCGCGCCTGGGCGTGCCGATTTTCCCTTCGAGGCCACCTTCCTGCTAAGCTCTAGGACGTCCCGCCGGTAACGGCAGGATCCCTGACTGCCCTCGTAGCTCAGGGGATAGAGCGTCTGCCTCCGGAGCAGAAGGTCGTTGGTTCGATTCCAATCGAGGGCACAAGAAAAACCCCGCCGTTTCAGTGAAACGGCGGGGTTTTCTGCATTCCGGGTTTTCTGCATTCCGGAGCTCAGGCTTCGGCGACCGGTGCGGCTTCCTCGCGGCTGAAGCCCAGGCTGGGCTCATCGGGGGTCGCGAGGGTCAGCACCGCTTCCTCGACGGTCTCGTGGTCCTCAAGTTCCCGTTCAATCCGGCGCAGCGCAACGGCGACGTCGTGTTCGGGGCGGTCGCCCTTCAGGTCCACCGCCGCGACGAGGTAGAGCTTGCGCGGCCCCACAAATTCGAGGTGCAGATAGGTGAGGCGCTCTATCTCATGGTGCTCCAGGACCCGCGCGGCGATGGACTTCTCGATGTCCGCGGTGACGCCCTGCCCCACGAGGAAACGCCGGTTCCGGTCGATGAGCACCACCGCGATGACCGCCAGCAGGGCGCCCACGACGATTGAGCCGACGGCGTCCGGCACCGGCGATCCCGTGAGCTGATGCAGCCCGACGCCGGCAAAGGCAATCACCAGGCCGATCAGGGCTGCCGCATCCTCGGCAAAAACGGCGCGCAACGTCGGATCGGAGCCGATGAGGACCTGCTCCAGGGTATGGCGCTCGAGGCCGCGCGCGGCCTTCCTGGTCTACCGGAACGCCTGTGCGAACGAGACTCCCTCCAGGACGAAGGCACCAGCCAGGACGACATACGCGACCGCGAAGTCGCCGGCCGGCTCCGGAGACACCAGCTCCTGGATCCCGTGCATGACCGACACGACGGCGCCGGCGGTGAACAGCCCGAAGGCGGCGAACATGGACCAGACGTAGGCTTCGCGGCCGTAGCCCATGGGATGGGCCGCGTCCCGTTTCCTGCGGGACTTCCGTTCGGCGATAAAAAGGAAGACCTGGTTGCCCGTGTCCGCCCAGGAATGCGCGGCCTCCGCCGTCATGGAAGCAGAGCCCGTGATGAGGGCGGCAACGGTTTTTGCACCGGCGACCGCCAGATTCGCAACAAAAGCGATGATCACTGTCAGCAATGTGGGTCCTTCCATGGGCGGCGCTGTGACTTCCCTGTCCCGTTCCCCCGCGAGTCCCACGGTACCCAAGATTCGCCGCGCCGGAGCCGGACCGGAGGTTGAATCCGGCAGGTTCCGCCGGAAAACCAAGATTACTTGACACTACAACTACTAGGGCCTTATATTAGTTGTAGTATCAAGTAAAGGTTTTTACTCCTTCCCGGAAGAACAGATCTGATGAACAGCTTCCTCGCCCGCCTCTTTGGAAAGAAGTCCCCCATGACTAACATCACCATCATCGGCAACGGCAACATGGCCCGTGGCATTGCGACCCGCGCCCTCGCCGGCGGCCGAACGGTCCAGATCCTGGGCCAGGACGCAGCCAAGGCGCAGGCCCTGGCCAGCGGACTGGGCAGCGGCGTCCTTGCAGGCACCACCGCCGAAGCCCCCCAGGGATCGATCGTCGCCCTGGCCGTCCCGTTCGAGGCCGCCAAGTCCATCGTGACAGCGTACGGGGACGCGCTGTCGGGCAAGACCATCGTGGACATCACCAACCCGGTCAATTTCGAGACCTTTGATTCCCTCGTGGTTGAACCGGGCAACTCGGCGGCCGAGGACATTGCCCGGCTCGCCCCCGCCGATGCGCCCGTGGTCAAGGCCTTCAACACCACCTTTGCCGGGACCCTCGTGGCGGGCGAATCCAACGGACTGCCGCTGGATGTCTTCATCGCCGGTGACGATGCTGCAGCCAACGCTTCCGTTAGCAGCTTCGTGGCCGCCGGCGGCATGCGTCCCCTGGTCGTGGGACCACTCAAGCGCGCCCGTGAACTCGAGGGCTTCCAGTTCGTCCTCATGACCATGCAGGCAAACCCGGAATTCGCCGACTTCAACTGGGACACCGGGCTCAAGGTCACCAGCTAGGGGTGGCTTGTGAAAAAGTGAAATATCCGACGCTAAGGTTTTGCCGAGCTTCGTAGCGGCCTGTATTTGCCGGGCTTGATGTGGTTGGCGCGGGGCCAGGTGTAGTCGCCGGTGAGGTTGATGTGTTCCCATCCCAGGGGTGAGAGGAACCGCAGGAGGTCAGGGTCCGGGGAGTTGCCGTTGCTGTTCAGGGTGGTGATGGTGACTTCCCCCGCCGCCGCCGCGTATGAGCTCTTCTCCCGCCGGAGTGCCCGATGTCAGCATCAACGAACTGATCGCCAGTGCCGGGGTGGCCAAGGCCACGTTCTACCGCCATTTCACGTCCAAGGAAAACGTGGCCATGGCTTTTTGGACCACGGGACGCAAGTCTGGCAGAGATGGAGTCACGGATGGATTTGTTTGCGGGATCAGGCGTGAAGCGAGGGTGCCCCCATTGTTGCCGCTGCGAGGCTCGGGTTTGGCCTGCCCAGGCGGCACATCAAGACGGAACATTTTTGCCGCGATCACGACTCCCGTCGCAAAGATCGTCTTGAGATTAGTCCCGAGTGCTGTGCGTCGCCGCCGACGTCGAAGCGGACCTGGGGTCCAACGAACGCGAAGCCTGGGCCCAGTTCCCGCAGCGTGTCGGTGATGCGGGTACGATTGTGATTGGGGCCACATCTGGTCCCGTCTTTTCGTTAGGACGCGCGATTAAATAAACCGAGTTTTTGGACTTGATGGGCTTACGGTTGTGCTATGTCGAATACTGCGCAACTGGCGGAGTCCGCGGGAAGACGATACGCGGCATTGCGGGCGC
>NZ_JAGPOT010000118.1 GCF_018224015.1 Pseudarthrobacter albicanus
AATTCCCGGGCCCCGGCCTCTCATTCCCAGGCCGTCAGCGGGCCGCCCAAAGCTCCGAAGAGCGGCCCGGAAGCCGTATCCCATCTCCGGATTGCCCCTTGTTCAGCGCTCTCCTAGCACAGGGGCCGGGCAGTGGGGCCGAAGACCTGCAGTGACAGCCTGCCGTCACCGCCGGCATTGACAGCCTGCGTTAAAGCCCGACGGCGGCCCCCGGCTTGGGGGGCCGCCGTCAGTCGCGCGGTGGGTGGGCCCACGCTGGCAGGGTTCCCTGGCCGAAGCGGAGCGAGGTTAGGGAGCCGGTGGGGACTAGTCGCCGAGGCGCAGGCCCGTCTTGGTGTCAAACAGGTGGACGTGCCCGGACTGGGGGCGTACCCAGATGGACTCACCCTTCTTCGGAGGGCGGCGGCCGTCGACGCGGGCCACGATGTCGTGGCTCTTGCCGTCCAGGGTCGAGTGGCCGTAGACGTAAGCGTCGGCACCGAGTTCCTCGACGACGTCGACCTCGACCTGGAGCCCTTCGCCCTCGGTTGCGTTCTCAAGGTCTTCCGGACGGGAACCGACGGTGACCGTCTTGCCGTGCGCCTCGTCGAGGATGTTGCGCGGAACGGGGTAGACGGTGCCGCCGAACTGCACGCCGCCGTCGACCACCGGAAGCTCGAGCAGGTTCATGGCGGGGGAGCCGATGAAGCCTGCCACGAAAACGTTCTTCGGCTTGTCGTAGAGGTTGCGCGGGGTGTCGACCTGCATCAGCAGACCGTCCTTGAGAACCGCGACACGGTCACCCATGGTCATCGCCTCGACCTGGTCGTGGGTCACATAGACCGTCGTGACGCCCAGGCGGCGGGTCAGGGACGCGATCTGGGTCCGGGTCTGCACGCGGAGCTTGGCATCCAGGTTGGACAACGGCTCGTCCATGAGGAAGACCTGCGGGTTCCGCACGATCGCACGGCCCATGGCGACACGCTGGCGCTGGCCGCCGGAGAGCGCCTTCGGTTTGCGGTCCAGATACGGCTCGAGGTCCAGGAGCTTGGCGGCCTCTTGGACCCGCGCGGTGCGCTCTTCCTTGCTGATGCCGGCGATCTTCAGCGCGAAGCCCATGTTGTCCGCGACGGTCATGTGCGGGTACAGGGCGTAGTTCTGGAAGACCATGGCGATGTCGCGGTCCTTCGGGGGGACGTCGGTGACATCGCGGTCGCCAATGAGGATACGGCCGGAGTTCACGTCCTCGAGACCTGCGAGCATGCGCAGGGAGGTGGATTTTCCACAGCCTGAGGGTCCGACGAGGACCAGGAATTCGCCATCGGCGATATCAATGCTGAGCTTGTCAACAGCGGGCTTGTCCGTGCCCGGGTACAGACGCGTTGCGTTATCAAAAGTAACTGTAGCCACAGTTATCAATCCCTTCACCGGCAGGTACGTGCCGGACGATCCGTAGTGAATGGTCGTTTTATTCAGTTGTCTGTTCAATTGTACGTTTCATGCGCATACTCCCCGGCCTAAGCCGAGGAGTATCCAATGACGCCGCACGGTAACTGTGCGCCACATCACAACCAGAGTATGGCATGTCTATGGCATTCCGGCCAAAATGTTACGAACGTCACAGGTGAAACGTCTCACACAGGCCTAGTCTGCGCCGGCCGCGGCACGTTTCCGCTCCCGCAACAGCGCCTCCAGGAAGTCGCAGACCTGGACCGGGGACTCCACGCGGAACTCCGCCTGGGTGAAATCGAGGCCCACCTTGACCCCCAGGTCGCCGGGGACCAGCCTGCCCAGGGCATCCTCGTCGGTGACGTCGTCCCCGGCGAAGACCACGGCCGTGGCCCCGGTGGCCTGCCTCAGGAAGGCGACCCCCTCGCCCTTCGAGGCGTGGACCACGGAAGACTCCAGCACGCGGTTTCCGGTTTTCAGGAAGACGCCCGGGCGGTCCTGCAGCACGGCACGGGCCGCGGCCACCGCATCCTCGGCGACGTCGTCGGCCGCGAGCCTGGTATGGAGGACGACTCCGGCGGGCTTGTCCTCCAGCAGCGTGCCCGGCGCGTGTTCCACGATCCCTTCGAGGACCAGGCGGACGCCGGCAAGCAGTTCCCGCTGGGCGCCGTCGAGCGTGAGCGGGGCGGAGCCGGCCCCCATCCAGACTTCCGCGCCGTGGCTGCCGATCAGCAGCGTGTTCTCCGGCGGGAAGGCGACCGCCCGCAGGCTGGCCAGGGCCCGACCCGAGATGAGCGCCGTCGTCGTCCGCGGGAGGGCGGCCAGCCCGGCGAAGGCGGCCGCCGCGCGGGGGAGGGCCCGGGAGTCTTCCGCATGGTCCACGAGGGGTGCCATGGTGCCGTCAAAATCCATCGTGACCAGCAGGTGATCGGTGCCGGCGACCCGGCGGATCGCCTCCAGCAGTTCGGGGGAGAGCGAAAGGGACGTCGTGCCGGGGTTGTCGGCGGCGGACTTGTCGGCGCCGGTGGCGTCACGTGTCATCGCGGATTACCTTCTCGTTGAGGGCGGTCAGGAACTCAGAAGACCAGCGGTCGACGTCGTGGTCCAGAATCTGCTTGCGCATCGCCCGCATCCGGCGCGCGGCCTCGGCCGGCTGCATGTTCACGGCCTTCATGATGGTGTCCTTGAGGCCGTCGATGTCGTGCGGGTTCATCAGCAGTGCCTGCTTGAGCTGGTCCGCTGCGCCGGCAAATTCGCTGAGTACGAGCGCGCCATCGTTGTTGGTGCGGGCCGTGACGTATTCCTTCGCCACGAGGTTCATGCCGTCCCGCAGGGCGGTGACCAGCATGACGTCCGCCGCGAGGTACAGCGCCACCATCTCCTCGACGGGGTAGCTGTGGTGCAGGTAGCGGACGGCGGTGTTCTGCATGGTGTCGTAGGTGCCGTTGATGTGTCCGACGGTGCCCTCGACCTCCTCGCGCAGCAGGCGGTACTGCTCCACGCGTTCCCGGCTGGGGCTGGCCACCTGGATCAGGGCCGCGTCCTCCACGGTGACCTTGCCGTCGGCCAGCAGTTCCTCGTAGGCCTTGAGCCGGTGGCGGATGCCCTTGGTGTAGTCGAGGCGGTCGACGCCGAGCAGGATGGTCTTGGGATTCCCGAGATCGCGGCGGATCTGGCGGGCGCGCTCGATGATCTCGGGCCTGCGTGCCAGCTCGCTGATCTGCTGCACGTCGATGGAGATGGGAAACGCCTGGGCGCGGGCAATGTGGGTGGTTGCGCCGTCGCCGCCCTTTACATGGACCTGCTGCTGCTTGACGCTGGCACCCAGGAAGCGGCGGGCGGAGCGCATGAAGTTCCCCGCGTCGCTGCTGCGCTGGAAGCCCACAAGGTCTGCGCCGAGCAGGCCGTCGATGATCGCCTGGCGCCACGGGAGCTGGGCGAAGATCTCCGGCGGAGGGAAGGGGATGTGGTTGAAGAAACCGATCCTCAGGTCCGGGCGCGCATCGCGGAGCATCTTGGGGACGAGCTGGAGCTGGTAGTCCTGCACCCAGACGGTGGCGCCGGGGGCCGCATGGTGCGCGACGGCGTCGGCGAACCTCCGGTTGACCCTGCGGTAGGCGTCCCACCAGGTCCGGTGGAACTCCGGCGGGGCGATCACGTCGTGGTACAGCGGCCACAGGGTCGCGTTGGAGAAGCCCTCATAGAACAGCTCGATGTCCTGCGTGCTGAGCTGGACGGGGACGAGGTCGATGCCGCCGTGGCTGAAGGGCTCGACGGTCTCATCGGGTGCGCCGTGCCAGCCCACCCAGGCGCCGTCGGTCTTGGTCATCATCGGAGCCAGGGCCGTGACGAGGCCTCCGGGGGAGCGGCGCCAGCCGTCCTCGCAGCCGCTTTCCTCCGCAGTGCAGCGGTCCACGGGCAACCGGTTGGAGACCACCATGAAGTCGTGCTCCGCGGCTGTCGCTGTGTTTGAAACCGCGTGATCGGCGCGTTTGGTTGCTTCCATTGGTGCCCCCTGGGCTCGCTCGTGGCTCTCAACCCACCCTAGCCGGACGGAATCTTCCGTGCTATTCGCCCATTTCGTCCTTTTGGGGGTGGCAGAGAAACTTGAGAGCGCAAGCTCTCAGTTTTCTCCCCTAAAATGATGAAGTTGCCACTGAGTGGACCATCCACGCCGATCGACACGAGGAACCAATGAGCCCCGCAAACGAACCACGACAGTCCAAGGCAGAGCGAACTGCCGCGGCCCGCGAGAAAGCACGGGAGATCCGCGAGGCGCAACTGAAGAAGGAAAAGCGCAACAAGCTGCTCATCGGCTGGGGCATCGTGGTGGCCGCCGTGGCAATCCTTGCCATCGTGGCACTCGTGGTCACCTCCGGCATCAAGAACAACGCCCCGATCGCCGACGAGGGCCCCGCCCCGGCCAACGGCAACGTCCATGGCGGCGTCACCCTGCTGGCCAACACCGACGTGGCCAAGTCGGACCCGGCAACCGTCAGCATGGCAGACCTTCCCTCCGCCCCGGCCACGCCGCCGGCAGCGGTCGCCGCGCCCGGCACCGAGGCCGAGACCGGCAAACCGGTCAAGGTCGTCCTCTACGTCGACTTCATCTGCCCGGTGTGCAAGAACTTCGAGGCGCAGTACAACACAGGACTGACCAAACTGCGCAACGAAGGCAAGATCACCCTGGAATACCGCCCGCTGGGCTTCCTGGATTCCAAATCCAGCACCAACTACTCCTCGCGGGCAGCCAACGCCGCGGCGTGCGTGGCGAACGAGTCCCCGGAGAAGTACGCGGACTTCTTCAATGCGCTCTATGACAAGCAGCCCGCTGAAGGCTCCGCCGGCCTGTCCGATTCGGAGCTGAAGAAGATGGCCACCGACCTCGGAGCCAAGAGCATCGACCAATGCGTGGATAACAAGACCTACCGCCCCTACGTGAAGCACACCACCCAGGAGGCCCAGGTCAGCGGGGTCACGGGTACGCCCACCGTCTTTGTCGAAGGCAAGCAGTGGGGCATCGGAGACAGCGCCCAGACTCCGTTCGACCAGTTCCTGCAGGCCGCCATCGACGCCAAGAAGTAGCAGCACCCAGCAGACGGCAACTGCAAGCCCGGTTCCGGATTCATCCGGGACCGGGCTTGCTTGTCCGGTTTTCAGCCGCGGTTACCCCGGTTCATCGCCGGCGTTTTTTTACCAGCGTTTTTATCACCGGGCATGCTTGGGCTAACCTTGTCTAGCGTCATGGCGCCAGGCCCCTCATCGGGGTACTGCGCCCGGCGTGACACAGGAATGCCTCCTTAGCTCAGTTGGCCAGAGCACCGCTCTTGTAAAGCGGGGGTCGTCGGTTCGAATCCGACAGGGGGCCCCACGAACCCCTCCATTCCGGCGATTTTGCCCGGGATGGAGGGGTTTTTCATGCCGGAAAATTTGGCACGACACGCTTACGACACGCTTTCAGGAAGCCGGCTTACGCACGTCGGCTCTCGGGCTGCATAGGGAAGCCATACAGACAAGCAGAAAGACCTTGGGACCGGCAACGGACCAAGGCAACACAGTGCAGCTCCTGACTACCGAGGAAGTGGCCGTCTGGCTGCAGGTGGCTCCCAAGACCCTCCGGAACTGGCGCTCCGCCGGGATCGGGCAGACGGCCCTGAAGCTCCATAGCGTCGTTCGCTATGACCGTGCCGCTGTTGAGGCCTGGATCGGCAAGACTTCGAAGGCAGCAGGCTGATGGGGCGGTCAAGCCTGCCGGTTGGTGTTTTATACGGACTTCGAAACAAGCCGATGAAGCTTTTCTCCTGGGTCTGATCGTTTCGCCTAAAAGTTTCGCCTAAAAGGATGCATTAATGCTGGAGCCTCCGTGGTATTACCCCGCCGTAGGAGAAAATTGTCCTGCGTCGTCCGCGAGGTCCGCTATCTCAAAACTGTCGCTGGTCGTGTTCCTGCAAATAACGCTGCTACGGTCATACGCATGTTGCCTTTGTTTTCCGCCCTCATCGGCCTTGCGGGCGTGACTATTGCCGTCCTCGCTTGGCGTGTCAACGTCTATGCAAAACACGATCTTGAAGCGGTCAGCCGGATTCGCGAATGGGCACTTGAAGTCGGCGACGATCTACAGAGGGTGCAAGCCTTGGGTGTGCGGGCAGTGTGCACCGCTGAAACTCCGCCGTTCTCCTACAGCATCCGTTCATATGCACAACATGAACTCATAGGAGATTTGGAATTCGTTGCCCATCGTGAACGAATGAAGGGCTGTTAGCTGCAACTTCAAACTGACCAGAGACGGCAATTTGGATTGACCGTTCGGCTACAAGTTCCAGAAGGGCCTCGAGACGGCCTCCGAAGAGCGTCGCGAAGGACTACACCTTCGAGCTGTACGAGAACGAAGTCCAGTACACGCACGATCTCTACGACGGTGTCGGCCTGGCTGAAGATGTCAAGAAGTTCCTGCACTACAACGCCAACAAGGCGCTCAACAACCTGGGCTACGAGGGCATGTTCGCCCAGAACACCACCAACGTGAGCCCGGCGATCCTGTCGGCTCTGTCACCGAACGCCGACGAGAACCACGACTTCTTCAGCGGGAGCGGCTCAAGCTACAAAATAGCAGCCGCAGTCGAGACCCAAGACGGCGACTGGGACTTCTAGGAGAGACTGCTGAACTAAGTGCTTTTCAGGGCAGCCCGGGCATTCGTGTGAGTTGACGACTTAGTTGGCATAACTGACAAGTTAGTTGGCGCCGTGACAAAAAGCATGGCGCCGTGCCAACTATCTTGGCCGGCGTTGGTTGGTTGACCAATTTGACCCATGCTGCGTGCATTTCCCGGAGGGGGGCGCCCGAGAGTCTTCATGATTGGCGCTGGCTGCTACCCGTGAGCGGGATCCCCGGAGGCCCACGGCACCCGATGTGCACGTCCGCTGGCAGCCCACAGTCGGGGTGCGGATCTGACTCAAGACGGTGCGGCCGAACGGGTTCAGGGCATTTTCGACCTTGCGTGTCCCGATGGTGACCGTCTGCGCTTCGGCCGGCCGGTTTTGGGTCCCGGGGTTGGCTGTGGTGACCTCGAGGGACCCGTCGGGGTCCAGGACCAGATTCTGGGTGGGCGTTTCTGTGGGCGAGGGAGGTGCGGTGTCTTTGACAGCATCAGGGGCCAGGGTGAGGATTCCCGGCAGGGCGTCGGGCTTAAGAAGCTCCGACGCAGAATGGACCTCTCCGGTGCCGATGTCGGCGTAGACCGTGCGGGACTTGAGAGTGCTGGTGCCGTCCGGGGCCGTGTCCCGCTCGTTTTCGCGGAGAACTATCACCGTTCCGGAGACCTCGACGGGTTCTTCCGTCAGGGTGGTTCCGGGGCCCGACGCTGGCAGCTGAGTTGTGTTCAGCGCCATCGCCGGTCGGTAGCGGCCGCCCGGAGGGGCCGTCTTGGCGTCCAGGATGCTAAGCAGCCACGAATCCACCTGGACGTTCAGCCCTGGCAGACCGTCAATGTAGGTCCAGGACGCTGTGACCGGTGCGCCGCCGCTGGCGGCTGACAGCGACATGGAAGAAGTCCCAGGGGAGGTCCGTCAGCGGGCGTTGATAAGTCGAAACTTCCAGAGTTCGGGGGAGCCTGTCAGGAGTTTTATGGTTGGATTAGCAGGCTGCATCTTTGTTGGCTCCAGGGTGGCCACCCCAGCCGCCGTACTGGCATGAGCCGGATTCGCCGCTAAAGGGGGCAAGTTTGGCCATGCAATGCTTAGCAGCAATGCCAGAGAAAAAGATGCCCAACGCCTTCCGGAGTCGGCGCTCCGGTAGCCCTGAATACGATCATTCTGAATATTATGCATAGACATGGGGACCTGCGATTCTTCGAATTCACGGGCGTCTACAGCGGCGAACCGTGAAAGGATGCGGCTAAAGAGACCTCTTCTAATTTCATGCCATGACAGCAAATGCTCCGGTGTTGGTCAGCTCGGCCTGAGGAGGCCGAGCTGACCAACACCCTCAGTCGGCGCTGATCGCCTTGAGGACGTTCACCCGGCTGGAGCGCCGGGCCGGGCCGATGGCGGCGAGAACACCGATGACCGCGGCAACCAGGACGTAGACCGCCAGGCTTTCGATGGGGACGCTGAGGGTGGGGACCGAGGGCAGGGATCGGGCGAGAGCAACCCCGCCCACTGTGCCCAGCAGCACTCCCATCAGCGCGCCGAAGAGCGACATCAGCAGCGACTCGCGTCGGATGACCCCGCGGACCTGTCTCCTGGTGGCCCCAACGGCCCGCATCAGCCCGATCTCCCGGGTCCGTTCCATCACGGACAGCGCGAGGGTGTTGATAATGCCCAGTGCCGCAACAACGATGGACAGGGCGAGCAATGCTGTGACCAGTCCCATTGCCTGGTCAATCGAGGCCTGCTCGGTCCTGACGAATTCGTTGGGGTCGCTGATCAGCACGTTGGGGTAGCCGGCCAGAGCGTGGCTGATCCGGCTCCGGACCGCCGGGGTGTCGGCGCTGGAAACGGTTTTGATCATAACCATGTCGTCAAGGCGTGAGGTGACGTTGGCTGCATAGTCATTGAGGCTCAGTAGTTGGCCTGTGCCGACGAGTGAATCGAGGTCAAACGTTGCTGCCACCTGGAAGCTGCGCTGGCCCGTTTCCGGGAATGTGACCTTGATGCTGTCGCCCACACCGGCATTGAGTTCCCTGGCCTGCGAGGTGGACAGCAGTATGGTTCCGTCGCGGAAATCCGCGAGGGAGCCGGTGGCGATGCCCAGGTCCACCACCCTGCCCAGATCTGCGGCCGGGACCCCGACGACGTTGCCCACGTTGCCGTTGACGCGCGCCTGGGAGTAGCGCCACTCCACGACTGTATCGACGCCGGTCTGCCGTTTGATGATGTCAGCGACAGCGGGGCTCATGCCGCTGGTGTTGGTGACGGATCTCAGGATCAGGTCGGACCGGTTGCCGGCATGCAGCAGATCGGCGGCCGAGGCCTTGATTGAGGACGCCGTGACGGAAACGGCGCAGACGACCGCCAGCCCGACGGTCAGGGCCATGGCTGTGGCGGCCGCGCGCCGCGGGACCCGTGAAATGTTGCGGCTTGCAAGGCTCCAGCCGCCACCGGGGCGTCCACTGTTGGTGACCGCGGCGATTCCCCGCGCCAGCTGTGGCCCGGCGACGACGATTCCGGCAAATGCCGTCAGCGCGCCGACCCCGGTCAGGGCAAGCTGGTTCTGCATCAGTGCCGCGGCCGTCAGGCCGGCCGTTCCGGCGGCAAGCAGAACCACCCCGGTGGCGGTGCGCACCCGACCGATGCGTCCGCTGACCGGTGTGGCGGAGCGCAGCGCCTCCATGGGAGCCACCCGTGTTGCCGATACCGCCGGAACGAGGGCGGAGACGACGGTGATGAGCACGCCTACCAGTAGCGCGGTCACGATGGTTCGCGGCTCGACAACGGCCGCGGTCGCGGGCACTTCGATGCCGAGAGAGGACAGCAGTGCGCGCAGGCCCACGGCCACCCCAACACCGGCACCCAGCCCGAAGCCTGCCGATACCAGGCCCACCAGGACAGCCTCGGTGATAATGCCGGTGAGGACCTGGCCGCGCGTTGCCCCAACCGCCCGCAGCAGCGCCACCTCGCGCCTGCGCTGGGCCACCAGGACGGCGAAGGTGTTCCAGATGACGAAGGAGCCCACCAGCAGGGAGATGCCGGCAAAGACGAGCAGCACGGTGGTGAAGATGCCCAGGCCGTCCCTTACCGTCTTCGAGGATTCACCGGAGACCTGCTCCGAGGTCACTGCCTGGGTGCCCGGAGGCAGCACCTGGGAAATCCGGTCCCTCAACTCCACAGCGGCAACGCTGGCTTCGGCCCGGACGTCCACCTGGTCGACCTTGCCCGTCTTGCCCAGCAAGCGCTGGGCGGTGGCCGTGTCGAACGAGGCCAGCGTGGCACCGGCCAGGCTGTCCGTATCACCGAATCCCACAAGTCCCATTACCGTGAACTCTCCGGTCCCGTCCGGGAAGACCACCCTGACCCGGTCCCCGAGGACGTATCCGGCCTTCCGGGCCGAGCCGGCATCCAGGGCCATTTCATCCGGGCCGGCGGGGGCGCGTCCGGCACGGTAGGAGAAACCACCGGCCAGGGCCAGGGCCGGGTCCCGGTGCACGCTGCCGCCCAGGGTGGGCGCTCCACCGGGCTGGATAGGCTGGCCGTTCCTGTCCAGGATCAGTGCGAAGCCGGTGACCGAGCCCTCCGCGGAGGCCACGCCGGAAACTCCGCGGACCGTTTCCACGATGGACTCATCCAGGGGGTGAACCTGGCCGGGAAGGCTGGCACCGGGGTCATTTGACTGGGCGCGGACGGTGACGTCGGTGCCCTTGGCCAGTCCGGCGAAGAGTTCGTCAAAGGCCCTGCCCATGGTGTCCGACAAAACCAGCGAACCCGAGACAAAGGCCACGCCCACGGTGATCGCGGCGACCGTGAGCAGCAGCCTGACCTTGTGCGCCAACAGGGCGCGCAGTGCGTACCTGAACATGATCAGTCACCGAGCCGTTTCATCGTTTCCAGCACGCTCTCACGCGTGGGAGACTGCAGTTCCTCCACCGCCCGCCCGTCGGTAAGAAACACGACGCGGTCCGCGTAGGCCGCGGCGACCGGATCGTGCGTGACCATGACGACCGTCTGCTCCAGCTCATCGACGGCGGAGCGCAGAAACCCCAGCAGCTGGGCCCCGGTACGGGAATCGAGGGCGCCGGTGGGCTCGTCGGCGAAGACGACCTCCGGTTTGGAGACCAGTGCCCGGGCCACCGCGACGCGCTGCTGCTCCCCGCCGGAAAGCTCGTGCGGGCGGTGACTAAGCCTGTCCTCCAGGCCCAGCCGGTTGATGACCTCCTCAAACCACGCGCCGTCGACCTTCCGGCCGGCCAAATCGCAGGGCAGGGTGATGTTTTCCCGCCCCGTCAAGACAGGCAGCAGGTTGAAGGCCTGGAAGATAAAGCCAAGCCGGTCCCGGCGCAGCAGAGCCAGCTGCCGGTCCGAAAGTCCGGCCAGGTCCCTCTCGCCGATAAAGGCACGGCCCGAGGCCAGGCGATCCAGCCCGGCAAGGCAATGCAGCAGCGTGGACTTGCCGGACCCGGACGGGCCCATAATCGCGGTAAAGTTCCCGACATTGAAATCGACGGTGACGGCGTCAAGGGCCACGACGGCGGCGGTGCCGCTTCCGTAGGTTTTCGTGGCCTGCTCCACGCGTGCCGCCACCTGCCTGCCGGTGCTTCCGGCACGCGCTTGATTCCTCGTTGTCGACGTAAGCGTGTTCGGAATCATTTTGGGGTTTCCTTTTCTCGGTCCGTACAACTACCCGATCAACGTAGATCCACCGCCCTCATGCCGCGTCGTGCCGGGAGACTGATCCGGCACCGGATTGGAGTATCCGATGCTGCCCGGCGTACACCCTGTGGACGAGATCAATCGTTCCCCGGATGTATTGACCGCCCCCTGGACCGGCGTATGGTCAAGGCATGAAGCGGGAGGAGCCGTTCGACGGACCCACACGCCGGACCCGATTGCTCGATACGGCCGTGGCCGGAGCTGTGTTCGCGATGGCCTTCGGCCAGATCCTGCTGGATCCGGGTTTGACCCCGGGCTGGGCAACGGCAGTATTCGGTGCAGGGCTGTCCTTGTCATTGTTGCGGCGCAGCACGAGGCCGCACCTGGCCGTGGCGGGCATAACAATCTCATTGGCCTTCGCGGCCGCCACCGGGGTGCCGGTACAGAGTTTTGTTGTCGTGGGCTACGCCTGCATGGCGGCCGTCTGGACGGCCGCCGCAAGACTGCCCACGGCGTCTTCCCTCCTGGGACTGGGCCTGGTCACGGCGGCGGCATCCGTGGCGTCCCCGCAGGGCCCCGGCGTGAATCTCCTGGAGAACCTCGCGTGGGTCAGCATCCTTCTCGGCGGGGTCTGGGGCGTGTCGCGGGCGCTGCGGAGCCGGGCTGAGCTGATCGTGAAGCTGCGACAGGCGACATTCGAGCTTGAAGAGTCCAGGGCAGCCCGGACCCGCGCCGAACTCGTGGCAGAGCGTGCCCGGATTGCCCGGGAACTGCACGACGTCGTCGCCCATGCCGTGAGCGTGATGGTCATCCAGACGGCCGCGGCCCGGAAGGTTCTTCCCCCCGAGGCGCAGAGGTCCGCCGCGGCGCTGGCCTCCGTCGAGGAATCCGGACGCCAGGCGCTCACTGAGCTGAGGCATCTGCTCCTGGTCCTCCGGCCTGCCGATGAATCCGCCGGCCTGACGCCGCAGCCGGGGCTCTCGGAGCTGCCCGGGCTGCTGGAACGGCTGGAGACGGCCGGCCTGCACGTCACGGTCACCGAAACGGGGCCTGCGACGGCTCTGCCGTCCGGCACGAGCCTGACAGGATACCGCGTGATCCAGGAGGCACTGACCAACGTACTCAGACACGCCGGCACCGATACCGCCCGGCTGCACCTGGCCTATTCGCACGGGGCACTCGAGATAGACGCCACAAACGACGGTCCGCGCGTCCAACCGCCCGCCCGAACAGGCGGTGGGCTGGGCCTGATCGGCATGCAGGAGCGCGTCAGCAGCCACGGCGGCTCCCTGAGCTACGGGCCCCTGCCCGCGGGAGGATTCCGGATCCACGCCACCCTGCCGGGATGGACGGATACGTGAACCCGGGGAACATACGCGTTGTGGTCGTGGACGACCAATCGCTGGTCCGCGGCGGCTTCGCCATGATTCTCGATGCCGAACCGGACATTGAGGTCATCGGACAGGCGGCCGAGGGCACGGCGGCCGTGCGGATGTGCGCCGACCTGCACCCGGACGTCGTCCTAATGGACGTCAGGATGCCCGGGATGGACGGAATCGAGGCCACACGCCGCATCACCGCCGGCGGAAACTCCCACGTGCTGGTGCTCACGACCTTCGACATGGACGAGTACCTCTACGACTCGATCCGCGCCGGTGCCAGCGGCTTCCTGCTCAAGGACGCGCCCAGCGACCAGCTGGCGTTTGCCGTACGCGCGGTTGCCGCAGGAGACACCTTCCTGGCTTCGGCCGTGACCCGGCGCCTGATCGAAGCGTTTGTCAGCGGACCGCTGCCCGGCCGCCAGCCGGATCTCCTCGCAGCCCTAACGGACCGCGAGCTTCAGGTATTAACGGAAGTCGGTCACGGACTCTCGAACGCCGAAATCGCAGCGCGCCTCTACGTCTCCGAGACGACCGTCAAAACCCATGTCGTGCACATTCTGGCCAAACTCGGCCTGCGCGACCGGATCCGCGCCGTGGTCCTGGCCTACGAAACCGGGCTGGTCAAACGCGGCGGCCAGGGGGTCCCTGAGGCGCCCTGAATGTCCGGTTCGGAATACTTTTGGCAGAACACAGTGCTGCCGCCTCCTTATAGGGGAGCGCGGCAGTCGCTGTGAGTTGCTTGGAATGTGTCAGAAAGGGGTGCGTACATTGCGCACGCTCTGGGCTTCGGACTGTAAAAGGGACGATGCTGGAGGCAGCAAACGTTTTCAGAGTGCGGAGCCCGCCTGTGCACGGGTGGGAGCCGGCCGTCCGCTGACGGAACTGGCGGCGATTTCGGCCAGACCCAGAACCGCAAACGCGACGATTCCATGCAGGATTCCGAGGCCGGGTACCGCGAAGGACGCAAAGGCAAGGGCAACCTGAACCACGACGGCCAGCAGCAGCCAGGCCGACACTTCACACCCAGATTGGCTATCAACGCCATCACGACCAGCATTATGGCCGATGGCGGGATGATGAACTGGCCCACGACCTGGTGTATGTCGAAACCGGCGAAGTCCGTGTTCTCCGTGATGGGTCGCTGAGGCGTTTGTCCGTGCCCTTGCCTACCAGTGGGCCATCTGGGGGACGGATGCGCACGCCAAGAACTACTCCCTGATCCTGTCCGAAGGCACGGTCAGGCTGGCGCCGTTGTACGACGTCGCCTCGTACCTGCCGTATGCCACGACCGGGCCCGATGCCAAGCCGGTGCGCCTGCCGATGCACATCGGCGGGGAGTACCGGATCCGGGCGATCCGTCGCAGCCACTGGGAACTACTGGCCGACAAAACGGGACTGGACCGAGAGCAAGTGTGCGGGTGGGCTCGGGAATCATCTCCTCAACTCCGTCGGCGCTCGAGGAAGCGGTGACGGAGCAACCTGCCGGGAGCCTCGTGTCCGGGTTCGCCCAAGGCATGGTGGAGAGCATCCGGAAGCACTGCGCCCTCGTGAACGGCGACGATGTCTGGCCTGGCATGAAGCGCCTGGCCGCAGCCATCTACAAGTAGGCCGGAACGGCCGGGATACGTTTACCCATTCCGCCGGCGCCCTGCGAAGTCCGGTACATGCGCCCGCCTACGCCCTCCGCGGGCCGCGCTGCCTGCGCCCGTGGACCAGGAAGTACAGCAGAACCGCAGCACACATCAGCAGGCTCAGGGCGCCGTACATCCCGGCGTAGCCCAGCACGGGGACGAGCGCACCGAGGACCACGGGACCCAGCCCCGTCCCGGCGTCGAGCATGAGGTAAAACGTGGAAATACCGGTGCCCATGCGCGCTGCCGGCACCGCGGTGACTGCAATCGTCTGGGCACACGGCAACAGTGCCCCGAAGCCGAAACCAACCAGGATCCCGGCCAGCCCGATGCTCCAGACGCTCGGTTCGAGCGCCAGCATGGCGAGGCCGAGGGCGAAGAATGCCAGCGTCGGATACATGACGCTGTTGTCGCCCCGGCGGTCCTGGATCCGTCCGACGAAGAACCTCGAGGCCAACACCGCTGCGGCATAGAGCAGGAAGAAGATCCCCGCGGAGTCGGACATTCCCCGGGCCTTGGCAGGCGGCACAGAAGAAGAAGATGCCCTCGTACCCTCCATTCGAGGAGAGAGCTGGATGGCCAGCGACGGCCCCACGGCCGTGGCGAGCGTGGCGGACAGACCGAAGTACCCGGTGCCCTCGCTCCGCCGCGCGGGCGGGATCAGGGCCTGGACCGCAGCCGCGATCGCCGTGTTCCCGGCACCAAAGGCCACCCCGTGGACGGCGCGTAATGCCAGCAGCAGGCCCAGCGTGTTCGCCTGCAGGTAGAGCAGCGACGCGATGACGAACACGGCGAGGCTGGCCAGAAGGACGCGGCGCCGGCCGAGGGTGTCGAGCAGCCGCCCGGCGAAGAGGCGAGCGACCACGGAACCAGCGATGAAGGCACTCGCGGCGAACCCGGCCGCGCTGTCCGAGGCCTGGAAACGTTCCACGGCGTAGAGCGCCATCGAGGTCATCAGCAGGTAAAACACCATCGCGATGAAGAAATTGGTAACGATCGCGAGGACAAAGTTCCGTGTCCAGAGCCTTGTCGGTGGCTGGCTGTCCTCGCCCATTCGCTATCCTTCCCCCGGCTGCGCACCTGGCCCGGTGGCCGGCGCGCGGCTTCAATTATCCCCGCGGCGCGGACCGGACAGGTGCTGGGCGGTGCCGCGGGTCCCGGCGCCGGGCCCGCGCGCGGTGCAGTTTTGTCCCATATCCCCCAACTGCGTGCATAATGACCTAAACTGCTTCACTGACACGCCTGAAATGGCGCTGCGCAGCAACGAAAGTGAACCCCGCCATGGCTACCGATTACGACGCCCCACGCAAGACAGAAGAAGAATCTCCGGCTGAATCACTGGAGGCCCTGCAGGCTTCCCGTGGCGGCGGCGCGCAGACTGCTGTCATTGACGTCGAGGAGAACGACACCGCCGAGGGAATCGACCTTCCCGGCGCGGATCTGTCCGGCGAAGAACTGACCGTCGTCGTCGTTCCCCAACAGTCCGATGAATTCATCTGTTCCTCCTGCTTCCTGGTCCGCCACCGGTCACAGGTGGCCCGTGAAAAGAACGGCCTGAAGTACTGCCGCGATTGCGAAGGCTAGGACCCGCCGGCGCACGCCATTAACTCCACAGCGTGTAGCAGCGGGCATCGCGACGCGCCGGACCCGCACGGGTGCCGGCGCTTCGCCGTTTTGTGACCCGGCGCGGCCCAGGCTAACGGTTGGGTGCCGAAGCCGGCGAAGCTCTCGCACGCAGACCCGGGCGCTCGTACGCTTGAACTGTCTGATCCTTTGAGGGGGTAGCCGAGTTGAAAAAGATCCAGGTGTGGCTTGTCGCCATTCTGATGGCCGCCGGTCTGGGCCTGCTGGCTCCCGGCCCCGCCGTCGCGGACTCCTACTGCGGGCTGGTCTGGGGGTCGCTGGTCAAGGCGGATCCCGCCATGAGCCAGGCGAAGGTGGTCAACGTCAGGACCGGGCAGCACTACTGCTTCGACCGGCTGGTCATTGACCTCAACGGAGCAGTGGCCGGCTACACCGTCGGCTATGTCAAGGAAGTGGGGCAGGACGGCTCCGGGGCACCGATCCCGTTGCGGGGCCAGGCGTTCCTCCACGTCACTGTCAATGCGCCCGCCTACGACGACAGCGGCAAGCCCACCTATAACCCGGCGGACAAGAACGAACTGAGCACCGTGACCGGCTACCAGACCTTCCGGCAGGTGGCGTGGGCAGGCAGTTTCGAGGGCTACACGAGCCTGGGGCTCGGGGTCCGGGCACGGTTGCCGTTCCGGGTGTTCACCCTGGCCGGCCCCGATACAGGTACACGCCTCGTGATCGACGTCGCCCACTTCTGGTAGCAAGCACTTCTGGTAACAACGACGCCGGCATCGGGCCGATCCCGGAATCAGACGCAAAGAGGCGGCCACATCCGCAGACGTGGCCGCCTCTTGCTAAGCCTTGATCCACCGATGAGATTGGGATCGGGTCCGGCGTTTTAAACACGAAATGCCCGTCTTTTGGGGGAAAATTGGCTTACCACAGTCAAAATTTCCGTACCGGAAGAGGACAT
>NZ_JAGPOT010000119.1 GCF_018224015.1 Pseudarthrobacter albicanus
ACTTTGCAAATCCGGGAAATTCTCCCGGAATTCACCCGGTGGAGTGAATCCGCCCAGCAAAACATGAAGCAATTTTCAATTCCGGCGTCCAGTGCCCGAAGAATTGCTTCACTTTTTTGTTGGGGTTGGCCGCCACTCTCCGGTGGCGACTCAGAAAACAATACACGCCCTGAGTCCTCGGCACAAATCCGCTGGCGGAGAGACCCCCAGGCAACAAATCCCCGGATTGGCACGGAATACCGGCATAGCCACCCGCGGAAAGGTCCGGTCACAGGCCCGGGCGGGTTTTGTGGACCGCGCCACAGTCTTCAACGGAACAGTCTGCAACAGAACCGCCGTCGTCCGTTGCGGGAGCACCAAAGGGCTGGGAGCTATCGCGGCACGCGCCGGCCAGCCGGCGGAGCTCGCCCCGGCCTACGTGTTCCTCGCGTCGGCGGAGTCCAGCGACGTGGTGGGCGAAACGCTGAACGTCAACGGCGGCATCCCCACGTGGCATTGAACGCCCGACGGCGGGTGGCCGGCAACCGTTGCCAGCCACCCGCCGTCGGCGTCCCGCCGGAAGTGCGTCGGGGGACAGTGCGCCCTCACCGCTCCGGTTGCAGGTCCTTGCTCCAGAGCACGGTGCCGTTGGCGTTGCGCAGGCTGACGGTGAAGACGTCGTCGTCGCCGAGGTCCACGTGGCCGAAGTACTGGCTCTCGCCGCTGCGCGGGGATTCGTTGGCGTAGGCGCCGGCCTTGAAAAACTCCACCTCGGGGCCGAACGTGCCGTCCAGCTGGTTGGGCCCGAAGCTGCCGGCGTTGATGGGGCCGGCCACGAACTCCCAGAAGGGGTCGAAGTCCTGGAAGGCGGCGCGTTCCGGCGAATAGTGGTGGGCCGCGCAGTAGTGCACGTCGGCCGTCAGCCAGACCACGTTCTTCACCCGGTTCTTCTTGAAGGCGGAAAGCACCCCGGCGAGCTCGAGCTCCTTGCCCAAGGGGGCGCCGGCGTCGCGGTTTGAGAGGGATTCCTGGTTCACCGGCCCGTCCGGCACGATCACTCCAAGCGGGAGGTCATTGGCGATGACTTTCCAGGTGGCCTCGGACTTGCTGACTTCCTTGATCAGCCAGTCCGCCTGCTCCTGGCCGAGGATGTGCGTGAGGTTCGTTTCCTTGCCGTCCGTGTTGGGGTCCTTGAAGGTGCGCATGTCCAGGCAGAAGATGTCCAGCTGCGGCCCGCGGGAGATCTTGCGGTAGATGCGGGCCGGTTCAAAGCCGGTGCTGCCGTCACCGGACCTGCCGCTCAGCCCCGCGATCGGCTGGTATTCCTGCCACGCCTGGCGGCCGCGGGCGGCGAGCACATCCACCCGGCGTTCGGTGTAGCGGTCGTCGGTGATGATCTGCCCGGGGTACCAGTTGTTGTGGGTTTCGTGGTCGTCCCACTGGGCGATCACCGGCACCTCGGCGTACAGGGCGCGGATGTTCTTGTCCATCATGTTGTAGCGGTGCCGGCCGCGGAACTCGTTGAGCGTCTCCGCGACCTTGGACACCTCCTCGGTGACCAGGTTCCGCCAGATGTTCCCGTCCGGCTCGGTGGCCTGCGCGGCGATGGGCCCGTCGGCGTAGATGGTGTCGCCGGAGTGGATGAAGAAGTCCGGGCGGGTGGCGTGCATTGCGGCGTAGCCGCGCATGCCGCCGATCTCCTCGTTGATGCCCCAGCCCTGGCCGGCGGTGTCGCCGGTCCAGACGAAGCTCTGGCCCCGGGAGGCGCGGCCGCGGTTTCCGCCGCCGCGGTCTTTGTCGCCACCACGGCTGTCCGGTGCGGTGACGAAGGAGCCCTGTGCGGTTTCGCCGGCGTTGCCGCCGGCGTCCTCGAAGTGCATGGTGAGCGCGAACCGGGTGCCGGCCGGGAGCCCGCGGGCGTTGATCCTGGCGGTGAAGTCGGTCGCTTCGCTGGCGGCGGTCCCCCGGAGCACCCGCTGGAAGGCGCCGCGTCCACGGAGCGGGGACCCGCCGTCGTCGACCGCCAGCAGGCTGGCCAGCAGACGGCCCGGGCCCGACGCGCGGGACCACAGGACGCCGGAATCGGTAGTGACATCGCCGGTGGCGATGCCGGACGGGAGGGTCAGGCGGTTGCGGACCAGCGCGACGCCGGACGGCCCGGCGGCGTGGGCCGTTCCGGGAACGACGGCGGCGGCACCGGCGGCGGCGATGGCACCTTTAAGGACATTTCGGCGGGTGAAGGAAGTCATGGCCCCATCCTTGACCGGCCGCGTGAACCGCCGGCGACGCCGGCGTGAACACTGCCCTGATCCAGCTTGTCGAGTTCCCGGAGACTCCAAATCAGACGGTCAGTCGGTCAGCGTGAAGTCACGTCGTCCACGAACGCCACCTGGGCGACATATTGCTGGTACAGCTTCAGTGCCTCGTCGGTGTCGATGTGGCCAAAGCTCAACGTGTCCCGCAGCCCCTCCAGCTGGGCGTTGGCTGTCTCGGCCGCGCTGACCCGGTCCGACAGTGAATGGGAGTTGGCGAAATTTGTGGCGAGCGCCGCGGCCACGGACAGCAGCACGGCAAAGAGGCAAAGGACACGCCAGACTATGGAGTCGTCACCCAGCGAGAAGACCCTGCTGAGTGCTTCGGTGAAACCGGTGCCTCCGAATGCCGGGCCGGCGGTGAGCATGGCGGCCAGGGCGCTGCCCCCGACGCTGACGTTGGAGAGCTTGTTCCGGCGTGGGCGCTCCCGGCCCAGGTACGAGCGGACGGCCTGCTGCTTCTGTTCGATGCGGGCGGAAAGCAATTGTCGCGTATCCGATGTTTCATCCATGAGCTGCTACCAGCCTCCCTCGCCGACGGTGCCAGCCTCAGAATCCCACCGCCCCGTCGTCGTGTCCAGACTCGACGACGACGGCGACGGCGGCCAGCGCGCCTACCGGAACCACAAAGCAGGCGGAATACGGCTCGGGGATCCTGAGAACGGTTCGCTGGGCAGGTTGCCGGCCGTCCAGGATGCGTTCGAGCGCTCCTCGGGGATATGGCCGTGGCCGTCCTTGAGCACTGCGCGGAACGTGGCACCGCCGGAGACCAGCACGATTCCGGCCAGCAGGACTATGAACATTTCCATTGTGATTCACCTCGGGTGAAGAGCGGATTGGATGGCCCCAGTCTGTCCAGCAGCCGTGTGAGCAAGCGTGTGAATCCGCAGCGACGCCGCCAATCCCCCGGCGTACCATGGCTCGTATGGCCGACACCTGGATTCGGCTCCTCGGTCCGCCCAGGATCGAGGCCCCTGATGCAACCATCCCGCAGCCCCGGGGCCGCAAGGCCTGGGCGGTGCTGGCCTACCTTGCGCTGCAAACGGGTGGCACCGGCCGGTCCCGGACTGCCGCACTGCTCTTCCCCGATGCCGAGGATCCGCTGGGGGCGCTGCGCTGGAACCTGTCCGAGCTGCGGCGGACCCTTGGCGGCGCGGCGATCGGGGGTGACCCCCTGGAGCTGGCCTTGCAGCCCGGCTGGCACTGCGACGCCGCCGCACTTCGTGACTCGGCCGACGGCGTCGCCCCCCGGATGCTCGACGGCCAGTTACTGGAGGGGCTGTCCTTCGGGGATTGTCCGGTTTTTGATTCCTGGCTGGCGGACCAGCGGTACCGCCTCGAGAACTGTGTCCAGTCCCTGCTCTATGAGGCGGCCCTGGCCGCCCTTGCCTCCGGCGCGGCCGGCGAGGCGGTCGAGCTGGCGTCGCAGGCGCTGCGCCGGGATGCCTTCAACGCGGACTGCAACGCCGTCCTCGTGAAGGCGCTCGTCGCGCTGGGAGAGCACCGGCGGGCACGTGAGCAGGTCGCCAAATGCGCGGACCTCTATCACCGCGAGCTCGGCCTGCCCCTGCCCGCGGAGGTCCGGCGTGCCTTGTCGGATTCGGCCCCGGCGGCGGACCCCGGTGTGCCGGCGAGCGCGGCGGCGGTGCGGTCCTATCTCGACGCCGGCGCCGCCTCGCTCTCGGCGGGTTCGGTCGACCGGGGACTGGATCAGCTGCGCGCCGCCGTCGGACTGGCCCAGCGCACGGCCGACCGCCACCTGCTCGCCGAATCCCTCGTGACGCTGGCCGGGGCCGTGATCCATCAGGCGGGCGGACGCGGCGCCGAGGTCGCCGATTTCCTGCACCGTGCGCTGTCGGCGGAAGCGGCCGACGGCGTCTCCCGGACTGCCGCTGCCGCCTACCGCGAGCTGGGCTACCTGTCCGTGCAGCGGGGCGTCCCGGACCGCGCGGCCGGCTGGCTTGACCGGGCGATGCTGGCCGCGGCGGGAATCCCCGACGAGCAGTCCAGGATCCTGGCGATCAAGGGCATGCTGGCGTCGGACACCGCGCACTACGGGGACGCCGTGGCGGCCTTCACCGAGTCCGGAACGCTCGCCGAAGCAGCCGGGAACCTCCGCCAGCAGGCCTTCAGCGGCGCCTTGCTCGGCCGCGTGCACCTCCTCCGCGGGCAGGTGGAGCAGGCGGCCACGGCTTTGGACCAGGCCCTGGGCCTGATCGCGGCCGAACACTGGACGGCGTTCGAGCCCTTTGTTGCCGGGCTGCGGGGCGAAACCTACCTTGCGGCCGGCCGGCTGGAGGAAGCCGCGGCCTTCATTGACCGTTCCTGGGTCATGGCCGACCTGGCCGGCGACCACTGCTACATGGCCCTCGCGGCAGGCGCCGAGGGCCGCCTGTTCCTGGCCCATGGCGATCTCGCTGCCGCCGAACGCTGGATCGACCGGGGGCTGGAACCCGCCCCCTGGTACCTCTGGTACTCGGCCCGGCTGCTGGACGCCGCAGCGGAAGTCGCCATTGCGACGCGGTCGCCGCGGGCGGAGGAATTCGCCGCGCGCCTGGGCAGGCTGGCCAGCCGCAGCGGGATGCGGGAATTCGTGGTCCGGGCGCAGTCGCACCGGGCGGTCCTGGGCGACGCGGCTGCCGCCGAGGCCGTGCCCTGGCTGGCGAAAGAGATCGACAACCCGGCGTTGACCGCGTTCCTGGTGCAGCGCCACGGCGGGTGAGCGCGCAGTGTCCCTGTCCGCGGACCCTGTCCCGCCGTCGGCCGCGGGACTACGATTCAGCTGCACCGGTGGGACTGCCACCGAGCTGGTTACTGCGTGGAAGGACAGCTGTCATGGAATGCATTACGTGGTTCGCGCCGATTCTGCCCGGGAAAGTGGAGGAGTGGAAGGCGTTCGACCAGTCGATGAGCGGCCCGCGCAGGGAGGAGCACGAACGCTCCCGGAAACGCATGGGCGTGGTCCGGGAGGTCGCCAGTCTCATGCAGACCCCGCAGGGGGACTTCGTCTGCCTCTTCCACGAGGGCGAAGACCTCACCAAGGCCTTCCAGACCCTCGCCGCTTCGGAGGATCCCTTCGACGTCTGGTTCCGCGAAAACCTCGTCAGCCTGCACGGGCTGACGGTAGAGATGCTGCAAGGCCCTCCCCCGGCCGAGGTCTTCTTCGACTACCGCGGAGACGCCGCCTGACCGGTGGTTGAGCGTGATCGGTGGTTGAGCCTGTCGAAACCCCGGCGGCGGCCCGGCCCAGCTTCCGGCTTACGCTGCGCTGAGCAGCCCCTGCACCTGCAGCAGGAACTTCCGGCCGCCGTCGGTCAGGCCAGACTCCTCGCTGGATTTGCGTTCCGGGAACGTCAGCTGCAGGCATTCGAGCGTCCAGCGCACATCGAGGTACAGGTCCACCCCGGCCTCCGGGGGTATCGCGGACCCGTCCTTCATGCGGAACCCTGCCACGGTCAGGACGTCGGCGATGATCCGTTGCAGCCGGTCCCAGGATGGTGTGGAGCCGTCCAGCATCCAGGTGACCACAATCCCGGTCACCACCGCCGTCGCCTGCTCCGGCGGGAAGACCACGGCGTCGGCGAGGTAGTCCCACAGCTTCCGCCCGCCGTCGTACGTCTTGCGGCCCGCGGGTGAAAGGACCAGCCGGCCCTTGCTCTTGCGCAGCAGTTTCCAGGCCTGCAGCTGCTGCCGGACCAGCAGCACGGGACGGGTCTGGCTTTCGCGGTTCGCCTTCCCCGGCCAGCGGTATTCCCAGCCGAGTTCGTGCATCGCCTGGACCACCACGGCCGGCTTGAGGTAGCCGTCCTGGGTCAGCTGTAGCCCGTCCGGGGACGCCTGGGCCAGCAGCCACTGGACGGGACGGACGACGGCGTTGACCTCCGCTTCCGTGGGCGGTTCCGGCCAGAACCGTTGGGCGAGCCCGTCCAGCCGCCGGTTGAGCGCCGGCAGGTCGAACGCGTGCGGATCAAAGGTGCCGGCGTCGTGCCCGGTGGCGAACGTGTACCAGCCGGAGACGTCCTGGTGTTCGGCGTGCCCGGGATCGGCCAGGACCTCAATCACGCGCGTATAGCCGTAGGGTCCGCCCGAGTCCTCCACCGGGCCGCGGTTGGCGCCGTCGACGCAAAGCAGGGCACCCGCCGGAAGCTCGGCGGACCCCATGACCTCGAAGGTGTGCGTCCAGGCGTCGCCGAAGTCGTACTCGTATTCCAGCGTTGCCGGGCCGGTCTGCTGGGCATCCAGCAGTTCAAAGAGCACGACGCCGGAGGCCGGCTCGGCGTCGATGTCCTCCGCCGCCTCGTCGGGTCCGACGATCATGCGGGGCTGGCCGCGGCGGTCAACGCACCGGATCCCGTAGACGTGGCGGTTTTCCCAGCCGAAAGCCGCCTGGAGGACCCGGTGCAGTTCCGGGATGGTGATGGTTTCCGGGACCAGGAGGCGCCGCCAGATCTCGGGCTCGGTGTCCTGGATGCGGACGAGCAGGTCGTAGGCGGGGACGGTTTCCATGCTCGCCATCTTGCCAGAGCCGCCGGCCACGGCCCCCTTGGCCCGAGCCTCCCGCGCGGCGCCTCGTGCCTGGCGATGCGCAAATGCCCTGTCGCTACCGAAATTCCGAATTCCGGTAGCGACAGGGCATTTGCTCGTCGTGGGGCGGGTTGACGACTTGGGGCCCGGCCCGGCGGCGCCGCCAAAGACCTGGAACTCTACGAGGGAGAGGCGGCCAAGGGCTTCAGAGTGATGTCGGGAACCGTAATAGATTTCGGTCCGTCGAGGCCCATGACAAAGACATGGACGAAGTTGAGCGGCACGGTGGTTGCGCTTTCCGGCAGCTGGCTCTCAAAGTTGATGGTTCCCTTCCGGACTCCTCCAGGCCGGGCGTCTATCACCTTGGGTCATCCGGATCTTCCGATTGCGAACTGCACCGGCAGGCTGCTTCAGGTTTTCGTGAGCCCGTCGAGCGGCAGCCGTGCGGCAAAGCCGGCCGCACGAAACCATTCTTTGGCCCAGGCCTGGACGGCATCCATCCTGAGTTGCTCAAGAACCCGCTCCGGGGGTCCCTCGAAGACGGATTTCCCATCCGTCAGGCCTGCCCTGGTCCCGCTGTCGGCGAGGAGCCGGAACAGGGCGGACTGATCCACGAAGGGAAGCTTGTCTCCGTTACCATCGGTCAGCACTCCCCAGCGCGACGTGAACAGCGAAAAAGTCTCCGGGCATTCGCCGTTGTCCAACACGAGCGGACAGGCCTTTCCGTCAAGCTGAATCCGCCGGTAGTTGCGCTCCGTTTCGTCCAGTGCCATCAATTGGCGCTCATCGAGCCACGAAACCCAGACCGTGGTGTACTCCCCCATCCGGACATACGGGGCGGCCGCGATGTATCCGGCCTTGCTGACGTGCGCGGAGTGGCCAACGCCAAAGTTGTGCAGCTTGCCCCGGATCAGCGCACGATCCTGCTGACAGGCTGCCTGTACTTTGCGAACTTTCTCCTCAGCACGTCGGGGCTGGAATTCGAGCCGATTGAGACCACCAGAACCCGGGAGTCCAGCGGGGCCGCGCCGGCTTCATCGAGAGCCTTGTCCAGGCAGCAGGAGGACAATGAGTCTTCTGCACGATCCCGCAGGTGCGATTGTCCCAACGGTCTGCCGGCGGCCAGCTGCAACGGCAGGAAATCATTGCCGTTGATGACACCCGAGGTCGGCGGTGGATCCCACGGATATTGCAGGGGATCAATTTGGCTGGCATCGCTCGTTCCGAGTATTTCCATAGGTCCGGCACTGTTTTTTCTGGCAACTCCCGATCAGGATGACGCGAGGCGCGCCGCGGGAATCGTCGGCTCGAATAGTTCGATCGGATTGCCCGAAGGGTCGTCGATCAGTACCTGCTTGCCGCCCACGCCCGTCACGATGTCATTGCGGAACTGCACGCCTGCGTCGCGGAGGGTCCGCACGGTTGCCGCGAGGTCGGACACCTCCAGGGTGAACCTGTTCCAGCCGCCCGGCGCGGGACTGGTGCCGTCGGGCATGCTCTGGCCTCCTCCGCCCTGGCCGCTCGGAGCGCTGAGCAGCAGCCTCAGATCACCGCGGTCGAGCATGGCAAAGGGCGGGGCGGGATGCATGACGAGCGTGAATGCCAGATGTTCGCGGTAGAAGTTGATTGCGGCATCGACATCATCGACGATGTAGCGCACGCTGACGGTGGCCATGAGGAGACCTCCTTGCTCTGCACTCAGGACTACGCCCGACGCCGTGGTCTGTCAACGCGCCGAGTATCAGATACGCACAGTGCGGCAACCTTCGGTAAACGGCTGTATACGTGCCGCGCGGCAAGGGACCGCCCGTAGGGGCGACCTTGAGCGGACGCCTGAAGGAGTAGATGAATCCCGATGGTGATTGGCATTCGAGGGGATGGGCACGTGTGGGAGGCTTATTCGCGGCTTCTGAGCCGGATTGTCCGTGCCTGGTGGATGGCGGCCAGGGCAACGGCGCTGGCTGTGAGCCTGAGGGCGTGGACCCTGTACCACCGCTTCAACAGGGGTCTGCGGCGCATCTCGCTGAGCGGCTGCGGGCTGAAGAAGAGGTCGGGGTTGATGGACCGGAGCAGGTACGCTGTAGCGGCCGCACCCGTCGTGGAGCCGGCGGCAGCCACTACCAGCCAGACCCTGCTGTCGGAATGATGCCAACCTGCCACGAGGGCAGCGATGGCGGCAGGGGCGTTGATCGGGGCGATCGGGGCGTAGTAGCGGCCGGGGCTTCCCGCCCCAAAGGGGGACCGGGGCAGTTCACGGCTTGCTTCCGAGGCCGCGACCCGGTGCGGGATTTTGGCGAGGGCCTCATAGAGATTGCCGAAGAACCAGTGCGCGTGGCTGAACTCCGCGACACCCAAGAGCCGATCAGCGAGCAAATCCCGGCGGCCTGAGGAAATCTGTTCCATGCCCACAATCTACCGCCGCTGCCCAGCGCCAGGCCACGTAGTCCATGTGGACGGTCGCCAGGACCCGGTACCGCAGGCACCTTTACATCCGGGCCCTCGGCGGCCAAAATAACTCGCATCACAGCCTCCACTGGACCCGCAGCGCGCTGTCACCCAAAACCGGCCACAGCAGAGGGGCACAGACATGAATGACAAGGCTGATGCAACCGAGGCGGACCTGGCGCTGAAGCAAAAGCACCGCGCCATGTGGGCCCAGGGCGACTACCCAGCCCTCGCCAGCGAATTGATCCCGGACCTCGGAGCAATCCTCGTGGACGCCTGCGGCATCAAGCCCCGCCACCGCGTCCTGGACGTGGGCGCCGGCGCCGGCAACGCGGCCATTCCGGCCGCCATGATGGACGCTGAAGTAGTGGCGAGCGATCTCACCCCCGAAATGTTCGACGCCGGCCGCCGGCAGGCAGCCGATCGCGGCGTTGAGCTGGAATGGAAGGAAGGGGACGCCGAGGCGCTGCCGTTCCCCGATAACGAGTTCGACGTCGTGATGTCCTGCCTGGGCGTGATGTTCGCACCACACCACCAGGCGGGGGCGGACGAACTGGTGCGGGTCTGCAAACCCGAGGGCACCATCGGCCTGCTGAGCTGGACCCCCGAAGGGTTCATCGGGAAGATGTTCGCCGCCATGAAGCCCTTCGCTCCCCCGCCCCCGCCCGGCGCCCAGCCGCCGCCGCTCTGGGGCAGCGAAGACCACGTCCGCGGGGGCTCTTCGGCGACAGGATCACCGATGTCCACGCAGCAAAGCAGACTGTGACAATCAGCAGCTTCCACCATCCTGAGGACTTCCTGCACTACTTCAAATCCCACTACGGCCCCACCATCTCGGTGTACAAATTCCTTGCAGGAGACGAGGACAAGGTCAAAGCCCTGGACAAGGCGCTCACCGAGCTGGCCGACACCTACAGCGACGCCCACGGTGATGCGCCGTCGCAGATGGAGTGGGAGTATCTGCTGCTCACCGCCAAGAAGGCGCGCGCAGACACCAGTACGGCAGCGCGGTAACGGAGAACCGGCCCCTACTTCACCGTGCCGGCACGTCACGCCGCCTCCGAGTCCGGCGCCGGCCGCAGCCCGGTCAGCGATGCCAGAGACGTGACCCCGAGCGGACGGCGGCGAAGTCAGTTGCGCGTGCCGGCTTCACCGGATTCTCATCCACACTCTATGATTGATATCTCCGACATGGAGGTGGAATTGACGTGCAGAGTATCCACGATGCCGGGGAGCTGGGCGGCCTGGTCAAGCAGCATCGGATCCGCGCCCTTCTGTCGCAAGAAACCGTTGCCCAACAGGTGGGTGTCAGCCGTTCCACCATCATCGATCTGGAGCAGGGCCGGAACGTTTCAATCGCCACCGCTCTGAAGGTCCTCTCCCAGCTGGGGGCGGGCCTGTCCGTCACTGGGGCGCCCCCGTCTCCGCCGCTGCGCTGGACAGCCGACAGAACAGCGCGGGAGATCAAGCGGGAGCTCCGCAACGGGGATCCGGATTTTGCCATGCGGGTTCTGGCGATGGCGACCGATTATTTCGATGATCTTCGCCCGGCCGACCGCCGCAAGTTCCTTGAGGTGCCCGCCTCCACGGGCCGCAAACGCTGGGACGCCCTGTTGGCCCGGACCCTTGCCTACAAGTGCCACCAGCACGGCCTCAAAGCGCCGGGCTGGACGCGCGTCCAGCCGCTGTCCAGCAAGTGGTATGCCACTCCGCGCAGTCATGTCTCGCAGGCCTGGAAGCAGCGAATGGCAGCGAACACGCCCAAAGAGTTTGCCGACGCCAACATCATCTTTGACGCCCGGAACCTGACCTCGGTGTGAGTCCCTCCCCCACGTCCTATGGTCCCGAAGAGGTCAAAGATCTCCTTCGTGAGCTGGCGCGCCGGCTCCAAACTCTCAATGTGGCGGCCGATATCTATCTCGTCGGCGGGGCTGCCATCGCGGTCGAATATAGTTCCCGCCGGTCCACCACAGACATCGACGCGGTCTACCAGCCGGAACAAACCGTCAATGAGGTTGCGCGCGAGATGGCAGACGACATGGGTTTGGAACCCAAATGGCTAAACAGTTCAGCCAAGGCCTGGGTGCCGAATGCAACTGATGCAGAGGCGACAGCCGTCCCGGTCGCAGACAACCTGACGCTCCGGGTGGCCTCGCCCAGGTTTCTCCTGGCCATGAAGATGGCGCCCGTGGCGCATAGCCCCTGGTGGTAGCGCCTGTCTGGGCAGTTGGTAGCACGATTCTGGGTTGTTGGTAGCGATGGCCGGGTGGTCGTGGTTTTCTGTCGTTTACGGCGGCGCGCTGGGCGCCGCCGTTTCTTTGCAAGGAGGCAAAGATTATGCCGGATTACCGGGCGATTATGGCCCTGTTGTTGCAGGGCCGGAGTTATCGGCAGATCGTTGACCTGGTGGCGACGCTCCACCATGAGCCGGGCATGGCCATGTTTGTCGACTGGGCGGGCGACACGATCCCGATCGCCGACGCGGTGGCCGGGAAGAGCGTGAAGGCCTATTTGTTTGTCGCCGTGCTGCCCTTTTCCGGGTACGTTTTCTGCCAGGCGTTCACGGACATGCGCCTGGAGGCCTGGGTGAACGCCCATGTCGGCGCGTTCGCGTTCTACCAGGGCATCCCGCAGATCGTCGTCCCGGACAACACACTGACCGCGACGCACCGGAAGGCCAAGGGTGATGCGGCACGATTCGTCAACGACAGGTACCGGCAGATGGCCGAGCACTACGGCACGGCGATCGTGCCGGCCCGCGTGAGGGCACCCCGCGACAAGGCTGCTGTGGAATCGGCGGTGAACACCGTCAACAAGCGCGTGATCGGGTACCTGGCCGAGGACGTCTGGATGACGCTGGCCGAGCTGAATGAGGCGATCGCCGAACGGGTGTGGGAGATCAACCACGAGATCCGCCGCGCTGACGGCACGACCCGGTTCGAGAGGTTCACCGCCGAGGAAGCCCCGGTGCTTTCCCCGCTGCCCGAGGCCGTGTTTGAGCAGGTGGAATGGAAGGAGCTCAAGGTCGGGCGGAACTACCATGTTACGGCCGACTACCAGCACTATTCCGTGCCCTACGCCCTGGCGGGGCGGTTGCTGCGCATGCGCCTGACCGGCACGCGGGTGACGGTGTTCGACGGGCAGCAAGTCGTTGCCGAGCACCCGCGGAAGATGGGCCGGAAGGGGCAGTATTCAACGGATCCGGCCCATGTGCCGCATCAGCACCGCAGTGTTGCCGGGCTGTGGTCCCGGGACTGGTTCATCGACCGTGCCCGCACGTTCGGCCCTCCCACCGTCCTGGTCATCGAGCAGGTCCTGGACCGGCGCGAGATTGAAGCACAGGGCTACCTGGACTGCCAAAACATCCTCGAGACCCTGGGGAAGAAGAACAAGCAAAAGCTCGAAGCGGCCTGCCAGGAACTGGTGAACATGCGCGGCTACCCGTCCTACTCCACCCTGAAACGATTGATGGCCGGCATTGACAGCGACACGAAACGACCCGCCCCGGTGAAGGCGGCCGCCTCGAACCTGCTGAACAGCAACGCCGCCACCGCCGAGCTGCCAGACATCTACGTCCGCGGCGCGGACTACTACCGGGAAGAGCGGTGACCGGCCATGTTCACCAGTGACGACTACGAGAAATTCCGGGCCCTGCGCGTCACGCACGTGGCCACCCGTTTCGAAGAACTCATCAACGACGAGAGCTACGACCAGCTCACCCCAGAACGGCTCTTCCTCACCGCCGTTGACGACGCCCTGGATGCGCGCCGGGCGAACCGGATCGAGAAACTGATCCGCCAGGCCGGGTTCCCGATCCCGACCGCTTCGATCGCGGAAATCGACTACCGCGAAGGCCGCGGCATCAACCCCAACAGGATGAAACGCTACGCTTCCCACGACTGGAAGACGGAGCCAACCAACCTGCTGATCAGTTCACCCACCGGCGGAGGGAAAACCTATCTGATCTGCGCGATCGGCATTGCCGCCTGCGAACGAGAACACGAAGTCCTCTACATGCGCATGGACGACCTGGCACGCAAACTTGTCATCGCCCGCGGCGACGGGATCGCCCACCAGGACCTGCTCGCCAAGCTCGCCAACGCCGACCTGCTGATCATTGACGACTTCCTCACCGTCGGCATCGATCCGAACGCAGCCAGCGACCTGTTCGCGATCCTGGCCGACCGGGAACACCGGCTCCCCACCATGATCGCCAGTCAAACCGGCCCCGACTACTGGGCACAAGCGCTGCCCGACCGGGTCGCCGCGGACTCCATCGTCAACCGGCTCGCCAACAACGCCCGCACCATCAAACTCGGCGAAGTCGACATGCGGCGCCAACGGAGCCAGGAAGCACGCCAAACCGGCGGATTCTGGGAATAACACACGGCCCAAACCGCCAACCAAACTGATGACCGGGCAGCCCCAACAACACAGGCGCTACCCGGTCATCAGAACACCGCTACCAACAACACAGACCACCGCTACCATCCGAGGCTATGTGCCAGCCCGGACGTGACCGCGACATCCATGACATCGCCGTGCTCTGCAAGCTATTACGCATTGGGACGGCCCAAGAGGCCGTGGATATTGCCCTCGAACTGTATGGGGAAGATTCCATGCAGCTGACCAACCAGGATGACCTCCTGCTTATTGCGCAAGAGGCGCTTGACACCATCACCTGATTGACCCGAGGAGCCTGGCCGCGGTGGTGGCCGGGGACCGGCTGTTGATCACGGCCCCCAACCGGGTCGCAGTTGTTGTCGTTTTCAGGGCTCAAAACGGCCCCAACTGCCAGCTACTTGGGCCCGGGCCCGCACATGTGGGTTAACAAAAGCAGGGCCCGTCAAAGACGGGCCCTGCTCGAAACCTTGCGGCCCCGGACTCAGAAGAGTTAGCTGGAAGCTAAGTCTTAGAGAGCCTGGATGTTTACGGCCTGCGGGCCCTTGGGGCCCTGCTCGGTCTCGAAGGAGACCTTCTGGTTCTCTTCGAGGGAGCGGAAGCCGGAAGAGGCGATCGCGGAGTAGTGTGCGAAGACGTCCTGTGAGGAGTCATCGGGGGAAATGAAGCCGAAGCCCTTTTCAGCGTTAAACCATTTGACGGTACCAGTAGCCATTATTTTTTGTCCTTCGTGAAGGTGGGGGAAAAGTCCCGACTTTCGGGTCCTCCGGTGTGGGGTGTTCAAAACCGCTACTTCAGAAGAACAAGGTCTTGCAACCTTGCGTACTGCCTGAACTACGAAACTGCATAAACACAACAACAGGATCAACACTACAGGAGATTTGTGGGGCGGGTTACCACCGCGGCTGGCACGGTGCAGTCTTCCAGGAGCCAACGCGGGACGTCGACAACTACAATGGCGGCATGACACCACAGGAGTTGGCCAACCTGGTGCACCTGCGCCGGGCCCGGGACCTGATCGACCGGGAATACGCCCGGCCACTCGATGTGCCCACCATGGCCGCCGGTGCCCTCATGTCCCCGGCGCACTTCTCCCGCCAGTTCAAGGCGGCCTACGGCGAGGCGCCGTACAACTACCTCATGACGCGGCGGATCGAACGCGCCATGGCGCTGCTGCGGGCCGGTGCCAGCGTGACGGATGCCTGCATGGAGGTCGGCTGTACATCGCTGGGCTCGTTCAGCTCCCGGTTCACCGAGATCGTCGGCATGCCGCCCAGCGCGTACCGGGCCCGGGAGCACCACGCCGTGAAGGCCATGCCGTCGTGCATTGCCCGGCAGCGCACGCGGCCCGCGCGCAAGCCGAGCAGGATTGAAGAAGCGCCCCCGCGGCCGCTGCAATAGCGTGTGGGACATGAACATTTCACTGCAGTACTCACACATCACCGTCAACGACCTCGACGAGTCGCTCGCGTTCTACCGTGACGTCCTCGGCCTGGACGTGCGCAACGACGTCGGCTCGGACGGACACCGCTGGGTCACGCTCGGCAGCGCGGCCCAACCCGATCTGGAGCTCGTGCTGTCCGTCCCGCACGCCGGCCGCTCCCAGGACGACGGCGACGCGCTCCAGCAGCTGCTCACCAAGGGCGTCCTGCCCAATATCGTGTTCCGCACGGACGATCTCGACGCCACGTTCGAGGCCGTCCGGGCCGCCGGCGCGGAGGTCCTCCAGGAACCCATCGTCCAGCCCTGGGGCCCGCGCGACTGCGCCTTCCGTGACCCTTCCGGCAACATGGTCCGCTTCAACCAGGCCTGACCCGGGAACGACGCCGGGGATGTCGCCGCGGGTGCCCCAAGGGGGCCGCGCAGACATCCCCGGCGCCCCCTTGTCGAGGTTTTCTTTGAGTCATCGCGCAGTCCTTCCGCCCCCGGCACCCGGTTGCTACGATTGCTACGGAGGCAGCCATGACAACCATTCCGCACCGCGAACTGCGCAACCAGAGCAGCAAGATCCTGGAGCGCGTGAAAAACGGGGAAACCATTGACGTGACGAACAACGGCGAAATAGCCGCCACCCTGATTCCTCCGTCCTCCTCCCCCTTCGAGCGGCTGCTCCTGGCAGGGCAGGTACGGCCGGCCGCCGGCGGCGCCGTCGACTTCCGATCCCTGCCGCGGGTCGCCTCGGCCACCGGCACGGCGGAAATCCTGGCCGACCTTCGCGGGGACCGTTGATTATCTATGTGGACACCTCGGCTGTGCTCAAACTCGTGGTGGAGGAGAAGGAATCATCGGCCGCCGCCAAGTACCTCTCCAGGGCCGTGGCCCAGGGCGGCACGCTGGTAGCTTCCATGCTCCTCTACACGGAGCTGCACTGCGCGGCACACCGGCGCGGATTCCCCGGCGAGCTGGTCAATGCCGTGCTGGGCGGCATCAATCTGGTGGATCTGGCGCGCCCGGACCTGATGTACGCGGCTGCCCTGCCCGGCGGACTTAGCAGCGCAGACGCCATCCATCTGGCGGCGGCAATCCGGCTGGAGGCCGATGTCATGGTCGCCTACGATGCCGGACTGCTGGCCGCCGCCGTGGACGCCGGCCTCAACGTCCTGTCCCCGGGAGCCGGGGTCTGACCGCGGGCGGAGCCGCACTCCATGATGCGCCGGGCAGCCGTTGCCTCATTAGAAACCTCCGGCCTAGGAGAGCGCTGAACAAGGGGCAATCCGGAGATGGGATACGGCTTCCGGGCCGCTCTTCGGAGCTTTGGGCGGCCCGCTGACGGCCTGGGA
>NZ_JAGPOT010000012.1 GCF_018224015.1 Pseudarthrobacter albicanus
GGCATCGGTGCCGAAGGCCGCCTCGATCACCGACCGGGTCCCGGCGGTGAGGATCGCGACCATCCGGAGCATGGGGTATCCGGCCTCGCCGTTGGGTCCGCCGCGCGGCTTGGGATACCTCGCCCGGTTGGCCTCGGTGTCGGCCACGGCGATCTGCGTACCGTCGATGGCCACCACCAGCCGGCCGGCGAACCGGGTTACCTGCCGGTTCCCGGTCACCGCGGGGCCCTTGAGAAGGGTGAACAGTTCGCGCAGCGGCGCCGGGCCCACCCGGCGCATGGCCTGGCTCAGCGACGAGGCCGTGGGGTTCTTCAGGGGTGTGGGAAGTCCGGAGACCAGGCGTGAGAAGACCTGTTTCCAGCCCTGGTCGGCGAACAGGACCCCGGCCAGCAGCAGGTAGACCACGACGCGGGAGGGCAGCCGGCGCACCCGCTGTTCCTTGCCTCCGGCCGTCTCGAGGGCGGCATCGACCATCTCGAACGGCACCACGCGGGTCAGCTCACCCAAGTGGCCGGGGGCGAGTACCCCCGGGGCGTGATTAATGGCAGAATCGGACATCGTGGCTCCCGTGGGGGTAGATCAGTCTTGGAGGACCGAACTACTTCAACAGGAGCCACACCTCTTTTCCCGGAGAACACGCCGACGCGGTGGGACTTGACGCTGAACTCCGGCGCCTAACCGAACGGCATTGGGAGTAACTCAGCGCATGCAGCAAATCAACGAGGTAGTTCGGCGCGTAGTAGTCGAGGTCGTCCATCCTGGTAAGGACAGCCCCTGCCGATGCTTTAACGCACAAGTTGAGGCACTCCCCGAGGGTCAGGGTGTCCGGGGCGGCGAGCAGCCTGTACTTCGCCACGCCATGGGCGTGGGCCAGATCAGCCAGCTGGCCCTCGGCGGCCACAAAACCGTGAGTCAGCAGAACGAGCTCCCGGTCCACGCCGTCCTGGCTCCCCGCGGTCTGAAATATGTGGCTCAGCTGTTGCGGACGGGTTGTGCTCACCAAAGCGCTGACTGGGGGGAGATCGACCGGCAGGCATCGCTCCGGCGCGATCGCCCGAACGATGGACTCGGCCCGGTGCGCGTAAGTGTGCTCCCGCCAGATTCGGCGCTGGGCCTTATGGACCACCCGTTCATTGAATTCCGCGTTGGATGTCAGCATCCGCAGCATGTTCTCCGCCTCAGGCTTGGCTTCGGCAACCAGGACCTCATCGTCTTCAAAGAACCGCGGTATCGCGGCGCTGGGCGTCGAGACGACTGGTGTGCCCGAGGCCGTGATCTCAAATATCCGTCGGGCACACATGCTGGGCGATCCGATCTCGGAATTGACATTCAAAAAGGCCTTGTACGCCCGGTATGCGGTCAGCATCTGGGCGTAGCTCAATGAGCCCACTACATGCTTGTCAAACGGATCCGGGAACTGGTACTTCCCTGCCCCTCCCAGCTGGCGGGAGAATATGTCCAGCTCGGCGCCGCCCGTTATTGCTTCGGTCATGGCCGCCCCCAGGAGCATGTCCATCTGGGCGCGCCGTTGGGGGTACTTATGAGCAAAATACATCCCCGCGAAAGCCCCGCGAGTGCCGTCCGTGGCCCGTCCGGACAGGGTTGTGAATGGCTGGCTGCGCGGCAAACGGCAGGGTGTCAACCCTGTCATGGCCCAAATCCCTCACGTAGTCAGGAATGCGGTCCGAATCACTGGTAAAAACATGGTCAAACAACTTGGCTGCCGGAAGAAAATCATCGTAGTGGGGCGGGTCTTCCTTATTCCAGAAGACAGTCGGAATTCCGTGCGCACGGCACCACTCCATGAGTCGGATAAACTCTATGCCCGGGCCGGAGGTACCCGTGAGCTGACCGTGCCAGGATCCCGAATTTCCGTTCCAGGCAGATTCCACGAACAAGAAATCGATCCGGTTTTGCCCCAGCTGATCCCGCCACAGCTCCCTGCGCAGTTCGAGCAGGTTCCATTCGAACGAAAAAGCGGTGCGCGTGAAATCGTCAAGAATCACGCCCACGTTCAGATCCGTGCGCCGCCGTGCCAGTCGGGAGGATTCGTAGGGTGCGAACCGCACCTGCCGGTTTGATCCTCGGCCCGCCCATTCGCCCTCTGGACCCCTGGTGCCCTGCGGGACGGGGATGCCCGGTTCCGCCTTCTGACGCCGTCTCCACTCCTGAAGCTGAGCCATGCCTCCGGACCTCAAATGCCACACGGCTTTTCGCATGCCGTCGACGACGCCCAGCAGTCCCTGATCCTGCGGCTGTGCGGCCGTATCCGGTACGACGTCGCATTCTGCACGCACGGCCCCGGTAGTAAAGCGTGGTGGCGGCGAGGGCCACTGCATCAGGGATCCCTCTGGCTATTCCGCCAAAAGGAAGTTGGGCACGTTTTGTACCTTCATCGAAGGTAGGGGTCTCAGGTAAAGAGAATGGCCGTCCGAGGTGAACGCAGGACTAACGACGCCCGGAGAACCGCTTACATCCGCCCTGCCCAGCCGCAGTTCTCAGTAGGTGACGGCTTTGCACCCGAGCTGGGAAACGCCTGTGGTGAGCACTGTGATTCCCGGGCTGGAGGCACACACCATGTATTTTCCGCGGCTCGAGATCGGCACAACCGTGCGGTAACCGTGGATTCCGCTGATTCTCAGCGCAGCGTTGACGTCCGGCCGGGCAACGTTCGTGGTGGACTTGAAGGTCTTCGACGTGCCGTTCGGAAACTTGACGCAGACGTTGACCGGCACGCTCCGGCTCGGGAAGCTGGGTCCACTATCCAGCCGGTGGCGGTCACGGACTTGTTGGCGCTCGTGCCGGTCAGGCTCACGGTGTCCAGATAACCCGTCGGGGCAGGCGCAACCGCCGCCGCGAGGGCCCTGCAGCCCAGCAGCGTGTTGCCCTCCTTGAGGGGCTCATCCAGATGCCGTAGGCGCAGACGCGGTACTGGCCGGACCGGGTGATGGCAATGCTGACCTTGCAGCCATGGCGGCCGGACACGGACAGCGCCGCACGGCGTCGTCGGTTGCCGCTGCCGATTTGTCGGCCAGCTGGACCGTCACCAACGTGGATTTCATGGTCCCTGCGAGCGGTGCACTCACGTAGGTGTACTCGGATTTGGCCTGCCGGCCGGCGGCTTCGGCCGGACAAAGTCGTCGACCTGTGGTGTGGGAGAAGGATCCGTGACCGAGGGGACGGCCACCGGAACTCCCGCATCAATCTGCGTCGCGGCGGAGGCTGCCGGTGGCAGCGCGGCTGCCAGCATCACGGCGGCAATGACTGTTGCCGCTATGTTCAGTTTTCGCAAGATTGCTCGCTTAAGGGTGAGACCTAAGGTTGAGACCTGTTGGTGAGACCTACGTGGGTGCCCACTGCATGGGCGTCAATTCACATCTGTCACCCCACACACTTTCGTCACTTCTTCCACAAGGGCGGCGCCATTTTCCCTGTGAGTTTTGGCGCAGGAATTTCCCACCATTTCGCCCAGTCGACCACGCGTGAAAGACTCTGACCCGTGCTTCCTTCCGTCCCCGCGGTTATTACCGCAACCCGCAGGGCGCTTGCCTTCACCGCCGGGGGCTTCCTGCTGTGGCTGATCGTCGCTGTGCAGCTCTTCGTCAACACCGACCTGTTGAGCGTGCACCGCACGGATGCCGTCATCATGCTCGGGGGCGCTGCCTCGGAACGATTGCCCGCGGCGCAGCGCCTGCAGCAGGACCTTGGCATCCCCGTCCTGGTGCTTTCCTCCACGGACACCTTCGGCAACAGGGCGGCCGACGACGTCTGCCGCTCGGCCGCTTTCCCGAACCCGTCGTTGGTCTGTTTCCGGCCACCGGATCTGGACACCCGGGGCGAAGCGCGGGCGATTTCCCGGATCGTGGCGCTCAACGGCTGGAAGTCCGTCACCGTGGTCACGTCCAGCTACCATGTCACCCGTGCCGGACGGCTGATAGGTCAGTGCACGACGGCGGACGTTCAGATGGTTGCCTCGCACCCGGATCTCGACCCAGGCCAGTGGTTGCGGCATTTTGTCATCGAAACCGGGGGCCTCATCGACGCGTCCCTACGGCCCGAATGCGCGGATCAGCCGGCGGCAATGTCAGAATTGATGGACATCAGGTTGAAGCCGTCAGCCCGATTCATGGTCGATTGAGGCGAGGAGGACGAGACCTTGGAAGACCCTGCCTACGGCGCTCCCCCGCTGGTCGCCGCCCCGCGGCACCTGCGCCGCCGCCGACATCACGAGGACATCCCGGACTCGCTTCTGGTCCCCGGCGCGCGGCCGCTTCCACGGGCCCCAGAGCGCCCCGCGACGGCCAAGCGCGCCGCCGAGCCGGACATGGACGACGAGGAAGTGACGTACAGCCGCAAACGCCTCACGGCGCTGGTGGCCGTCACATTGGTTGCCGTCGCCGTCCCGGCCTTGGTCATCGCGCTGCTGCTGCTGGGCTGAACAAGGCAGCGCCGAACTTAACACGATATTGAAATTAACGCGACATTAACGTCCGGTGGCCTGCAGCATTGGCGCCCTGTCACTCAACCGTTATGCTTGACCCCGGGGGAAGCTCCCTTTGGCCCGTGCAGACGGTTCCGGGGTGGTCTCGAGTGATGCCACGGCTCGCCGCTCCCGCCACCAGGATCGCTCGTCGAAGAGGAATAAGCATATGAAAATCCAGGCCGTAATTCTTGCCGCCGGAATGGGCACGCGGTTGGCGCGTCCGCACCCCAAGCCCATGACCGAGCTCAGTGATGGCCGGACCATCATGCACCAGCAGGTCCAGAACCTGCAGAACAAGTTTGGCAAGAGGCTTCTGCTCACCATTGCCGTCGGTTTCAAACTCGAGATGATCCTCGAACACGTGCCTAACGCTTCCTTTGTGTACAACGAGAACTTTGACCAGACCAACACGTCCAAGAGCCTCCTGAAGGCCATCCGCAATTCAGCCAAGGGCGGCGTGTTGTGGATGAACGGCGATGTTGTGTTCGACCCGGACATCCTGGAGATGCTGATCCCCTACATCAAGCGGGATGAATCATTCATCACCGTTGATGTCTCCTCGGTATCCGACGAGGAAGTCAAGTACACCACCGACGCTGACGGCAAGATCCAGGAGCTCTCCAAGAGGGTGGCCGCCGACGTGGCCCAGGGCGAGGCTGTCGGCATCAACTACGTCAGCTCGAAGGACAAGAAGAAGTTCCTCAAGCGCCTCATTGAGGTCGACGACCAGGACTACTTCGAGGGCGCGATCGAACTGACCATCAAGCAGGACGACGTCAAGTGGACCCCCGTGGACATCAGCGAGTTCTATGCCGTTGAGGTTGACTTCCCGGACGACCTGATCCGCGCCAACGCCAGCATCTAGGGGCAACAGCAAAGGGCCACATCAGCAAGTGCGACAGATCAAGAAGCTAGCATCGCGACGGGAGGCCGTTCGGTGGGCATTTGGCGGCGCGATCGGCTTCACCGTGCTGGGGCTGTCCGAGTCCACCGGCGGCGCAGGCGTGGATCCGCAGCCTAGTGCGTCGGAGCCCCAGCCCGGTGCTGCGCCGGAGCCACAGCATGGTGCATCGTCGACAACCTTGGACGGCACAGTCACAGCTGGGCCCCGGCGCGTGTCGCGTCTGCCGTACCGGCGGCTCGCGCGCGGGCCTGCTATCGAGACAGAGATTCGTGAGGAACTGTGCCCCCGGAGCCGCGTGGCGAACGGCAAGCGGTCCGGGCTGGCCGCTTTCGGGCTCCTGACTGATTCGCATGTGCTGGACGCGGCGAATCCGGGGAGGCTGTCCTTCCTGTGGCAGTACTTGGACTTCTCCGAAGGATTTCCGAACTCCGGGAAGTTCAGGCCGCAAGACCTGTTGACGATTCAGGTGTTGAACGCAATGGTAGGAAAACTCAATGCCGTGGGGCGCGGCCCTTTCAGCCAACGAGCCCTGGATTGCCTGGTGATTACCGGTGACCTCACGAACTCATATGCCCTCACTGAATTGTCGGCGGCGGTCGGCGTGTTCAAGGGTGTGCCGGTGAGCTCACACCCGGCCGGCAGCTATGAGGGGATCCAGGATCACGGTCCGGCCCCCCTCGAACTGTCCAAGAGCATCTGGCATCCCGAGCCTGAAACCTCGCTGTTGCCCCCGGACGACTGGAAAACCCGTCACGGTTATCCCGCAGTTCCGGGATTCCTCGCCGCGGCGATTAAGCCGGTGGCAGCAGAAGGCTCGGATTTCCCCTGGTACATCGGCGTGGGTAACCACGATGAAGCCGGCCGGCCGGAGTCCGGTCCGATTTCGCCGAAAGCTAAGTTCGTCGATGCTGTTCGAATCGGCGACCGTCTTCCCACCCGGCTGCCCCGTGGTCTGAACCCAACGGACTTCTGGAAAACAGTCAGGAGTTCCGATGACGCTGAACGCCGGCGTCTCATCGCGTCCATGACGTCACGAAAAGTGAGTGGCTCCAAACTTCGGCGAGCGTTCAGCAAGACTGAGTTCATGGACGCCTGGCCGCAGGATGCTGGGAATGCCCGGTTTGTCTCCGGCCCTAATTCACGAGTTGAGCCCTACTACACCTTCGAGCTGTCGCCGGACGTTACGGGCATCATGCTGAACACCGCGAGCCCGGATGGAGGCACTGAAGCCGCGCTGGACGCCGCCCAGGCCGACTGGCTGGAGGAAGAACTCCGGCAGGTTTCCGGGAAATTCTATGACGCGAAGGGCAAGCTCACCACCTCCAAGGCGGAGGATCGCCTGATGGTTTTGTTCGGCCACCATCCGCTGTCGGGCTTTTCCGAGAAAAAGCACCCATCCGACGGCGGGCCGCCGCCCCTGAACCGATCAGCGGTCCTGGGACTCCTCACCCGTTTTCCCAACGTGGTCGCGTGGATGAATGGCCACGGGCACAAGCACAGGGTGGTCCCGCACAAAACCAAATACGAATATGGCGGATTCTGGGAAATCACTACGGCCTCGCTGATCGACTACCCGCAGCAATCGAGGATTGTTGAACTCCTGGACAACGGAGACGGGACGCTGTCCATCGCGGCCACTCTGGTAGACCACTCGGCGCCGGAGAGCGTGATCTATGAAGGAGGGCACACCGCCCGGTCCCTGGCCGCCTTAAGCCTCGAACTCGCCATCAACCGTCCGGGACTTGACCGCGAAGCGGTCATGGGACGCGCCGGAGACCAGAATGTCGACTTGCTCCTGAGGAAACCCTTCTGAAGGTGTCGCCACGGGATCGGCCACTCGCTGGCCGCCGTGCAACGATTTACTCGTATCAAATGATCATGAAGAGACAACCACCGGTTGGACCACTCGAGAGAAGCGAAGACAAGAATGCCAGGTCGCAAGCAGAGCCAAGCCATAGCTGCGTTGAAAGCTACCGCTGAGAGGAACCTACGTCGCGTATGGCGGGCAATGCCCCCGGAGCAGCAGCAGCAGATCCGTAAGGTGGCACACCCCGCCAACGTGGCAAAGGCGCAGCGTGCTGTCACCGCGTCACCGGCCACGCCGATGCAAAAGCCGCAGGTCGCACTCGTCATACTTGTGACCGACGATGCGCCGGACCCGACAGCGACATTACAGAGCCTCGTGGGCGAGAAACCTGCCGCAATGGAAATGATTGTGGTGGATACGTCCGCCGAAGAAGAGGGCCGCATCCCCGCGCAGGCGTTCGCCAATCGGGACGTTCGGGTTAAGTACCTCGCCTTCGCGGAAACCACTGAGGAAGAGGCACGAAAGAGTGCAGTGGCTGGAACTGCGGCCGGCTGCGTGATGTTCGTAACCGCCGGCGACCTGATGGAGAAATCCAGCCTGCAAGCGATGTTCAAAACCCTCAAGGAAACTGGTTCGTCCTTCTCCGTCGGCATGACCGGCGTCATGAAAGGCAAGACCAGTACCACGCCGCTGTGGCAGCGCGAACTCCATGGCATTCCGCGGCCGGCTGCTGCGCTTTCCGAGGTCCCGGAGATCCTGGCGGACGGTGTCCTCGCCAACAAACTCTTTGACCGCGACTTCTGGATTTCAGCCACGGATGACATTGGAGCGGACCGCCATCACTGGCAGTTCGAAGTGATCCCTACCCTTTACTCCCGGGCCCAGTCCTTCGACATCTTGGATCTCAAGGCAGTCAATACTTCCTCAGACGTTGCCATCCGCCCTCCGGTGCGCGAACTGCTTTGTGACATGCAGTATCTGGAAGACCGTCTGCACCGGCTGGAATCCCTGGCCGCCGAAATATGCCGGACCTCGACGACTGAGGTTTATCGCCGTGCCCTTTCCCAAGAGCTGGGCAATGGTCTCTTCCGTTTCTACGAGGTTGTCCCTCGCACCGAGCAGGCGTACTGGGATCTGCTCCACGCCACCGTTCGCCGTCTCAGCGACGGCCAGGAGTTGGACTGGGAAGCCATCAGGATCCACAACCGGCTGATCCTTTCGGCCGTCCTCGCGGACAGGCGCGAGGACGTGGTCCGCATTTGTAACCACCGAAGTGACCACAGTTCCAGCTTCCCCACTCGGATCACGGATGACGGCCTAGTCGCGCAGCCTCGGTACCTGGATGAACTCTCGGAGTACGACCCGAACCTCTTGCCCTGCCGGGATATCGACCTTCGGCTGATCAGCAAAATGACGCACTTCGCCTGGCAGGCTGACGGGCAGCTGGAAATTGGCGGTCATGCTTATATTTCGTCGGTGGACCCTCTCGAAGGCGACCTCTCCATCCAAGCGTCCCTGGTCAACGCCGACACCGAGGAAGCCGTCCAACTGACCGTGGAGCGCCACTCCGACGCATCCATCGACTGGGAGTCCAGCGATAACTGGACCTCCTACGCCGAAGCCGGTTTCCGCACCACAATTGACCCGGCCGTGATGTTGGACGCAGACGCAGACCCGGCCGTGCCCCCCGCCAACTGGTACGTTCTTCTCACCGTGACCGCCGGCGGCCGGTCACTTTCCGCGCCGTTGAGTCGACGCGACCTAAACGGAGCCACCGGCCAGCTCCCGGTTGGCCCGATGCTGGATGTTGCCCGGACGGCCGTGGAGATGCGCCCGGCAACCACCGGCCTGACCTTTGTTCCGGTCACACCCCTGTATGTGGCGACCTCTCTGGAGCTCATCGGACGGACCCTCACCCTGAACGTAGAGGCCCATTCGGCACCCGTTGCCGCCAAGGTGTCAATTGAGTCCCGTAAATTCGGCATCCGGAAGACGGCGACCTGCCTCAGCGTGGACGGCAACACTGCGGTCTATGTCGTCGACGTCCCATCGCTCGGATCTGGCGCTTCCGCCACCGTCGAGTATGAATGGCATTTGCGCTTGGACAGCGGCTTCAAGACCCCGCAGCCGGTGGCGTGGCCCGAAGGTTCCACGGAGTTCGAAGCTCTGTCCGACCAGACCCGCAGCCTCAGGCTGGGCCTGACAGGATACGGGTTCATCACCGTTGAGGAGCGGAAGACCCGCGTCATTGCTTCCGCCGTCGAGGTGTCGGCCGACGGGCGCACCCTTCGGGTCGAAGGCACAGCCGACCTGCCTGTCATTCACGCTCCCCGCTTCGTACTCTCGAGCGGAAAGGCAGTCATCCCCGCGACGGACGTTGCGTTGACGGTCCGCACCAACGACGGTAGCAACGCCTTTACCGCGGACTTCCTGTTGCCCCAGAACCCCTGGGATGGTGAGGAAGTGATGCCGGAGATCGGTGCCTACAGCGTGCGTTTCGTTCCCCCGGGGGTCGCGGACCACCTCGGGTACTGGTTCCCGGCGTCGTCAGGGCTCCAGACGCAGATGCCCCGACGGATTGAAGCGGACCGGCTGGAAATCGGCGTGAGCCGCACGGCCAAGACCGCGGCGCTGACCATCCACCTTCGGCCTCCCTTTGGTTCTGACGAGGTGGGAAGATTCAACCAGCAAACGCTCCGCACGCCGGTAACCGTGGGCGGGGATGCCGAGCTCACTGACGCCATCCTATTCATGTGCTTCGGCGGACGTCGCGCGACTGACAGCCCACGTCGCCTCCTGGAGGAATTCCAGAGCCGGGGAAGCCGGTGGCCCATGTACTGGGCTGTTGCCGACTTCTCGGTGCCCGTGCCCGCTGGAACCGAACCGGTGCTGATCGGTTCCCGGCTGTGGTACCAGCTCCTGTCCGAAGTCCGCATTCTAATCAACAACAACAACTTCCCGTTCTACTTCCGCAAGCGCGAGGGTCAGGTCTACATCCAGACCTGGCACGGAACACCCCTCAAGAAGCTCGGCAACGACGTTGCCCGCACCAACTTCTCGCTTTCGTACTGGAACCTGATGTGGCGCGAGGCGGAGTATTGGGATGCGCTGCTGGCGCAGAACGACTACGCCGCCGGGGTCCTTGCCAATTGCTTCGGCTTTGAGGGACGGGTTGTGACGGAGGGCTATCCCCGTAACGACAGCCTTACCCGAGAGCGCATGGCAGAGGACCGCCCGGCCATACGCCGGCGGCTTGGCATCCCCGAGGGCAAGACTGCGATTCTTTACGCGCCAACCTGGCGCGACGACGCCAAGAACGCCTCGCGGCAGTATGAGATGGTCACGTACCTCGATTTCGAAAAGGCCCAGCAACTGCTCGGCGACGACTACGTGCTGCTTCTGCGCGGACACCACAACATCGCCGGCCAGCGGCAGACGGCGGCAAACAAGTTTGTCATCGATGTGACCGAGTACCCGGAAGTCAACGACCTCTACGCGGCCGCGGATATCCTGGTGAACGATTATTCGTCCGTCATGTTCGATTTCTGTGTCACGGGCAAGCCGATCATCTTCCTGACGCCGGATATCGAGCAGTACCGGGACTCGACCCGCGGCTTCTACTTTGATCTCGAAGAAAAGGCGCCCGGTCCCCTGCACAACACAACGGAGCAAGTCGTTCGTTCCATCAAGAACATCTCTTCGGTTTCGCGCCGCTACGCGCCCAAATATGAGGCTTTTGTCGAGGCCTTTGCCTCGCAATGCGATGGAGAGGCCACCCAACGCGTGTTCGATGCGCTGTGGCCGGAAGTCCCAGGCGCTCCGGTGCCGGTGGGATCCAGCCGCTCGTCTTCACCCGCCGAGAATTAGGCGGCCGCGGCCGGGGCACGAATACGAGCATTGCCAGTCGCCAGCCGGTTTGAACCTGATGACAGCCACGAACTTAGGACGCAGCACAAATCATGAGCCCCGCGCAAAATACGATCGAACATGGCCTTATTCTTGAAGAACGGAAAGAATGGGCCGCCGCCGTTGAGGTCTACACCGCATTACTCGACGGCGCGAACGCTGCCGACGGCGAGCTAGCTTTCCGGCTCGGTCATGCCCACTTCCACCTCCGGCAGTTCGAGGAATCAGCCGCGCATCTCCAAGAAGCAACGGTGCTGGAACCAGGCGTAGCTTCGTGGCACTACCGCCTGGGCTTCGTCCAGGAACAGCTGGGGAATTACGACGCCGCCGTGGCGGCTTATAAGTCCTCACTCGCCCTGAAACCCGGACGGAACCGATGGGCGCATCGGCTGGGTACAGCAGAGGCTTCGGCACGAGCAGCTTCACTTGAAATGCGTGGCTCCGAGGGCCACCGCAAACGAGTGGAGGAGTTGGTGGAAAGCAAGGCCCCTTTGTGGCAGCAGATCGCGGCGCTGACTGACGGCTTGCGTGTCAACAGCGACGATCCTGCATGGCTCGTCCAGTTGGCTGATGCGCAGTTCTCGATGAACAGGTTCGCCGAGGCCGGCGAGAACTATGCGGCTGCGGCGCTGCTGAAACCTGAACAGGCGGATCTCCACTTCCGTGAGGGCTGGTGCTGGGAGCTCCTAGAGCAGCCCGGCAAGGCCCGCCGCTCCTACCAGCGGGCTGTCGCTGCCGATACTGAGCTCCAGGCGAAAGCCTTCGGCGTAGGAGTGTTCTTCCAGAAAAGGGGTCGATGGGTAGCCGCCGCGGATGCGTTCAGGAGTGCCCTTCGTCATGAACGAACGTCAGCTGAGCTGCACTACAAGCTCGGCTATGCCCTAGTGCGCTCTTACAAGTGGCGCGAGGCCATTGAATCGTTCCGGTCGGCCGTGGCCGGGGATCCCACTGTTCCACAGTGGCATTACCGCTTGGGCTTCGCCCACGAGCGGCTCGCTGAGTGGAATAAAGCTGCTTCCGCCTACGAATACGCGATTAGTCTGCATAGTCCCGCCCCCTCGTATTGGTACTACCGCCTGGGCTACGTTCGTACTCAGGCACGCGACTTCGAAGGCGCGTGCATGTCGTTCGCCGCCACGCTCAAACCAAAAACCGAGGCTGTCACCGCGGGGCAAGACCGGCCGGTGGGCGTCTATGAGGAAAAACTCCTTGCCGAGGGCCTGGACGCCGCGCTGAGATCACAGTCAGCCCAACGGTGCTTTGAGGCAGGGGAACGCCTGGAGCTCCGGGGAATGCGCCCTCTCGCCGCGGAAGCCTTCGACGCCGGCGTCAGGCGGCTGGAGAGCCACTCCCCCAAGGCTTATTACCGATTGGGCCGAGTGCTTCAGGAAATCGGGAACTTTGAGGCGGCTAGCCGTGCCTACCTGGAGACACGCGTGTTCAGGCGGGCACATGGCGTCGACACAGCTCCCTATCGTAAGAACATAGAGCTCAATCAGTCGATGGTCTATACCGAGTACCTTGAGGCGCTCCCACTGGCTCCCTCGACCGTACTGTACGAGAGCGGCCACGGAAGCTCGGTTTCCTGCAATCCCTTGCAGATCTGCCGGAACCTCCTGGACGATCCTCGGTTCGACTCTTGGACTCACGTATGGGCGCTCAATGACAAGGACCGAATTCCGCACGAGCTGGCTGGCCGGAAGAACGTCATCTTTGCCGCCCGCGATAGCGACCTTTACCTGCGCTATCTGTCCACTGCGACGTATCTGATCAACAACAACACGTTCCCGCCCTATTTCGTCAGGCGTGAGGGACAGAAATATTTGAACACATGGCACGGGACTCCGCTCAAGACCCTGGGCCGCGACATCAAAAACGGCTTCATGGATCATCGGAATGCTGCGCGGAACTTCCTGCATACAACCCACATGATTGCTCCGAACCAGTTCACCGCAGAGTGTCTCATCGAAAAATACGATGTCGAGGGCATCTTCGCAGGACAACTGGCAGTCACAGGGTACCCGCGCATCGACGCCACCGTTGGAGCCAGTGAGCAGCAAAAGCTGGAGCTGCGCCGTCATTTGGGGATAAACGACGGCCAGAAGGTCGTGCTCTACGCACCCACTTGGCGCGGCTCCCTTGGCTCGCTCGAGACGGGCGACGTCGACGTTCCAAGTGTTATGGAGCAGCTTGCGACGCTTGACTGCGTGCCGTTGTACCGAGGCCACGCGCTGACGTCCAAGGAGGGGACCCAAGGAGCGCTGGACAAGTTCGTCGTGCCGGACGACATCCCGACCAACGACCTGCTCGCCGTAGTGGATGTACTCATCACCGACTACTCCAGTATCTTCTTTGATTTCATGGCGACCGGGCGACCCATCGTCTACTTTGCCTACGACCTTGATGAATACGCTTCTGAGCGGGGACTGTACTTTGACTTAGAAACACTGCCAGGTCGTGTGTGCGTCGAAACCACGGGGCTGCTCCATGAAGTCTCAACTGCCCTTCAGGTTGAGAAGCGGACGGACGAGAAGTACCTGCGCGGTATGGACACTTTCTGCGCCATTGAAGACGGATCGTCCACTCGACGAGCGATCGACTTCTTCTTCTTCGATGCTACTGAATGTGTCGTTCCACTGGATCGAAGCCCGAAGCACAATGTGCTCTTCTATCAAGGTTCGTTCATTCCAAACGGAATAACCACGTCGTATCTGAATCTTGTAAGCAATGTGGACAGCGTCAGCAATCGAATGTTCGTAGCGATCGACCCATCCGCCGTCAAATCCGAAGAAGGGCGACTGGAAAAGTTTGCCCAGAATCCAGGGCATGTCCAGGTTCTGGGGCGGGCGGGCATCCAGCTCGTGACCGCGGAAGAACGATGGGTGATCGACAAGTTCAACGCCACCGGAGACCTCGCAACTCCCGAGCTCTGGGACATCTACGATCGTGCCTTCAAACGGGAATTCCGTCGCCTGTTCGGCGACGCCCGCTTCGATTCAGTGGTCTGCTTTGAAGGCTACGCAAGGTATTGGGCGGCACTGTTCGCAAACACCACCAACAATGCAACCAGAAAGTCCATTTACCTGCACAATGACATGCACCGCGAGTGGCGCCACCGCTTCCGTTACCTGGAATCTATGTTCCGGCTCTACGGGAAGTACGACCAACTGGTGTCCGTCACGAAAAGCGTCAACGAAGAGAATATTCGTCAATTATCCGAAGCGTTCGAGCTGCCGGAGGCTAAATTTGACTACTGCAACAACGTGGTCAACGCCGAAGAGGCGAAGAAACTGGCCGCTGATCCGCTTGAAGAAGATCTGCACGAGTGGATGGATGCAGGGTCCACGAACTTTGTGACACTCGGACGCCTGTCTCCCGAGAAGGGTCACGCCAAACTCATCCGCGCGTTCGCTGAAATAGTCGAGGCGAACCCCAATTGCAAGCTGACAATCCTCGGCGATGGACCGCTGCGGCAGGATCTGCAGGATCTGATAGAAGACTTGTCACTGGAGCCCAATGTGTTCCTGGCCGGGTTACGATTCAACCCGTTTCCTGCGCTGCAGCGTGCTGACTGCTTTGTTTTCTCGTCAGACTATGAAGGCCAGGGGCTCGTTGTACTCGAGGCCTTGATTCTTGGGAAGCCCGTGATCTCCACAGACGTTGTAGGCCCCAGAAGTGTGCTGGAGGACGGCTACGGCCTTCTAGTCGACAATAGTGTTAATGGTCTTGTTTCCGGCATGAATCAATTCCTAGAGGGAAAAGCAAAGGCCCAGAAATTCGATTATCTATCTTACCAGGACGAAGCAATTAGCAAATTTGAAAGCGTAGTACTAACGGTCTAAGGTGCGTTCGCAACATAGGAATTGAGCCCTCGGGCCTCCTGCCCAGCGCAGAGGCTGCGGCGCGGATGCCGAAGAAAAGCCGGGAACAAGCGGCCCTTCCCATTTAGCGGTGATTGAGGGTTGTCCGCCTGTAGGGGCGGTGGCCACCGGCTGCGAATAGGCATCGGAGTCTGTAGTTGGTGAAGTTGCGGAAGCCGCGAGCGATGCGGCGGGTGGTTTCGCTGACGCCGTTGGTGGCTTCCGTGGGGCCGTTGGAGGCGCCGCTGGTATCGAAGTAGTCCAGGATCACTGCCTTCCAGTTCCGGTAGGTCGGGCCGATGCGGGCGATTTCCGGGATCGGGCAGGACGGGAACGCCGCCAAGATACTGTTGACTGTTTTCCTGCCTTTGTCCGGGCCGGGCGTGCATGGTGGATCGAGCGGAGTTTCTAGTAGCACTGCCAGACGGGGGTGACTTCATGGTTCGGATCACCTTGTTCGAGCTCAGCCCCGATCTGCAGGCTTCGCCGGATGCCTTAGAGCGGGGTCCCTGGCATGTCCGCGCCGGCGAGGCCGGACGATGCGTCATACCCGAAAACAAAAACCGCGGCCGGTCCCGAAAACAATCAGGACCAGCCGCGGATCGGTGGATCACGGCTAAGGCCAATACCGTTCAGTTAGTGTCTTGAATGCTGATTTTGGGACGGTGTTCGGGCTGTGGGTGTTGGCCGTGGCGGGAGCGTTTTGCCGCCCACTTGAGCACCTTGCGTTTGACGACTCGCGGGTTGGAGCGTCGTCGGCGGACCGGGTTGAGGCGGTGGAGGAGTTTTCGGATGGCGCTGGTCCAGATTGCGGCCGTCGCCCCGGGGTCACGAGGGGGAAAAAGAGCCCTGGACGACCGAGCGTCGGGCGATGCGCAGGGCGGCGACGAACGAGATCCTGTCGGGATCGTGGCCGGCATGGGCGGCTGCGCCGGCCATGAGCGTGCGGATGGCGTAGTGGCAGCACAGGTGCCCCCAGATTTCCTGCTGGACGAGGTCCGGGGATTTGGACCGCAGCACGCTTCGTGGCCCGCGTTGGTGGGTTTTCAGCTCGTCGAAGGTGTTCTCGATCTCCCACCGTTCGGCGTAGACGGCCGCGAGGTCCTCCGCGCTGGCCTCGCCGGGGTCCAGGATCGTGCTCAGGAGCCGGTATTCTTCCGGGTTGCCCCGACCGTCATCGATCGTGTAGTCGATGACCCGCACGGTCAGCGGTGTCGTCGAGGTCCGGTTCTTGCCCGAGGTCGGGATGATCGTGGCCAGCCAGGAACCGTCCGGCAGGGTTTCCAGGTATCGGGGGCGGAGGTTTGTTTTGACGCGCCAGAGCAGGTCAGCGCCCGTGGCGGCGGCATGCTGCCAGAGCCGGAACCCGTAGAAGCCCCGGTCCGCGAGGACCAGCATTCCAGGCCTCAACCGTCCGACCAGCTCCCGGGACAGCTCGATCTCCGAGGTGCTGCAGGGGCCGGTTTCGGCGTCGAGGATCGCATGGGTGCCGCATTCGGCCAGCGCCACCATGCGGGCCTGGGGAAACGCGGACTGTTCACCGCGGCTGGACGCCGGGCGTCCGAAGAAGTCTGCGTTCGCCGGCGTGTCCGCCAGGTCAAGGCACGTCCCGTCGATCGCGACCAACCGGCGGCCGGCCAGCCACGATCCCGGCGTGCCGGCTTCGGCCAAGGGGCGCGCCACACGGGCGAAGAGATCCCGCACGGGCTCGAACCCCAGCCTGGACCTCGCCTGGAAGATTGCCGATTTCGACGGCGGCACCCATGATTCGGACCACCCCGAAGACCACGAGAGTCCGTCCGTGAGCTGCTCGAACACGTCCTCATAGGAGCCCTCCGAGTGCAACGCCATCCCGATCGAGAAATACGCCATCACCGGGCCGGCAACGACCGGTTCCGGCGCTCCGTGCGACCGGCATCAGCGATCACCGAATCCACGACGTCAGCAGGAAACACCCGCGTCAGTAAACCCACCGACACCAAATCCGACAACCGGCGCCCGGAAACCGGCTTCACCCATCCAGAACGAGGCATAACTCCAGAATACTGAGTATTTGAAGCCCTGAGCGCCACCCATTCGTGCGGGTGAGCGCCGGGGAGAGTGCCAGAGAGCGCCAGCAGTCGCGTGGCTTGGCGCCGCTGACGCTCTCTGTCACAGGATTAGGCGCTCACGAGTGCTGCGTGTTCGCGCATGTTGTAGTTGCCGGTCTCGACCCAGATCGTGTTGTGGATGATCCGGTCCATGATCGCGTCCGCATGGACGCGGGAGCCGAGCCGCTGGTGCCAGTCCTTCTGCAAATACTGAGTGCAGAACACTGTTGAGGTCTCGCCGTAGCGGCGCTCCATCAGTTCCAGCAGCATGCCTCGCATCGGTTCCGTGGGTCGATCCAGGAGCCACTCGTCGATGACCAGCAGCGTGAATGCCGCATACTTTCGCAGGAATTTACCGGAACCGTCGGGCTTGTCTTGCGCGGCGACCCATTCTTCCTCGAGGTCTGGTCTACGGACGTAATGTGCGCGGATTCGGTGCTCGCAGGCGCGTTTGGCGACCGCGCATCCCAGATACGACTTCCCCGACCCGGTGAAGCCCTGCAAGACGACGTTCTGCTGCCTGCCCACGAACGAGCAGGTGCCCAGCTGGGTCAGCAGCTGCCGGTCAAGACCGCGCTCGTCGAGAAGATCGATGCGGCGCAAATCCGCGTTCGGATAACGCAGTCCTGCCCGCCGGATCAAGCCGGTCACCTTGGAATGCGTAAATGACGAATAGGCGTCATCGACGACCAGCCGGACACGATCCTCGAACGGCAAGCTGATACTCAGCCTCTCGTCTTGGGTATCGATGGCCTCCAGCAACTCGCCCGCGTTCATCTCGCGCAGCTTGCGTTTGGTCTCCGCATCCAGGCGGCTCATCGAGCCCCTCCGGCGTAGTAGGCGCCCCCCGCACGTATCCGCCATCGTCTCCCTCCGGCTCATCAGGGACGATCCCGGTTTTGTCCTGCCCGGTATCCAGGATCGGCCGCAGGTGGGCGTAGCGGGGCGATCGTATCGGCCCCCGCAGCGCGAGCTGGCTGGCCGCTTCCACCCGGGCCGGGGAGAACCGGCGGGACAGGCGCAGCACCGCCAGGGCCGGGTCGTATCCGGCCTCCTCGACCGGCACGGACTCGAAGATCTTGCTGATCACCGTCACGGTTGCCGGGCCCATCCGTAACGCCCATTCATCGATCCGGGCCCGGGTCCCACGCCTGCCAGCTGCGACCCTCCGGAAGGTCCGCCTCGTTCGTCTGATGCTGGTTCGCCGTCGTCGCTGGCAGCAGCAGGTGGCTGGCGAGGCGCTCATCGCTGCGATAGATCTCCAGCATGGTCTCCGTGACACGAAGATCAACATTCGAGCCGATGTGGGCGAACGGCACGGAGTAAAAGTTCTTCGCCCAGACCACGTGGCCGTTGCGCCCAACTTTGCGCCCATAGGTCCAGGTGCTGATCTCGAACGCCACCGCCGGCAGCGGTTGCAACACCGGCTTCTCCTCGGCGGTGAACACGCTCAGCCGGGAGCCTTCCCGCTTCTGGAACGGCTGCCTGTTATAGGCATCGATCTGCTCCCGAATCCGTCTCCGCAACTGCGCCAGGCTCGTGAACACCTCTTTCCTCAACCCGGCAATCACCCAGGTGGCGACGTGCGAGACAGTGTTTTCCACGCTCGCCTTGTCCTTCGGGTGCCTCACTCGGCCCGGTAGTACCGCCGCTGAATAATGCGCCGCCATCTCCCGATACGCGTCGTTGAGCACGACCTCGCCCTCGCGCG
>NZ_JAGPOT010000120.1 GCF_018224015.1 Pseudarthrobacter albicanus
TCCCGGGCCCCGGCCTCTCATTCCCAGGCCGTCAGCGGGCCGCCCAAAGCTCCGAAGAGCGGCCCGGAAGCCGTATCCCATCTCCGGATTGCCCCTTGTTCAGCGCTCTCCTAGTTGAGGGAGCCTGGGCTGCCGGACCAGGGTGTGGGGCAAACAGGTCCTACGGCCCTTCTCGGCCGGCCTGACGATGGGTATGTGTAGAAGTACCACGGCGGTGCGGTCACGCAGTGACGCGGTTGAAGCCGGGGTAGGCGGCCCGGGCGGGAAATTCGAACCCGCCGGGGCCGCCGCTGCACCGTCCCGACCACGTCCCGCTTCGGGTGCGGGATGAATCTTTTCAGCCGTTCGGCGCGGTGGGATCATTCATATATGGGCGAAAATACTGAACTTGGAGTTACTTCGTCTCCCGTCACCGGGCAGATGAAGACGGTGTCATCCGGGCATCTGGACGGTTTTGGCAGTCCCATCACCCAGCAGATGCGCATCGTCGGTCAACGTCGCCGGGATGCCGAAGAGAAGCTGGAACATCATCTGCTGGAAGCGCGTGCCAAGCATCCATCCGATCATCCCGACGCCGGCGAGCCTGGCGCCCCGGACCCCGTCGGGTAGGCGCACGGGCGGCGCAGCCGTCCTGATATCCCCCTGCCCCGGAACAGAGGAGGACACATGTCAGAGCACAACATTGCGGGCAAGAAGGTCGCGTTCCTGCTGACCGACGGCGTGGAACAGGTCGAGCTGACCAGCCCGTGGAACGCCGTGAAGGAGGCCGGCGGACAGCCCGTCCTGGTATCTCCCAAGAGCGGGAAGCTGCAGGGCTACGCCGGCACGGAGAAAGGTGAGACCTTCGCCGTCGACCTCCCGGTGGCCGAGGCCAACGCGGCAGACTTCGACGCGCTGGTCATCCCGGGCGGCGTCGTGAACGCGGACCATCTCCGGGTGGACAAGGGCGCCCAGGCGTTTGCCCGGGCCTTCTTTGAACAGCACAAGCCGGTTGCCTCGATCTGCCATGGACCGTGGCTGCTGATCGATGCCGGCGTGGTCCAGGGCCGGAACATGACCTCGTACCACACGCTCCGGACGGACCTGTTGAACGCGGGGGCCAACTGGACGGATGAGGAAGTGGTGGTGGACCAGGGCCTGGTGACCAGCCGGAACCCGCACGACCTCCCGGCCTTCAACGACAAGATGCTGGAGGAGATCGAAGAAGGCGGACACGCCGGCCAGACGGCCTGAGCACGGGCGGAACGGAGCGAAACAAGCGGAAAGGGACCGACGGCGGTACGTGCCGGCGTCGGCCCTGTCCCGCCTGCCGCAGGCATCAGGCCTACCAAGGCTGGCCTTTATGGGGCAGGATATGCCCTGTAAGAGTGCGCCGCTGCCTCCGCCGTAACCTGGCGCCCGGGCCGGCGCCCCAGCTGCAAGGAGTCCCTATATGACCACGCTCAACCCCTACCTTGGTTTCCGCGACAACGCGAAGGAAGCCATGACCTTCTACCAGAGCGTCTTCGGCGGCGACCTGGCCCTGAGCACCTTCGGCGAATACCATGCCAGCGACGATGCGGCCGAGCAGGACAAGATCATGCATGCCATGCTGACCACGGAAAACGGCCTGGTGCTGATGGGGGCGGACACGCCCAACAGCATGGACTACACGCCCGGCACCAACTTCTCCGTGTCCCTCAGCGGCTCCGGCTCCGACGAGGCCGAACTCCGCGGCTATTTCGACAAACTGGCCGCGGGCGGCACCATCGCGATGCCGCTGGAGAAGGCGCCCTGGGGCGATACCTTCGGCATGTGCAAGGACAAGTTCGGGGTGGACTGGCTGGTCAACATCGCGGCCACGGCAAGCTAGGCGCCACGGCGGGTCGGAGCCCGGGGCCGCGGACCACCGCTCCGGGCTTCAGTCCGGGTTTCAGTCCGGGCTCGCGTCCGTGGTGAGGCCCCGGTCATCGCCCGTTTCCTCGTCCTGCTCCCCGGCCGGGCCCGGCACCTTCCGGGTGTCGCCGGAGGCTCGGGCGTCCTGGCCGGCGTCCGGGTCCGACGGCGGCGTCCCGGACGCCCGGCCGGCCTCCTCCTCCCGCGGCACAGCCCGGGCCCGCCCCTCGACCCCGTCCTTCACGATCTCTTCCGGGTCCTTCGCTTCGGCGCCCATCGATCCCTCCCGGCTTATTTGATCCGGCCCCGCCCGGGGCACTGGTCCGCCCAAGATACCGCTACGCCTCCCGTCCGTACAGGATCCACCCGTCCTTCGGTTGTTTTATATCCACTCCTTGAGGCGCGGCAGCCACTGCCGTATTCCCGTGTCTGCTTCCCCTGCCTGCGGGCGGGGGCTATCCTGAATGCCTCGGACACCTCTGATCGAGACCAAACTTCCCGGCCCAGAGAGGCGACCCATGACCGAGAAGCTGCACCTCACACCCGACGACGATTTTCCCGACGACCTGAGCAAGGTCGAGGACAGGGAACTGCAGGTTCTCGACAGCCAGGTCCAGCGCCAGCTTGACTACGAATACGTTGCCGACGGTGAACCGAACCCGGAAACCGAGTTCCGGCACTATGACCTCGATGAGGAATTCAGCGAACGGGACAAACGGGACGCCTAGCCGGCAGAAACGAGTTCCCATGAGCGGGCCCGTCCGCTTCGAGGCCGCAGGCCACCTCGGCCATGTCTTCGCCTCGGTGCGTCCGGCGGCCGGCCTGCAGGAAAACCAGCATTCAGGTACCGACGGCGGGCCCGCTGGCGGGACGCCCCGCCCCGCCGTCGTGCTGGTACACGGCATCGGTGTCTCGCACCGCTACCTTGGCCGGCTCCACGGCGTGCTGGCGGAGACGGTGGACACCTACTCGGTTGACCTGCCCGGCTTCGGCTCCACCCCGCGGCCTGATCACACCCTGAGCGTGGCTGATCACGCCACGTACATCCTGGGTGCCCTGGAGCAGCTCGGCGTCCTGGACTTCGTGCTCGTGGGCCACTCGATGGGCACCCAGTTCGCCATTCAGGCGGCACTCCAGCAGCCGGAGCGGATTCGGCAGCTGGTGCTGATGGGACCGGTCGTGGATCCGAAGCGCCGCACCGTGGCCCAGCAGGCGCTCGCCCTCGGCTACGACAGCCTGTTCTTCGAAAGCCCGTCCGCGAATGCCCTCGTCTTCACCGACTACCTGCGCTGCGGCCCCTCCTGGTACCTCAAGACCCTGCGGGTGATGATGGACTATCCCACGGAAGAACGGATCACCGGCGTCACGGCGCCGGTCCTGGTGCTGCGCGGCGCCAAGGATCCGGTGGCCGGTGCGGACTGGTCCCGCCGGCTGGCCGGACGGGCCAAGACCGGGCAGTTGCTGGAAATCCCGGGGACGGGGCACGTCGTGCAGCATAACCGTGCCGTCGAGGTGGCAGAGGCCATCACGTCCTTCGCCGGAGTTCCGGCCGCTCCCTGACGGTGGCAGAACGGCGGGGCTGGCCGGTTGAAGTTGCGGTTGACCCGCTGGCCGCAATTTCTTCGTGGGAGCGTGGTGGGCCTTGGCCTCCGGCCGGGGGCCAAGGGCCCACCACGCCCAGCGGCCGTCGCTATTTGGCTTGCTTGGCCACATCCTGGGCCCACAGGAAGAACTTGTTCGTTCCCAGGTCCTTCACAGTCTTGATGCCGAAGGCGGCCTTCAAATGCTCGCCGTCAGCCTCTGTCACACCCTTGAGCGCGTCCACTGGGGATGCGGCAAGTTCGTCGACGGACTTGCCGTGGTAAGCCTTGTCAAAATGGTCTTCAATTCCCGCCATCGTCCTTTGCTCCTTCGCTAACCAGCCGAAGCCATGCGGCATCGGCTGGGCCGGCAGTGCTTTTTGCACTGATCCACATTCAACCCGTCACTTCCAGAACCGTCTACCGTTCCGCGAAAGTTCCCGGCAAGTTAGTAGCAAGAGGAAGGCCTGCGTCCGCTCCGGTCCTCCCGGCGGCGCCGGCTCATGAATGGTTCAGCGTGAGGACGTACGCTGAGCCGTAAGTTAACCTTCCGAATGGATCCTGCACGCCAGAGCCTGCATGCCAGAGCCCGATGCGAAGGCGCAAAACCGGGCACAAAGGCCCTCGCCCCGCCAGGGTGTCCGGCGGATAGTTGGAGGGAGCGGCCATGAGGTCCATTCCCGCACTGCAGCTTGCGGTGCCGCCCGCAGTGCAGCCCGCGGAGTGCAGCATGCGGAGTGCAGCATGCGGTGCTGACGAGGCCACTGGCCGACTTCCCGACTGGAAAGCCACGGCAATGAGCATTTTTGAAGACAGGGTTGACGCGGGCCGGCAACTGGGCCGGCGCCTGGCGGAACTGCGGGGCCAGGACACCGTGGTCCTGGGCCTTCCCCGCGGCGGCGTGCCGGTAGCCTTCGAGGTGGCGGCAGCCCTGGACGCGCCCCTGGACGTGATCATCGTGCGGAAGCTCGGACTTCCGTACCAGCCCGAGCTCGCCATGGGCGCCATCGGGGAGGGCGGGGTGCGGGTGCTGGATGACCAGGTCCTGACCCACTCCAGGGTAACGGAGCAGGAGCTGCAGTCCGTCGAGGATCATGAGCGCGCCGTGCTGGAGAAAAGGGTGGCCCGGTTCCGCAAGGGCCGGGGCCGGGAGGACCTCACCGGACGCATCGCGGTGATCGTCGACGACGGGATCGCCACCGGCTCCACCGCCCGGGTGGCCTGCCGGATAGCCCGGAAGCTCGGCGCCGCAAGGGTGGTCCTGGCCGTGCCGGTGGCGCCGGCAGATACCCTCGCGGCCCTGGCCGAACCGGACGAGCTGGTCTGCCTGGCGACGCCCCGGCAGTTCACCGCCGTCGGCTACCACTACCGTGACTTCTCGCCGACCGAAGACGACGAGGTGCTGGCGCTGCTCGACCTCGCGGCGAAGCGCCTCCGGGATTCCCCGGCAGCGTCGCGCCGGGCCGGCGCGGCCGAGGCCGCCGACCCCGTCGAATCCGACGAGGAGGTGGAGATCCCGTCCCGGGGCGTCCGGCTCCAGGGACAGCTCCATCTTCCGGTTCCGGCCACGGCCGTGGTGCTGTTCGCCCACGGCAGCGGCAGCAGCCGCCACAGCCCGCGGAACCGGTTCGTGGCTTCCGTCCTGCAAAAGGCGGGGCTCGGCACCTTGCTCCTGGACCTGTTGACGCCCGGTGAGGAGCACAACCGCGCCAACGTCTTCGATATCGAGCTTCTCGCACGCCGGCTGTCCTCGGCCACGGACTGGCTCGCAGCCCGGACCGACACCGCCTCCTGCGAGGTCGGCTACTTCGGCGCCAGCACGGGCGCCGGCGCTGCGCTGTGGGCCGCCTCCGAACCCGCCGCACGGATCGCCGCCGTCGTCTCCCGCGGCGGCCGCCCGGATCTCGCCGGACCCCGGCTTTCGGCTGTGAGCGCGCCGACCCTGATGATCGTGGGCAGCCTCGACTACCAGGTCCTGGAGCTCAACCGGCGGGCCAAGGCCATGCTGCGCTGCCCCAACCAGCTGGCCGTGGTCCAGGGCGCCACCCACCTGTTCGAGGAACCCGGCACGCTGGCCGCGGCGGCCATCCTCGCGAGGGACTGGTTCAAGCGGTACCTGATGGCCTCGGCCGAGCCCGTGCCCGGATGATGACAGGGGAGATCCTGATGAGAATTGCAGTGACCGGAGGAAGCGGAAAACTGGGGCAGAGCGTTGTCCGCAGGCTCACCGAGGACGGCCACCGGGTCACCAACCTGGACCGTACCGGCGAGCGCGGGCCCGGCTTCGTGCAGCTGGACCTGCGCAACTACGGGGCGGTCGTCGACGTTTTCCTGGGCCTGGACGACCGGCACACCGGCTTCGACGCCGTCGTGCATCTTGCCGCGATCCCGGCCCCCGGGCTCGCCCCGGACGCCGCCACCTTCGAGAACAACATGCAGTCCACCTACAACGTGTTCCAGGCGGCCCGGCGGGCCGGGATCAAGAAGATTGTCTACGCCTCCAGCGAGACGGTGCTGGGACTGCCGTTCGACGTCGACCCTCCCTACCTCCCGGTCGACGAGGAATACCCGGCCCGGCCGGAAAGCACCTACTCGCTGGTCAAGCACCTCGAGGAGCAGCTGGCGGTCCAGCTCACCCGCTGGGACCCGGAACTGAGCATCACGGGCCTGCGGTTCTCCAACGTGATGGACCCGGCCGACTACGAGGAGTTCCCCTCCTTCGACGCCGACGCGGCGCTGCGCAAGTGGAACCTGTGGGGCTACATCGACGGGCGGGACGGCGCCCAGGCGGTGGCCCGCGCCCTGGAGCGCGGCAAGCCGGGGTTCGAGGCGTTCATCATCGCCAATGGGGACACCGTGATGGGCCGTTCCAGCGCCAGCCTCGCCGCGGAAGTGTTCCCGAACGTCACGGTGGTCAAGGAACTGGGCGAGCACGAGACCCTGCTCTCGATCGACAAGGCCAAACGGCTCCTGGGTTACGCACCCGAGCACAGCTGGCGGCACTACCACTCGAACCGCACCACACCCACCGAAGACTGACACCGCCCACTGTCTACGGCTCCGCCGTCGCCCCTTGCTGGTGGCGGGACCAGATGGTGCCCATTTCCTCGGTGGACTGTTCGACGATCCTGCTCATGGCCGCGTGGGCGGCATTTGCCTCGCCGCGCTGGATGGCGCTGGCCACATCGACATGAAGCTGCAGCGCCTCATGGTGGGGGAGGTGGGGCGTCAGGCCATGCTCGGTGCGCCCGGTCAGGACCTCCGCGACCAGATTCTGCAGCTGCGAAAACATCGGGTTCCCGGAAGCCTTGAGCACGGCCCCATGGAACTCTATGTCCAGCCGGAGGAACTCCTCCTGGTCCCCGCGCTGGCCTGCTGCCCAAAGTCTCGCGGCCTGGGACACGAGGTCACTGCCGGCATCCCAGGACGCGCGCGCGGCGGCAAGCCGGGCAGCCTGTGGTTCGATTGCGCCACGGAGCTCATTGAGTGCCCGCAGCTGTTCGAGCCTCTTGGACGAAGCCAGCCGCCAGCGGATGACCTGGGGATCATAGAGGTTCCAGCAGTCGTCGGGCTGCACCACCGTGCCCAGCCGCCGCCGGGACTCCAGCATTCCCATGGAACTCAGCACACGGGTGGCCTCCCTGACCACAGACCGGGAGACGTCGTAGCGGGTTTCGAGTTCATCCAGGCGCAGGATCGAATTGGCAGCCAGGGTCCCCTCGGCCATGGCGAGCCCCAGATTCTGGACAAGCACCGAGTGCAGGTCCGTTGTGGACCCCGCCTTTGGGGTTTTCATAAATAAATCATACCGAAGCGCCACAAGGGGTTGTTTAAGTATGCTTTATTTCCCTATGATCGCTTCCAGAGCAGATGTGAAGACGCATTTGCAGTCGGCCGGACGTCGTGTCCGGCCCCAAAAAACAGGGGAGTCGTAATGAAGCGACATGCAATTGTGAAGTATGCGGCGGTCGCCGCGGCCCTGTCACTGGGCCTGACGGCCTGCGGTGGCGGGAGCGGCGACGCCAAGGCCTCGGGGACCGTCCGGGTCACCCTTGCCAACCACGTCTGGACCGAGGGCATCAAGGCGGCCATTCCGGAATTCGAGAAGTCCACCGGACTCAAGGTCGAGCTCACCCAGCTCGGCGAAGACCAGCTCTCGGACCAGTACAACGTCAAGCTCAACGCCGGCAGCGACGAGATCGACGTGATGATGTACCGCCCGCTGCAGGAGGGCAAGGCCTTCGCGAAGAACGGCTATCTCGCGGACCTGACGTCCAAGGTGTCCCAGGACGCCGGCTGGGACTGGAAGGACTACCAGGACGGCCCGGTCAAGGCCAGCACCGCCGACGGCAAGGTCGTCGGCGTGCCGATCATCACCGAACGCGAGGTGCTCTACTACCGCAAGGACCTGCTGCAGGCCGCCGGTATCGAGGTTCCCAAGACCATGGACGAGCTCCAGGCCGCGGCCAAGGCAATCTCCGCTTCCTCGCCGGACACCGCCGGCTTCGTGGCCCGCACCGGCAAGTCCGCCGCCGTCACCCAGTTCTCCAGCTTCCTGTACAGCTTCGGCGGCGACTTCACCGATGCCGGCGGCAAGTCAGCCGTCAGCTCCGACGCCGCCAAGCAGGCCTACGCGTACTACGGCGGCCTGATCAAGAACTACGGTCCCAAGAACGTCAGCACCGACATGAGCTGGCCCGAGGCGATGGCGATCTTCACCCAGGGCAAGGCCGCCTTCTACACCGAGGCCGACTCGCTCTACAAGAACGCCACCGATCCGGCCAAGTCCAAGGTTGCCGACACGGTCGGCTTCGCCGCGCTGCCCGCCGGTCCGGCAGGCTCCAAGCCGTACAACATCCCGTCCTGGGGCCTCGCCGTCAACCAGGCCTCCACCAACCAGGACAACGCCTGGAAGTTCATCCAGTGGGCCACCAGCAAGGAACGCACCCTGGCCGCACAGAAGGCCGGTGTCCCCGGACCCCGCGCCTCCGTCTGGGCCGACCCTGCCGGAACCTCCACCTACCCGAAGGACCTGGCCGAGGCCATCGCCGCCAGCGCCAAGAACGGCGTCGGCCACGACCGGCCCGAGGTTGTCACGGTAGGCAAGGCCCGCGAGATCGTCGGCGGCCCGATCGTGGCCACCATCACCGGCGCGGACGCTTCCGCCGCCGCCGACACGGCCCACGCGGCCTTCCAGACGTTCCTGGACGGCGAAAAGAAATAGCGCCCGGCGCGCTACGCGCCAGAGTACTAAACAGCCCGGCGGGACGGCGGCCCTGCTGCCGTCCCGCCGGGCCGGCTCTTCACTTCACCCCCAACTCCTTAGGTGAACCATGTCTGTACTGACTCCTCCCCGCAGCACGCACTCGCGCCGCGCCGGCCGCCCTCCCGGTGCGCGTGAGAACTTCTCCGCCTGGGCCAACCGGCACCGCAAATGGCTCTTCGCGGCCCCCGCGATGGTCTTCGTCGGCGTCCTGATCGTCTTCCCCCTGGCCTGGACCCTGTACCTGAGCCTGACCGATTCGCAGGGCTCGGTCCGCGCCGCGTCCGAGTTCGTCGGCCTGCAGAACTACCTCACGGTCCTGTCCGACGCCGAACGCTTCTGGCCCGCCGTCGGGCGCACCCTGTCCTTCACCGGCGTCGCCCTGGCCTGCGAAGTCGTGCTCGGCATGGGCATCGCGCTCCTGCTGTGGCGGCCCTTCCGCGGCGAAAAGTGGGTGCGCGTGGCCATCCTGATGCCGCTCGTCGCCACTCCCGTGGCCGTGGGCATGATGTGGCGGCTGATCTTCGACCCCAACATCGGCTTCGTCAACCAGCTGCTCGGCATGGTCGGCATCCCCGCCCAGCCCTGGCTCTCCGGCCAGGACACGGCGCTGGGCACCACGATCTTCATGGACGTGTGGCAGTGGACCCCGATGGTGGTGCTGATCCTGCTCGCCGGCCTGACCTCCCTGTCCGAGGAGCCGGACGAGGCGGCGCGGATGGACGGCGCCAACGCCGTCCAGCGCTTCTTCTACATCACCCTGCCGCTCATGATGCCCACCGTGATCGTCGCGATCCTGCTCCGCGGCATCGACGCCCTGAAGACATTCGACATCCTCTACGCCACCAAGGGCAAGGGCGGCGGATCCTTCCACGAGGTGGAGACGCTCAACGTCTACGCCTACGGCCTGAGCTTCGACTACAACCAGTACGGGCTGTCCTCCGCGGTGCTGATCCTGTTCTTCATGATCATCGTCGGCTCCATGTGGCTGCTGACCATGCGCAAGAAAGCGGTAAGCAAATGACCGTCCTGACCCAAACCAAAACCGCCGCGGCCGCAACCCCGCCGGCCCCGCGCCGCCGGAAGCCGCTGGCCACCCGCGCCTACAAGGTCTTCCGCGTCGCCGCGCTGGCCGCCGTCGTGCTGTTCCTCGTCGCCCCGCTATTCTGGATGTTCCTCGCCTCGTTGAAGACCAACGTCGACATCTACGACACCGGCAAGTCGTTCCTCTTCACGCCCACGTGGGAGAACTACGCGAACGTCCTGCAGCGCAACAACTACCTCGTCTTCATCTTCAACAGCTTCTGGGTGGCCTTCGTCGCCACGGCACTGTCGCTGGTCCTGGGCGTGCCGGCCGCCTACGCGATGAGCCGCTTCACGATGCACCGCTCGGCCCTGGTGGTCCTGATGGCCCGCGTCATCCCGGGCGTCTCGCTGCTGGTGCCCTGGTACTACGTGTTCTCCAACCTGAAAATGGTCGGCGGCTTCGAGGTGCTGATCCTCAGCCACATGTTTGTCTCGCTGCCGCTGATCGTCTACATCATGATGAGCTACTTCGATTCGATGCCGCTGGAGCTGGAGGAGTCGGCCCAGGTGGACGGGCTGACCCCGATCGGCGCCTTCCAGCGCATCACGCTGCCGCTGTCCGTCGCCGGCATCGCCACCGCGGGCATCCTGTCCTTCATCTTCTCCTGGAACAACTTCATGTTCGCCCTGGTGCTCTCGGGCTCCAAGACCAAGACCCTGCCGGTCGCGATCTTCGACTTCGTCTCCTACGCCAGCATCGACTGGGGCGGACTCATGGCGGCCGCCACCGTGGTCACCATCCCGATCATGATCATTGCGCTCTTCACGCAGAAGTACATCGTCTCCGGCATGACCGCCGGCGCGACCAAGGGCTAGGCCACACCCATGACACTCATCAGCAGGATCGAAACCTTCCTCGTCGCCCCGCGGTGGCTGTTTGTCCGGATCGAGACGGACAGCGGGATCGTCGGCTGGGGCGAGGCGAGCTGCGAGGGCCGCAGCGAAACGGTGCGCACCGCCGTCGGCCAGCTTTCGGAGCTGCTGATCGGCAACGACGCGCTCCGGATCGAGGACCACTGGCAGGTGATGACCAAGGGCTCCTTCTACCGCGGCGGCCCCATCCTCGCCAGCGCCGTGTCCGGCCTGGACCAGGCCCTCTGGGACATCGCCGGCAAGCACTTCAACACCCCGGTGCACCAGCTCCTGGGCGGCCACGTCCGCGACCGGATCCGGATGTACGGCTGGGTGGGCGGGGACGAGCCCAACGAGGTGGCCGACCAGATCAGCGCGCAGCTGGAGGCCGGGCTCACCGCCGTCAAGATGAACGCCAGCGGCCGGATGAGCCCCGTCGCCTCCGTCGCGGAGCTCGACGGCGTCGTCCGCCGCGTCGCCGCCGCCCGCGAGGTCCTCGGGGACCACCGCGACGTGGCAGTGGACTTCCATGGCCGCTTCAGCCTGGCCAATGCCCGGCGGGTGGCGCCGCTGCTGGAACCGTACCGGCCCTTCTTCCTGGAAGAGCCCGTGGTCCCGGAAAACACCCACCTGCTGCGCGAGTTCACCTCCTCCACCACGACGCCGGTCTCCACCGGCGAGCGGCTGTACAGCAGGCAGGAATTCCTGCCCGCGCTGCAGGCTGGCATCGCCGTGGCGCAGCCGGACCTCTCGCACGCCGGCGGCATCACCGAGGTCCGCAAGATCGCCTCGCTCGCCGAAATCTACGAGGTCCAGCTCGCCCCGCACTGCCCGCTGGGCCCGCTGGCGCTGGCGGCCTGCCTGCAGGTGGGCTTCGCGACGACCAACTTCCTGATCCAGGAGCAGAGCATCGGGATCCACTACAACCAGGGCGCCGAGGTCCTGGACTACGTGGTGGACAAGTCCCCGCTGAAGTTCGTGGACGGCCACATCGAACGGCTCACCGGCCCTGGCCTCGGAATCGAGATCGACGAGGCCGTGGTCCGCGCCGCCGACAAGCGCGGCCACGCCTGGCGGGGCCCGGTCTGGCGCCACCCCGACGGATCCTACGCAGAATGGTGAACGACATGACCCCCGGAAACACCCCTGAGAAGTTCCTGCACGGGCTCAAGGAGTCCAGGCTCGTGGCGATCGTCCGCGGGACCGACGGCCCCGCCGCGGCCCTCGCCGCCCTCGCCGTCATGGCGGAGGGCTTCCGCTACGTGGAAGTCGCCCTGACGACGCCGGACGCGCTCGCCGCCATCCGGCGGATCCGCGACGCCGCCCCGGAGGGCTGCCTGGTGGGCGCCGGCACGGTGCTGACCGCCCGGGACGTGCACGACGTCGTCGCCGCCGGCGGCCAGTTCATCGTCACCCCGGCGCTGGCCGAGTCGATCGACGTCGGGGCCGGCCTCGGGCTGCCGGTGCTCGCGGGCGCCCTGACGCCCACCGAGGCATACCAGGCCATGACCCGCGGCGCCACCGCCGTCAAGCTTTTTCCCGCCTCCGTCGGCGGACCGTCCTACCTGAAAGCCCTGCGCGATCCGTTCCCGCAGATCCCGTTCATCGCCGTCGGCGGGGTGGGCCTCGCCGAGGCCCCCGCGTTCTGGGCGGCCGGGGCCATCGCCGTGGGGCCGGGCGGCCCGCTGATCGGGGACGCCGCCTCCGGCGGGGACCTCGGCGCGCTCCGGGAACGCGCGCGGGCCTTCGTGGCCCTCGCGGACGAGCGGGCCGGGACACACCGGGTGGAAGCGACCCGGCTGGAAGCGAAGCTCTCGTGACCGCCGGCGTCGACCTTCTGACCTTCGGGGAGGCGATGGTGTCGCTGCGGTCCGCCGGGCCGCTGTCCGCCGGCGGCAGCCTGGCCATGCACGTGGCCGGGGCGGAATCGAACGTGGCCGTCGGCGTCGCACGGCTCGGGCACAGCGTCACCTGGGCCGGCGTTGTGGGCGACGACCCGCACGGCCAGTTCATCCTGCGGCAGCTGCGCTCCGAGGGCATCGGCGTGCAGCACCGGGAAGACGCCGCCCGCAGCACCGGGGTGATGTTCCTCGAGCAGCGCACGGGGGACGTCACCCGGGCCTTCTACTACCGCGCGGGTTCCGCAGGATCCACTCTCGGCCGCGACGACGTGGAACGCGCCTTCGGTGCCGTCGCAGGAGCCGGGGCAGGGGCCCGGGTTTTGCACCTGACCGGCATCACCGCCGCCCTCAGCCCCGAGTCGCGCCGGGCCGTGGAGTACGCGGCCGAACGCGCCGCCGGAGAGGGCATGGTGGTCTCCCTCGACGTCAACTACCGCGGCAAGCTGTGGTCCCGGGACGAGGCGCGCGCCGTGCTCACCCCGCTCGCCCGGCACGCCAGCATCCTGATCGCCTCCGATGACGAGCTCGGCCTGGTTGCCTCCGCGCCGGACGCTCCGGCGGACTCCGACGCCGGCTCTGACGCCGGGGAAGCCGGCGGTCCGGGGAACTCCGACGCCGCCGAGGCGGCCATGGCCGCCCGGCTCCTGGAGCGCGGCGTCAAGGAAGTCGTGGTCAAGCGCGGAGCCGCAGGAGCGGGCGTCCACACCGCCGACGGGCGCTGGGAAGCGCCCGCCGTCCCCGTGACCAGCATCGATACCGTGGGGGCCGGGGACGCCTTCACCGCCGGCTACCTTTCCGCGCTGCTCGACGGCGAGGACGTTGCCGGACGCCTGCAGCGTGGCATCCTCGCGGGGGCGTTCGCCGTCAGCACCGCCGGAGACTGGGAAGGCCTGCCCCGCTCCGGGGAGCTCGCGCTGCTCGGAACCACGCGAAGCGGAACGACGCAGCGCTAGCGCGGTTCTCCTTCGCTCCAATCCCCAGCCCGACACTGTCCATTTTTGAAAGGAACTGCCGTGAAAATCATTGCCGCGGAAGTCTTCGTGACCAGCCCCTCCCGTAACTTCGTCACCCTCCGGATCACGACGGAGGACGGCGTCACCGGGATCGGCGACGCGACCCTGAACGGGCGTGAACTGGCCGTCGCCGCGTACCTGAAGGAGCACGTCGCGCAGCTGCTGATCGGCAAGGACCCGCACCGGATCGAGGACACCTGGCAGTTCCTGTACCGCAGTTCGTACTGGCGCCGCGGGCCGGTGACGATGGCCGCGATCGCCGCCGTGGACATGGCGCTGTGGGACATCAAGGGCAAGGTCGCGAACATGCCGGTGTACCAGCTGCTCGGCGGGGCGTCCCGGAACGGGCTGCGCGCCTACGGGCACGCCTCCGGCTCGGACCTTCCGTCGCTGTTCGATTCGGTCCGGGAGCACCTGGACCTGGGCTACAAGTCGGTGCGGATCCAGACGGCCGTCCCCGGCATCAAGGCCGTCTACGGCGTCGCCGCGCAGGCCCAGGCCTCCGGGGAACGCTACGATTACGAGCCCGCCGGCCGCGGCGCGTTCCCGCAGGAGGAGGACTGGGACACCCGGGCCTACCTGCGGCACCTGCCGTCGGTGTTCGAGGCCGTCCGGAACGAGTTCGGCCC
>NZ_JAGPOT010000121.1 GCF_018224015.1 Pseudarthrobacter albicanus
CTACGAGCCCGCCGGCCGCGGCGCGTTCCCGCAGGAGGAGGACTGGGACACCCGGGCCTACCTGCGGCACCTGCCGTCGGTGTTCGAGGCCGTCCGGAACGAGTTCGGCCCGGAACTGCCTTTGCTGCACGACGGGCACCACCGGATGACCCCGATCCAGGCGGCCAAGCTCGGCAAGGCCCTGGAACCGTATGACCTGTTCTGGCTGGAGGACTGCACCCCGGCCGAGAACCA
>NZ_JAGPOT010000122.1 GCF_018224015.1 Pseudarthrobacter albicanus
ACCCCCTGGACCCAGTTCCAGGCCGGCCACAGCCCGTTCATCGCCATGTTCTCCCTCGCCGGCCTCGGCGCCGCGGCAACGATCGTGAACCTGGTGGTCCTCAGCTCGGCCATGTCCTCGGCCAACTCCGGCATCTACTCCACCTCCCGCATGGTCTACGGCCTGGCCCAGGAGGGCGACGCCCCGACCGTGTTCGGCCGGCTGTCCCGCCGCAAGGTCCCGCAGAACGCCCTGTTTCTCTCCTGCGTCCTGCTGCTCTCCGGCGTCATCCTGATGTACGCCGGAGAGGACATCGGCAAGGCCTTCGACATGGTCACCACCGTGTCCGCCGTCTGCTTCGTCTTCGTCTGGTCCATCATCCTGGCCAGCTACCTGAAGTTCCGCTCCCGCCGCCCGCACCTCCACGAGGCCTCCAAGTACAAAATGCCCGGCGGCATCCCCATGGTCTGGGTGGTCTTCGCGTTCTTCGGCTTCGTTATCTGGACACTGACCACGCAGCCGGACACCCTCGTGGCGCTCCTGGTCACCCCGGTCTGGTTCATCGTGCTCGGCGCCGCCTGGCTCGTCCTGCGCAAGCGCCCGTCCCACCTGGCCCGCTACGCGACGTTCCAGGACGAGCTCCAGTCGGACAAAAATGCTGCCACGGAGCTCCTCAGCAAAGGTGCGGCGGTCGGACAATGAGGACCGAAACGACCGCATCCAACTGAACGGCATTTGATCGCCCGGAGGCGGTGACCGCGGAGCATGTGCTCATGTAGTATCACTGCTCCTACTACCCCCGGCGCCCCACCCGGCGGGGCCCCTCGTCGAGCTCGGCGTAACCACCAGAAATCTGGTTGGGGCAAGTGTGCCACGACGGCGGCGCAGATCGCCCTTGGCCACGGCCCCGCGGCGGACTGAAAAGAGGACTAAAATAGGAAGTGGCCCCGGGCGTAGGCCTTGCACTCAACCGCATATTTGCGTCCCGCGTGCCTCCGGCCTGTCCCCCATGGTGCCGGAGGCACCTCCGCGGGACGAGCCTGCCGGAGGTGCCTCCGCGGAAAAGTCCGTGCCAAAGGCACCCGCCCGTGAGGAAACCCTTAGACGGTGCGGACGACGTCCTCATAGGCGAATTTCGGCTTGGCCTCGCCCCATGCCTCCACGCCGGGCTGGCCGATGTTGACCACGAGGAAGCTCTTCTGGCTGCCGTCGGCGAAGAACGCGGCATCGATCGCCGGGAAGTCCGCACCCGTCATGGGGCCGGCGGCGAATCCGAGGGAGCGGACGGCGAGGATGAAGTAGCCGGCCTGAAGGTGTGCGTTGTTGTTGCCCGTGGCGGCGGCGAGGTCCGGCGCGGCGTCGTACATGGCCTTGGGGGCGTTGTAGCCGGGAAGGAAGCTGTCCCACTGCTCCTGCCAGGACGTGTCATAGCTGAGGATGGCCACGAGGGGTGCGGACGCCGTCTTGGCGCGGTTGCCGTTGGAGAGGGCGCCCACGAGGGTCGCGCGGGCTTCCTCGGAGCGGACATAGGTGACGCGCAGCGGCTGGGAGTTGAAGGCGGTGGGGCCGAACTTGGTCAGCTCGTAGATGGCACGTGCCTGCTCGTCCGTGACCTCCCCGGTGAAGGCATTGGCAGTGCGGGCTTCGGCAAAGATTGCGTCTACGGCGGCTGCGCCGATTACTGCTTCGTCATGGGCGATTGTCATTCGCATCCCTTTCGCTGGGCCGGCGCACCCGGGTGATGGCTGGCGTTGAGGCTTCCATCATTGCAACCGCCGGACGGCTTGCCCGCTTCCCGCGTCGGCCGGTGACGTTCGGCACAGGGGGCCGGCACAGCGGGGCCGGGCAGGGCAGAACCGCACGGAACGGCCCGGAACGGGCCGCGCGGTAAAGTTGCTCCGGAAGATTCCTTCCGTGCCCCGCCACATTTCAGCCACATTCCCCGAAAGGCCCCCGGCAATGAGCATGCTCGGTACCAAATGGAAGCTCCACGGCAACGGCAGGTCGATCCGCCCCGGCGAGGTCGTCAGGCCGGACGAGCGCCTGGCCTGGCCCCTGACCATCGGCGTCGGGATGCAGCACGTTGTCGCCATGTTCGGCGCCACGTTCCTGGTCCCGATCATCACCGGCATGCCGCCCGCCACCACCCTGTTCTTCTCCGGCATCGGCACCCTGCTGTTCCTGGTCATCACCCGGGGCCGCGTGCCCAGCTACCTGGGCTCCAGCTTCGCCTTCATCGCGCCGATCATGGCGTCCCAGCAGCAGTTCGGCGTTCCCGGCGCGCTGGGCGGCGTGGTGCTGGCCGGCGTCGGGCTGGCCGTGATCGGAGCCGTGGTGCAGAAGTTCGGGGCGGGCTGGATCAACCGGCTGATGCCGCCGATCGTCACCGGCGCGATCGTCGCCCTGATCGGCCTGAACCTGGCCCCGGCGGCGAGGCAGAACTTCGACTCCGCGCCCGTCACCGCCGTGATCACCCTCGCGGTCATCATCCTGGTCAGCGTCTTTTTCCGCGGCATCCTGGGCAGGCTGAGCATCCTCGTCGGCGTCGTGGTGGGCTACCTCGTCGCGATGATGCGCGGCGAAGTCGACTACTCCAAGATGGACGGTGCCGCCTGGATCGGGCTGCCGCACTTCCAGACCCCCGAATTCCACCTCGGCGTTGTCGGGCTCTTCCTGCCCGTGGTGCTGGTGCTGGTCGCCGAGAACATCGGCCACGTGAAGGCCGTGTCCGCCATGACGGGGCAGAACCTCGACGGCGTCTCCGGGCGGGCGCTGATGGCCGACGGCGCGGCGACCGTGCTGGCCGGCCTCGGCGGCGGCTCGGGCACCACCACCTACGCGGAAAACATCGGCGTCATGGCCTCCACGAAGGTGTATTCGACGGCGGCATACTGGGTGGCCGGCATCTTCGCCGTGGTGCTGAGCTTCTCCCCGAAGTTCGGTGAACTCATCGCCACCGTCCCGGCCGGCGTGCTGGGCGGCGCGGCAACCATGCTCTACGGCATGATCGGCGTCCTCGGCGTGAAGATCTGGGTCCAGAACAAGGTGAACTTCTCCAACCCCGTCAACCTGACCACGGCCGCCGTCGCCCTGATTATCGGCATCGCGGACTACACCTGGACCGTCGGCGACCTGAAGTTCACCGGCATCGCGCTGGGTTCCGCCGCGGCCTTGGTGATCTATCACGGCATGAAGGCCATCGCCAAGGCCCGCGGCACCGTGGCCGAGCCTGAGACGGAGTCGGCCGCGGCACTACAGAGCCTGCCGCCGGCGGTCAGGGCCGCCGCGAGCGCCGCAGCCAAGCGCGCCGGCAGGAAGCGCCGCTAGCCTTTCACCGGGGCGAGCCGAAGGCCGGCATCCTGCCACCGTCCGGTGGCCGGATGCCGGCCTTTTGTCGTGGCATCCAGGGCGCGGCCGGCGGAGGTTAATCGGTGTCGGGTTCCTCGGTGTTGGCGGCGTCCATCTCCGCATCGGCGGACGGCACCGCGGCGTCGCCGCCCTCGGCCGCCGCTTCGCTGCCCGGTTCGAAGCCGGGGTCCGTGCTCTCCTTTTCTGCCTTCATCTGGTCCTCCGTCCCGCCCAGGCGTCCCGCTCCGGGCTCTCCCGCACTGTCTTGGTCTTCGGCTCCGAACTGGCTGAGGTCCGGCACCCCGGCCGGGGATGGCTCGCCGTCGGTGCTGTCCTGGCTCAGTCCTGCCTCGTCGAACGCCTCCTCCTCCCGTGGCTGGGCGAACTTCTTCGTGTCACCGCCGGGCATTTCCTGCTCCACGGTCGGCGATCCGTAGCCGCCGGCTTCCTCGGCGGGGTTTCCGTGCTGCTGCTCCTGGCTCATGTCATTCCTCCTGCTTGTTGGAAAGCTGCTGCTGGAAAGCTGTTGCCGGGAAATCTGATGGCAAGGCGCTCAGAGGCCACCGCCCTGCCGATCCCCGAGTCTCCGCCGGTAATCAGCGCGGCCTTTCCTTCGAGGGCGCCGCTCCCCGGGAGCATTCCTCGCCGGGTCCGCGGTGCGGCGGTCCCATTGAATTGCCCAGCAACGTAAACAATTCCAGCCTACCCGGAAAATACTCAGCAGCCTTAGTACCGTCTTGAATTTGGTAACTCCCGAGCATAGGTTGAGTCCTGACGGCCGGGTCGCGGCCGCGTCCACGAGCGGGGAGGCGCACCGATGTCCGATCCGGAAATTTCGCCCGACCCCGGCCGGAATGAGAGTGCGGACCAGCGCCTGGACCGGAACTGGATGGAACTGATCCAGGAGCTCCGCGTCCTCCAGACCGGCGTCCAGATCCTCGCCGGCTTCCTCTTGACGTTGCCGTTCCAGGCCCGGTTCCCGAGCCTCGACGCTTTCCAGAAGGGCCTCTACCTCACGGATGTTTCGCTGGCCGCCCTGACCACCGCCCTGATCCTGCTTCCGGTGAGCGTGCACCGCCGGCTGTTCCGCCAGCACCTGAAAGCCACCCTCGTGGCAAGCGCGGACAACATCACGAAGGTCGCACTGGGTGGCGTCGGGCTGCTCAGCGTGGGCTCGGCGTCGCTGGTCTTCGATGTCACGGCCGGACGCGCCGCCGGCCTGACGGCGGGCGGCGTGTTGCTGGCCCTGCTGCTGGTCCTGCTGGTTTACGTTCCGGCCCGGCTCAACCGTGAAGCGGCCAAGCTGGCGGGCGCCGGAATCAGTCCGACCTGACCGGGCCGGAATCCACCATCCCCAACAAGAAACAGGTGCAACCATGCGTCAATGGGTTAAGGAACACGGGCTGCTGCTCGCCAACGCCGGGCTCTTCCTCGCCTTCTTCGGCGGAATGGTCCTCAGCGGCGCGAGCAGCTACAGCGAGGACCAGATGGCGCACGGGCAACCCGCCGTCAGCGTGGCCGAATACCTTGCCACCGGGGATTTCGTCGAGGCGACGTTTGAGAACTGGGAATCGGAATTCCTGCAGATGGGCATGTACGTCCTCCTGACGGTCTTCCTTTTCCAGAAAGGATCCTCGGAGTCCAAGCCGATGGGCAAGGAAGCCCCCCAGGACCAGGACCCGCGGAACGCCAGGCTCAAGACCGCCACCCCGTGGCCGGTGCGGCGCGGCGGGTGGGTGCTGAAGCTCTACGAACACTCCCTGTCCATCATGTTCCTGCTCCTCTTCCTCGCCTCCTTCGTCCTGCACGGGATCGGGGGCAGCGCGGCCTACAACGACGGGCAGCAGAGCCACGGACAGCCGACGGTGAGTGCCCTGGGGTACTTCGCGACAAGCCGTTTCTGGTTCGAATCGTTCCAGAACTGGCAAAGCGAATTCCTGGCCGTTGCCGTCCTCGTCGGCGCCTCGGTCTACCTGCGCGAAAAGGGCTCCCCCGAGTCCAAACCCGTGGCCGAGCCCCACTACGAGACCGGCACCTGAACGCTCAGGCGCCTTCCAGCACCTGGCTGGTCGCCCAGGCGAGGTACTTCGCGGCGTTCGCGACGGCGTCGGCCGGGCTCCCGGCGAGGTCCAGCAGCTGCGCGGCGGCCACCACGCCGTGCCGGGCGAGGTCCTCCGGGGTGACCCGGATGCGGCCGGCCACCACGATCACCGGGATGCCGAGGTCCCGGGCGGCGTCGGCGAGCGCAATCGGCGCCTTGCCGGTGAGCGACTGCGAATCCAGCGACCCCTCACCGGTGATGACGAGGTCCGCCTCGGCGAGCCTGGCGGCGAGGCCGGTGAGTCCGGCCACCAGCTCGAAGCCGCCCTCCAGGGCGGCGTTGCTGAAGGCGAGGAACGACGCCGGGAATCCGCCCGCCGCGCCTGCGCCGGGTACGTTGACGTCCCGGCCGGTGGCCTGGCGCAGCACCGAGGCCCAGTTCCGCAGCCCGGCGTCGAGCAGCTCCACGGCGTCGTCGTCGGCGCCCTTCTGCGGGCTGAAGACGTGCGCCGCCCCGTCGCTGCCGAACAGGGTGTTCTGCACGTCGACGGCGATCCGGAACTTGACCGCGGACAGCCGGGGATCGAGTCCGCTGAGGTCCACGGAGGCGACATCTGCCAGCGAGCCGCCGCCCAGGGGCACGACGTTGCCGGCGGCGTCCAGCGGTTTGAGCCCCAGCGCGCGGAGGGCGCCGCTGCCGCCGTCGGTCATGGCCGAGCCGCCCAGGCCCAGCACGATCTCCGTGGCGCCGGCATCCAGGGCAGCGGCGATCAGCTGGCCGCAGCCGTAGCTGTGGGCGCGCAGCGCGTTGGCCGGGGTGGGTTCCATGTGCGCCAGGCCGGACGCCTGCGCGGTTTCGATGACGGCGGTGGCGCCGCCGAACGCGTCCTTGCGGATGGCCCAGGCCGCGCCGACCGGCGCCAGGATCGGGCCGACGACGGCGTTGAGCCGCTCCTCGTACCCGGCGGCGACGGCTGCCTCCAGCGTTCCTTCGCCGCCGTCGGCGACCGGGAACTGGACGGCCTCGGCGTCGGGGTAGACGCGGAGGGCGCCTTCGGCGATGGCGGCGGCGGCTTCGGCGGCGGTGAGCGAGCCCTTGAACTTGTCCGGGGCGATGAGGATGCGCATGGCTCTATCCTGCCAGCCCGGCTGCGGGTCCGGTGCCGGCGGCCGGCTGGGAGGTCCGGGCTGCTTCGTCCGCGAACTCATCGAGGCGCGGGCGTCAGCGCCGCCACTCGCCGCGTTCCTGCAGCACCGCTTTGAGCAGGTCGGCACGGTCCGTGACGATCCCGTCCACGCCGAGGGCCAGCAGCCGGTGCATTTCGGCCTGCTCGTTGATGGTCCAGACGTGCACCTGAAGTCCGTGGCGGTGGGCGCGCCGCACAAAGCCGGGCGTCACTACCGGCACGCCGCCATAGCGGACCGGGACCTGCAGGGCGTGGACGCCGCGGAGCGCCCGCCCCGCCACGAGCCGCAGGAGGGGGGCCGGCAGTACGGGACCCAGCAGGACGAACAGGGCGTTGGAGACGACGCCGGCCGAGCCCGCGGCGGGCCGGCTCAACTGCTTCAGCACCGCGCGGCGCCGGCGGTCCGAGAAGCTGGCAATCAGCACCCGGTCATGGAGCCCGTACCGCTCGATCGCGGCGGCCAGGGGGTCCACCGAGTTCCAGTCCTTGACGTCCAGGTTGAGCCGGACCTCCGGGAAGGCGGCGACGAGCTCCTCGAACAGCGGGACCGGCTCCACACCGCCGATCCTCGCCCGGGCGACGGTCGCCGCGGGGAGCTCCGAGACCCGGCCGTGTCCGTCCGTGACCCGGTCCAGGGTTTCGTCGTGGAACAGCAGCAGCACGCCGTCGGCCGTGGTGTGGACGTCCGTCTCCAGGTGCCGGAACCCGAGGGCGACGGCGGCGCGGAACGCGGCCATCGAGTTTTCGAGGCCGTCCCGGGAGAAGCCGCGGTGGGCCATCGCGAGGGGCGCCGCGGCAGGCGCACGGCCCTCATCATTCAGGCCGCCGACGGCGGCGTCGTCGAGGCTGCCGCCGTCGGCAAAGAAAGGGTGCGGATCGTTCACACCTGAAGCGTACCGGCTGCGGAGGGCGCGGGAGCCTGGGCCGTGGGAGAGGTGCCGGTGCAATCTGGCGGGGCGGCGGCAATCTGCCGGGGCATCAGAACATCCGGCTCCACCGATGGGATGAATCTTCTGGCTTTCAGGTGGAACAGTCTCCGGCTGTGCCCAAATGGGCCGGCCGGGTGCCCGGCGGCGTATAGCGTGGCGGTCATGGAACAGACTCTGCAACGCCTGCGGCACTGGGGTTCCCCCTCGGCGGCCATCATCTTCTTCGTTCTTTGGTCGGGCCGTCATTGGGGCCTATATGGTTCTTTTCTGGCCGAGCAGGGCCGCCTTCCGGCCATCGTTCTGGTCTCCGTGGCGATCGCCCTGGCGGGCCGGTGGGCCGCGGCGTCCCTGGGTGTGACAGCCCTTCTCCTCGTCCTTCAACTGCTTCATGTGCTCGAGCCGATGATCGCAACGCCGTGGCAGCTCTACATCGGGGCGTTCGTCGCGTTGGCCTTCATGCTCTGGTTGGCGCCGCCCCGGATGAGAATTGTCGCCGGCGCCGCCACCGCGGCCCTGGCCGGGGTCATGGCCTTCATCATGCTGGGGCGCGGCTACGGAATGGGGGCCTACTGGGCCTCCGCCCTGGTGATCGCGAACGGCACCCGGACGACGATGATCGGGCTGTGGTGGCAGTGCTGGGCAGTTCTGCTCCTCATCGCCGCCGGCTGCGCCGCCGCGGGGGTGCTCCTGCGTCTCTATGAGGAGCGCGGCACACTGTTTCGCGCCCGCGACGATGCCCGGGCCAGCCTGAAGGAGACCGAGGTCGAACTGATCGTGGAGCAGGAGCGCACCCGCATCACCCGGGACCTCCATGACGTCCTGGCACACTCACTCGCCGTCATCGCGGCCCAGGCCGACGGCGCCCGCTACCTGGGCCACGGCCAGCCCCAGGCCGTATTGAATGCCCTCGAAACCATCGCCGGCTCGGCCCGCCGCGCCCTCGTGGACGCCCAGCGCGTCATCGAGAACGTCCGGGACGACGGCACCGCATCCCCGCAACCCCTGCTGCGGGACATCGGCCCGTTGGTCGAACAGATGCGCGGCAGCCTCAAAATCCAGCAAAGCTCAACCGGGAAGCCAGTGGAGCTCGGCGCCGGCCAACAACTGGCAGTGTTCCGGATAATCCAGGAATGCCTGACCAACGCGCTTAAACACGGCGGCCGCGGCACCGCTGTCCGTGTCCACTCGGACTGGTCCGGCCCCGGCCTGACACTGCATGCGGCCTCGACCCTCCGGCCCTTGACCGCAGCCCAGGGCCACGCCGACGGCGCCAACGCCGGACGGGTGGGCCGCGGCATCCCGGGCATGCGGGAGCGGGCCCATCTGGCAGGCGGCTGGCTGACCGCAGGATCGGACGGCGAGGACTTCCGCGTCACGGCCTTCATCCCCTATGGCATCGGCCGGGCGGACACTGCTCCCGCTCTGGCGGAGGCGGCCGGGGCCGACGGGGCAGCCCGTGCGCTCGAGCGGGCGTCGCCGCCGTCGGCCGGGGCGTCGCCGTCGTTGGCCGGGGAACCCGGGGGAATGAAGGCCGACGCCCGTGGCTGATCCGGCCCGCATCTCGGTTGCGCTCGTCGATGACCAGCCGTTGTTCCGCACAGGCATCCGCATGCTGGTGGAGAGCCAGACGGACCTGGAGCTGGTGGGTGAGGCCGGTGACGGGGAACAGGCCGTGGCCCTCGCCGCCGGCCTCCGTCCGGATGTGATCCTGATGGACCTGCGGATGCCGGTGCTGGACGGCGTCGAGGCGACCCGGCGGATCATGGCGGACGCGGACGCCGCGGGAACGGACAAGCCCAAGATCATCGCCCTGACCACCTTCAACCGGGACAAGGCGGTGATCGACGCCGTGCAGGCCGGCGCTTCGGGCTACCTGCTCAAGAGCGCCGAACCGGAGTTCCTCCTGGCCGCCATCCGCACCGTGCATTCGGGATACTCGGTCATAGCCCCCGGCTCGGTCCACGAACTTTTCCAGCACGCGGCCCGGACCGTATCACCGGCGGCACCGGACCTGTCCGTGCTTGAGGAACTGTCCCCGCGCGAGCGGGACGTGTTCCTGCTGGCCGCCAAGGGCCTGGCGAACGCGGACATCGCCGGGAGCCTGTTCGTGGCCGAGGCCACGGTCAAGACCCACATACGCTCCACGCTGGCGAAACTTGGCCTGCGGACTCGGCTGCAGCTCGTGTCCTTCGCCTACGAGCACAGGCTGCTCTGAGCGGGGGCCGGCAGCCCAGGCGCCACCATCCACGCCGTCCGGCCCGGTCCTGCCGGGACCCGCGGTCAGGGAAGCCGGAGGCCCAGGCCGGCGAGCTTGGCCTCGAGGACCTGGGCCACGCCGTCGTCGTCGAAATGCGGGGCCTGCTGGCCGGCGGCGCGGATCGCCTCCGGGTGGCCACTGGCCATCGCGTAGCCGCCGCCGGCCCAGCGCAGCATCTCGATGTCGTTGGGCATGTCCCCGAAGGCCAATACGTCCTGCGCCTCGATGCCCAGCGATGCGGCATAGGCGGCGAGGGTGACGGCTTTGTTCACGCCGGGGAGGGAGAGTTCCAGGAGCGCCATGGCGGGCGCCGAGTGGGTGGCCGCCGCCAGGTGCGCGACGGCGGGCGTCACCTCGGCCAGGAATTCATCGGCGGTCCCGTCGCGGACGACGGCCAGGAACTTCACCACGGAATCCGCCGCGGTGAGCGTGGTGTGCAGCGCGGCCGGCGTGTACTCGGTGAGCAGCCGGCTGGAGCCGTCCTCGATGAACCCCGGTTCCAGATGGAAACCGGTCAGGGTTTCGGCGGCGAACAGTGCCGCGGGGCGGAGCCGCCGGATGATGCGGCGGGCCTCGAAGACGGCGTCGAGCTCCAGGGCCCGGGCCGAGACCAGGCGGTCCGCCTCGAGGTCCCACACCACGGCGCCGTTGGAGCAGATGACTGTTCCGGTGTGTCCCAGCTGCTCGCGCAGGGGGTGCAGCCAGCGCGGCGGGCGCCCGGTCACGAAGACCAGTTCGACGCCGGCGTCGCGGCAGGCGTGGAACGCGCGGACTGTGCGGTCGCTGATCCTGCCGTCGTGGCCGAGGATCGTTCCGTCAATGTCACTTGCTACCAGCCGCATACTGCCAGTCTACGTTGAGGCCGGGCGGCTGCCGGGGCGCCGGTGGGGGACGTAGGCCTGCCTGAGCCGAAGTCGCGGGCCGCGAAAGCGCCGGAAGCGTGCCGACGTCGCCGGAAATTTAGGGCGAGTCCGCAGGCTTCCGGCGATTTCGGCGCCGCGGCCAGGCCGCAGCCAGCCCGGGACCCGGCCGGATCCGTCCCTAATGCCGCTCGAAGATGCCGGTCAGGGTTCCCCGGCCCAGGATGTGCGGGGCCAGCTTCGCTTCCAGCTTGGCCGGGGAGGAGCCCGCGTCCAGCCCCGACTGCTCCACATCCAGGGCGTAAACGGTGAGGATGTAGCGGTGCGGCCCGTGGCCCGGCGGCGGCGCGGCACCCAGGTAGCCGCGGAAGCCGGCGTCGTTCTTCAGCTGCAGGGCGCCGGGGGGAAGCCGCCGGTTGTCCTCGGCGCCCGCACCGGCCGGCAGCGAGGTGACGCCGCCGGGGAGGTCCAGCACGGCCCAGTGCCAGAATCCGCCGTGCCCGGGAGCGTCGGGGTCGAACATGGTCACGGCGTAGCTCCTGGTGCCGGCCGGGGCCCCGCTCCAGCCCAGCTGCGGGGATTCGTCCTGGCCGCCGGCACGCATCTTCCCGCTCCGCTGGGCCGGCGGGAGGGTCTGGCCTTCCTTGAACGACTCGCTGCTGACGTGGAGGGCGGGAATATCGTGGCGTGTCATGGCTGCCTTTCAGTTGCTGTTGAGGTCGGCGATTGCGGCGCCGGCGGCACTGTCTGTATGGGCGCTGTCGGAATCCGCGGCCCCCTGCTCCATCCGGTTCAATTCCGCCCGGGTGGGCGGGTTCGCGCCGGCGCGGGACACTGTCACGGCGGCGGCGAAGGCGGCGCGGGCCAGGAGTTGGCGGAGCGAGCCGGCCGAGAGTTCGCGGAGGTCCCCGCGGTTCTGCGCCCCGTCCAGGCCCAGGTCCACCACGACGGAGAGCAGCGCGGCCATGAAGGAGTCCCCGGCCCCGACGGTGTCCGCCACCTTCACCCCAGGGGCGGGAAAGTGCGTTTCGCCGGCGGCGTTGATGCCCCAGGGCCCCTCGGCGCCGCGGGTCACCACCACCATCGCGGGACCTTCCGTGCCGCCCAGTGACAGCCAGCGCCGCGCCGCGTCGAGCGGATCCACGCCGGGGTACAGCCATTCAAGGTCTTCGTCGGAGGCCTTGACGATGTCCGCCAGGACGACGAACTTCTCCGCCTGCCCGCGCGCGTAGTCCGCGTCGGTGATGATGCTCGGCCGGCAGTTGGGATCGAAGCTGACCGTCGTTGACGGATGGGCATGCTCGACGGCGGCCAGCACCGCGGCGGCGCCCGGCGCCAGCATGGTGGCGATCGAGCCGGTGTGCAGCAGGGTGGTGCCCTGCAGCAGGAACGGCAAACGCTCGGCGAGCCCGGGCATCTCCCAGGCGAGGTCGAAGGTGTAGCTGGCGGCGCCGTCGTCGTCGATCACTGCGGTGGCCACGCTGGTGGGCAGGCCGTCCGGGGCCAGCGGCAGCAGCACGGAACTGGACCGGAGGTGGGCGGCGACCGAGTCGCCGTAGGGGTCCCGCCCGTAGCGGCCGATGAACTGCACGGGGTGGCCCAGCCGCGCCAGGCCGACCGCGACGTTCAGAGGGCTGCCGCCGACGTGGGCCTGGACACCGGAGGGGCGCCGGACAACATCAACGAGTCCTTCGCCAATAACTGTGAGCATGCTCATACTCTGCCAGAGAACGCAGCCCGGCGCCGCTGTGTACCGGAGTCTGTGGTGCCGGGCCTGTGCTCCGCTCAGCCGGGAACTGTGCGGGACATGTCCAGCCGTATCCCGGCGGCCCGGGCGTCGCCGAACCGGGCATCGATGTGGACCACGTCCCTGCCGGCGCGCTGCAGGAGGCTGGCGGCGATCCCGGCCCGGTAGCCGGAGCCGCAGTGGACCCAGAGTTTTCCGGCCGGCACGTCCGCCAGGCGCGGCAACAGTTCATGCAGCGGGACGTTCACGGCGCCGGCCACCCGCGACCTGGCGTATTCGTCAGCGCGCCGCACGTCCAGGACCGTGTCCCCGGCGGCCCGGCCATCGAGCACCCCGTCCCAGCCCACGCGGGGATAGGAGGCCAGGGCCGCGTCCGGGGCCAGCGTGAGGGGGTCCGTGCCGACGGCGGCGTCCGGGGATTCGATGCCGAGGCGGGTGAGGTCGCGGATCGCGTGTTCGACGTCCCCGTGCGAGCCGACGAGGGTGAACTGCCCGCCCCAGGGCATCACCCAGCCCAGGTAGGTGCTGAAGCTGTTCCCGTATTCGAAGCTCACGGCGCCGCGGAAGTGGTTGCTGGCGAACGCCACGCGGTGCCGCAGGTCCACCACCCACTCCCCCTCGTCCAGGCGCCGGGCGAGCTCGCCGGCGTCGAGCGACTCCGGCACGGCCAGCTGCGCCGGGCCCGGGCCCCGGGCGTTGGCTGCGCCCATGTGCGCGTAGTAGGAGGGGTAGGCCGTGAGGTTGCCGATGAGCTCGCGGACGAAGTGCTCCTCGTCCGGGTCCGTCAGGGCATGGTTGGCGGTCAACTGTTCGCCGATTGTCGAGGACCCCGCGCCCGACGCCGGGCCGGACGAGCAGAACGAGCCGAACCCGTGGGTCGGGAACAGTGCGGCGTCGGGCCCGGCCTCGGCGGCGAGGCGCCGTACCGAGGCGTACTGGTCGTGGGTGAGGCCGACCGTGTCCGCTTCGGCGACGAGGTCCGTGCGGCCGACGGAGCCGTAGAGCAGGCTTCCGCCGGAGAAGACGGCCTGCCTCCCGCCGTCGTCGACGACGAAGGAAAGGTGTGTGTGGGTGTGGCCGGGCGTGGCGACGGCCTTGACCGTCAGCGAACCCACCTTCAGGGTCTGGCCGCCGGTGATGGGCACCCGCTCGAACGCCACGGGATCCGCGGCGTTGACGAGGTAGCTGGCGCGGTGGGCGCGTGCCAGTTCCAGGCCGCCGCTGAGGTAGTCATTGTGTACGTGGGTTTCCGCCACGTGCGTGATGACGACGCCGGCCGCCTTGGCGGCCGCCTCGACGCGGTCCGTGTCCCGCTGCGGGTCGATGACCAGCGCCACCGATCCGTCATGGACCAGGTAGCTCCGGTCCCCCAGCTGCGGGGTCTCGATGACAATGACCTCCATGGTTCCCATCATGACCCTTGTGGGTGTGAAATCAAGCCGGCGGGCGGGGCTCCTTGGCCCGGGGTTGTCATCAATGTTGGGTTGAGAGGTGTGTTTAAGAGACGAAAAGGTGCTCTGAGGCGAATTCCAGGGGTCGATGCAACACCTGAGGTCAGCTGGCTATCAGTAAAGCACGAAGTGACTCGGCCGGAGTATTCCAGCCGAGTGTTTTGCGGGGGCGGGCGTTGAGTTCCTGG
>NZ_JAGPOT010000123.1 GCF_018224015.1 Pseudarthrobacter albicanus
CAACATCGCCGGCGGCCTGCTCCTGGCACTGCTGGGCGTGCTGATGGTCCTGGGAGTGTGGACCTCATGGATCTACCAGCTGCAGAACCTCGCCGGAACCTTCAGGACACCCGTCTGAAAGACAGCCCCCTACAGCGCACTGCCAACACACCGCTGTATATACCCTAGGGGGGTAGGGTATACTTGAGTGAAAAGGAGGGGTCATGAGCGAACAGACTGATGAACATCTGGGCCACGGCTACACCGCGGACAAGGAGGCGTACCAGCGCCGGCTCAAACGCATCGAGGGCCAGGTGCGCGGCATCGCCCGCATGATCGACGAAGACCAGTACTGCATCGACGTCCTTACCCAGGTCTCGGCCGTCACCAAGGCCCTGCACGCGGTGAGCATCGGATTGCTTGAAGAGCACATCGGGCACTGCGTCGTCGGAGCCGCCAACGAGTCCAGGGATACCGGAAACCCCGCCATCGTGGGCGACAAGGTCAAGGAAGCCACCGAGGCCATCGGCCGGCTGCTGCGCTGACGCCGGAGCTGCCCGCACAAAAGAAGAAGGAATGATCATGGAAACCACCGTCAACATCTCCGGCATGACCTGCGGACACTGCGTCGCCTCAGTCATCGAGGAACTCACAGCCGTCGACGGGATCGACGGCGTCGACATCGCGCTGAACAAGGCCGGCATCTCCCGGGCCGTCGTCACGTCGTCGGAAACCGTCGACCCGGCCGAGGTCAGCGAGGCCGTCGCCCAGGCCGGCTACACCGTCGTCTCCGCCGACGCCTGAACGGACAACCACGCACCAGGAAAGCAGCCACAGCATGGATACCAAGACCGTGTTCACCACACCGGACACCCGGATCGTGGACCTCGACGTCGAAGGGATGACCTGCGCATCCTGTGTCAGCCGGGTTGAACGCAAACTCGGCAAGATCGGCGGTGTCACCGCCACCGTGAACCTGGCACTGGAAACCGCCCGGGTCACCGCCCCGGCCGACGTCACCGACGAACAGATCGTGGACACGGTCAACGCCACCGGATACAAGGCAACACTCAGGATAACGCCGGGCCGGGCCGCCGCCGGGCCCGCGCAGACCCCGGCCCCGGAAGCCGCCGGCAACGCCCCTGCCGCCCGGCCCGCCGGCCTGCTTCCGCGCCTTGTGGTCGCGGCAGCCCTGACCGTCCCCGTGGTGGTCATCTCCATGATCCCTGCCGCCCGGTTCCCCCACTGGGGGTGGTGGGCCCTGGTACTGGCCCTGCCCGTCGTGACCTGGGCGGCCTGGCCGTTCCACCGGGCCACGGCGGTCAACGCCCGGCACCTCGCCTCGACGATGGACACCCTGGTCTCCATCGGGATCTCGGCCGCGTACCTCTACTCGGCGTGGGAGCTCATCAGCAATCCCGGGCTCACCGCAGACCCGGGCGCCCACGGCGAAGGCCCCGAAGTCTACTTTGAAGTCGCCACCGTCATCGTGACGTTCCTGCTGCTGGGCCGCCATCTGGAAGCCCGCGCCAAACAGCGGGCAGGCGACGCCCTGAAGGCGCTTCTGAACCTCGGTGCGAAGGATGCCACCGTCCTGCGCGACGGGGTCGAAACAACCCTCCCCGTGGACTCCCTGGTCGCCGGAGACGTCTTCGTCGTCCGCCCCGGCGAGAAGATCGCCACCGACGGCGTCGTCACCGGCGGGCAAAGCGCCGTCGACACGTCGCTGATCACGGGCGAATCCCTGCCGGTGGAAGTCGGCCCCGGCGACAAAGTCACCGGAGCCACGATCAACACCAGCGGCCGCCTGTTCGTCACCGCCACCCGCGTGGGCAGCGAGACCACCCTGGCGCAGATGGGCAGGCTCGTCAGCCAGGCCCAGAGCGGGAAGGCACCGATCGCCAGGCTCGCGGACCGCATCAGCGCCGTGTTCGTCCCCATCGTCCTGGGCATCGCCATAACCACCTACATCCTGTGGTCGGTTCTCACCGGCGACACCCAGGCGGCCTTCACCGCCGCCGTGGCCGTCCTCGTAATCGACTGCCCCTGCGCCCTGGGCCTGGCGACCCCCGTGGGCCTGCTCACCGGCACCGGCCGCGGGGCGCAGCTGGGCATCCTGATCAAAGGCCCGCAGGTCCTCGAGGACACCCGCACCGTTGACACCATCCTGCTGGACAAAACCGGAACCGTCACGACCGGCCGGCTGTCCGTCAGCGGCGTGACACCCCTGTCCGGGCTCCCCAAGGACGACGTGCTTGCCCTGGCCGGCGCCGTTGAGGCAGGCAGCGAACACCCGCTGGCCCGCGCCGTCGTGGCCGCAGCCTCCGCCGCAGGAACACTTGCGGCAGTGACCGCCTTCGCCAGCTCCCCCGGCGGCGGCGTACGGGGCACAGTCAACGGCCAGGTGATCACCGTCGGCCGCACCGCGTGGCTGGAAAACAACGGCATAGAACCGGCTGCGAGCGAGCTGGCCCTCCTCAAGGCAGAACAGAACGCCGGAGCCACGGCGGTGTGGGTCGCCGTCGACGGTGACCCGGCCGGTCTGATCAGCCTCCGCGACACCGTCAAGGACGGATCACCGGCGGCCATCCGGCGACTCAAGGAACTCGGGCTTCGTCCCATCCTGCTCACCGGCGACAATCTTCCCGTCGCGGCGCAGGTCGCCGCCGCCGTCGGCATCCATCCCGGCGACGTGGTTGCCGATGTCCTGCCGCACGAGAAGGTCGAACAGGTCAAACAGCTGCAGCGGTCCGGGGCCACCGTCGCGATGGCCGGAGACGGCGTGAACGACGCCGCAGCACTGGCCCAGGCGGACCTGGGCGTTGCCATGGGATCAGGCACCGACGTGGCAATTGAGGCAGCCGACCTGACCGTCATGGGAAACAGCCTGGGCCAGGTCGTCAAGGCCATCGAACTCTCCCGCCGCACCCTGGCCACGATCAAAATGAACCTGTTCTGGGCCTTCTTCTACAACGCCATCGGCATCCCCGTGGCCGCACTGGGGCTCCTGAACCCGATGATCGCCGGAGCCGCCATGGCAGCCAGCTCCGTGCTCGTGGTGGCCAACTCGCTGCACCTGCGCAACTTCGCCCGCTGAGGCGCGTTCGGGCTCACCCGCCGACTTGCTAGCCGAGCGCCCTCGGATGCGCCGCGGCGTAGATCTCCCGCAGGGTATCGGCCGTCACGAGGGTGTAGACCTGCGTGGTGGTGACGGAGGCGTGGCCCAGGAGTTCCTGGACCACGCGGACGTCGGCTCCGCCTTCGAGCAGGTGTGTCGCGAAGGAGTGCCGCAGCGTGTGGGGCGAGACATCCTTGGTGATATTGGCCTTCCCGGCGGCGGTCTTCAGGATGGTCCAGGCGCTTTGCCGGCTGATCCGGCCGCCCCGCGCGTTCAGGAAAAGGGCCGGGGTGCCCTTGCCCTTGGCCGACAGCAAGGGCCGGCCGCGGACCAGGTAGGCGTCCAGCGCGCGCGCCCCGAAAGACCCCAGCGGCACCAGCCGTTCCTTGGAGCCCTTGCCGAAGAGCCGGACAGTCGCGGGCCCGGCGCCCTCGTCGGCTGCCCCGCTCTGCAGGGAAATGTCATCGACGTCCAGGCCCACGGCTTCGCTGATGCGGGCGCCCGTGGAGTAGAGGAATTCCAGCAGGGCCCGGTCGCGCAGGCCCGTCGCGGTGTTGGTGCCGGTGGCCTCGAGGATCCTCGTGACCTCGTCGACGCTGATGGCCTTGGGCAGCCGCTTGCCCGGCATCGGCGGGTGGACGTCGCTCGCGGGGTCGGTGGCGGTGACGCCCTCAAGTGCCCAGAACTTGTGCAGTCCGCGCACTGCCACCACCGTCCGGGCCGCCGAGCGGATGCCGAGGGCGGAGCCGCCGTCCGAACCGTCGGAGAGGGCCTGGGCGAAGGCCGTCACGTCGTGCCGCGTGATGTCCGCCGGATGCTGCCGCCCGGCCTGCGCAAGGTGGTTGGCGTAGCGGGCAAGGTCGCGCCGGTACGCCGACAGGGTGTTCACGGCCAGCCCGCGCTCGACGCCCATGTGCTGCAGGTAGTCCGTCATGGCCCGGTCGATCGCCGTCAGCGGGCGGCCCTCGGTCTTAGGGACAGCGACGACGTCCACCATCAGCGCTGGCTGGGATGGGCAGGCCACGGCGCGTCGGCGGGGCGGAGCCCTTCGAAGCCGTCGGCGCGGGCGGCCGCGGCGGCAAGGATCCCCACGACGGCGGACGGGTTGTGGAGGCGCCCGTCCAGCACGGCCGCGACCGCGGCGTCGAGCGGGATCCAGTGGAGCTCGATTTCGGCTTCCTCGTCGGTACGGATGTGCAGTTCGTGGCCCGGCACATCGCTCAGTCCACGGGCCAGGTAGATGCGGATCGCCTCGCTGGAGGATCCGGGTGAATTGAAGAAGTCCGCCAGGACATTCCAGCGGCCGGCCACCAGGTCCGCCTCCTCGGCGAGCTCGCGGGCCGCCCCGGCCACGAAGTCCTCCCCCTCGACGTCCAGCAGGCCGGCCGGGATCTCCCAGAGGTCCATGCCGACCGGGTGCCGGTACTGCCTGATCAGCAGCACCTCGCCGGCGTCGTTCATGGGAAGCACCGCCACCGCCCCGGGATGCTCAATGTAGTCGCGGACAAGGGGTTTGCCCTCGTCGTTGAGCTGGAAGCTGTCACTGACGACGTCCCAGATCCGGCCCTCATAGACCGTCTGGGACGACAAAAGACGGCGCGGGCTCGGCTGATCCGAAACCTGGCGTGCAGCATTGTGGATCTCAGATGTACCGGGCATCGCGCCGTCCTTTGATTCAGCCGGGGGTTACTTGGACGCTGCCGCCGTCGAGGGCTTGGCGGGCGCGGGAGCAGCCTTGGCTTCCTTGGTTTCATCGGCCGGGGCGGCGGCTGCGAGCTTGCTGCCGTCGCCGGCGTTGCCGTGCTGGTGCGCCAGGGCAGCCTTGACCAGGCCCGCGAACAGCGGATGCGGGCGGGTGGGCCGTGAGCTCAGTTCCGGGTGCGCCTGCGTCGCCACGTAGTACGGGTGGACTTCGCGGGGAAGTTCCACGTACTCCACGAGCTTGCCGTCGGGCGAGGTTCCGGAGAACACCAGGCCCTGGGCCGCGATCTGCTCGCGGTACTTGTTGTTGACCTCGTAGCGGTGCCGGTGGCGTTCGCTGACCGTGGTGGCGCCGTACGTCGCGGCGACCACCGAGCCCTCATCGAGCCTGGCTTCGTACAGGCCCAGGCGCATGGTGCCGCCCAGGTCGCCCCTGCCCTCCACGATGTCCAGCTGCTCTTCCATGGTCGCAATGACCGGGTACTTGGAGTCAGGCTCGAACTCGGACGAGGACGCGCCTTCCAGTCCCACCACATTGCGGGCGTACTCGATCACCATGCACTGCAGGCCCAGGCACAGGCCCAGGACGGGGAGCCTGGTTTCGCGGGCGTACTTCAGCGCGCCCAGCTTGCCTTCCAGGCCGCGGATGCCGAAGCCGCCCGGAACGCAGATGGCGTCGACGCCGTCGAGCGCCTGCACTGCACCCTCGCGGGTTTCGCACTCGTCCGAAGGGACCCAGCGGATCGAGACCTTGGTGGCGTTGGCGAAGCCGCCGGCGCGCAGGGCCTCGGTGACCGAGAGGTAGGCGTCGGGCAGGTCGATGTACTTGCCCACCAGGGCCACCTCAACCTCGTGCTTGGGGTTGTGGACGGCGTCGAGCAGCTTGTCCCAGCTGGTCCAGTCGACGTCCTTGAACGGAAGGTCCAGGGCACGGACGATATAGGAATCCAGGCCCTGCGAGTGCAGGGTCTTCGGGATGTCGTAGATGCTCGGGGCATCCGGGCAGCCGATCACGGCGTCGATGTCGACGTCGCACATGCGGCCGATCTTGTCGCGCATCGGCTGCGGCACTTCGCGGTCCGAACGGATCACGATGGCTTCGGGCTGGATGCCGATGGAGCGCAGCGCGGCAACGGAGTGCTGCGTCGGCTTGGTCTTCAGTTCCTGCGACGGGCCGATGTACGGCACGAGGGAGACGTGGACGAAGAACACATTGCCGCGGCCGATGTCCTGGCGGACCTGGCGGGCGGATTCGAGGAACGGCTGCGACTCGATGTCGCCCACGGTGCCGCCGATTTCGGTGATGATGACGTCGGGGGCGTTCTTGCCCTCGGTGGGAAGCCGCATGCGCCGCTTGATCTCATCGGTGATGTGCGGGATGACCTGGACGGTGTCGCCGAGGTATTCGCCGCGGCGTTCCTTGGCGATGACGGTCGAGTAGACCTGGCCGGTTGTGACGTTGGCCGAGCCTTCGAGGTTTTCATCGAGGAAGCGCTCGTAGTGGCCGATGTCGAGGTCCGTTTCGGCGCCGTCGTCAGTGACGAAGACCTCACCGTGCTGGAAGGGATTCATCGTGCCCGGATCCACGTTCAGATAGGGATCGAGCTTTTGCATAGTTACAGACAAACCGCGTGCCCGCAGCAGGTGGCCGAGGCTCGAAGCCGTCAGTCCTTTGCCGAGCGAGGACGCCACACCGCCGGTGACGAAGATGTGTTTGGTCGTCTTGGACGAGCCCGGAAACCGGGAATTTACACGGGAATTTGATCGCTGCACCACGGAGTTCGAGCCTATCATCAATTCAGCCCTGCTGCGGCAGGAGCTTGGCGTCGTCGAGCAATTCCTGGGCGTGCGCCCGGGCCGATTCGGAATCCTCCTGGCCGGCCAGCATGCGGGCCAGCTCCTTCACGCGCTCGGCCTCGTCCAGCAGCTGCACATCGCTGGAGGTGAAACCGGTGGCCGTCGCACCGTCGGGGCCCCGGACGGAGGTCTTGGTGACCCGGATGTGCTGGTCCGCGAAGGCGGCCACCTGCGGCAGGTGGGTGACCACGAGCACCTGGACGTGCCGGGCGAGCATGGCCAGCCGCCGTCCGATCTCGACGGCGGCGCGGCCGCCGACGCCGGCGTCGACCTCGTCGAAGACGAAGGTGGGCACGGGGTCCACGGCGGCGAGCACCACCTCGATGGCCAGCATCACCCGGGAGAGCTCGCCGCCCGAGGCGCCCTTGCCCAGCGGGCGGGCCGGGGCGCCGGAGTGCGGCCGGAGCAGGAAGGAGATTTCGTCAGTGCCGAGGGGGCCCAGCTGCCCGCCGGGCTCCACGGTGATGATCAGGGTCGCATCGGCCATGGCCAGCGCCTTCAGCTCCGCGCTGACCCGGGCCGAGAGCTCCTTGGCGGCCTTCTTGCGCGCCTTGCTGATGGCTGCGGCCTGCTTCCGGAGCTCGGCCTCGCTGCGGGCCACCTCGGCGTCCAGCGCTTCGATCCGGGTGGAGTCGTCCTGCAGTTCCTCGAACCGTGCCCGGGCCTCCCCTGCCCAGACCAGCACCTCGTCGATGCTCGGCGCGTATTTGCGCACGAGTTTGGCCAGCGCCGCCCGCCGGTTCTCGATCTCGGCGAGCCGCTCCGGGCCCTCGGTGTCGAGGACGGCCTCGTAGCTGGCGAGCTCGCCGGCGATGTCGTTGAGCAGGAAGCCGACCTCGGCCAGGCGTGCGGCCACGGACCCCAGCTCCTCGTCGTGTTCGGCGACGTGTTCCAGGGTGCGCTTGGCGGCGTCCACCAGCGTCGTCGCGTCGGCGTCCTCGCCGAAGTCTTCGGCAATGAGCGCCTGGTGCGCGGTCGTGGCCGCGATCCGCAGTTCCTCGACGTTGGCGAGTTTGACGGCCTCGGCCTTGAGTGACTCGTCCTCCCCCGGCTGCGGGTCGGCGGCGTCGATCTCGGCCAGGGCGGCCTCCAGCGATTCCGCCTCGCGCAGGCGTTCCCGGGCGGCGCTGCGGAGCGTATCCAGCTCGGCCTGGGCCGCCTTCCAGTGCGCGTGCAGTTCCTGGTACCCGGCCAGGGTTCCGGCGAGGCTGTCCCCCGCGAACTTGTCCAGGGCGCTGCGCTGCGCCACCGGGCTCTTGAGCCTGATCTGCTCGGACTGCCCGTGGACCACCACCAGGGTTGCGCCGATTTCGGCGAGCACGCCCACCGGCGCGGCACGGCCGCCAAGGAACGCCCGGCTCCTGCCGTCAGCGCCGACGCTGCGGGACAGCAGCAGCTCCGCGCCGCCGTCGAACTCCTCCACCTCGGCACCGGCCTCGCGGGCCCGCGCGACGGCGGCGTGCCCGGCGTCGAGCTTCAGCACCGCCTCGGCGGAGGCGCTTTTCGCGCCGCTGCGCACGGCGCCGGCATCGGATCTCGCGCCGAGCAGCAGCCCGACGGCGGTGACCACCATCGTCTTGCCGGCACCGGTTTCACCCGTCACGACGCTCAGCCCCGGGCCCAGCGGCAGGGTGGCGTCGGTGATGACTCCGAGGTCGCGGATTCTCAGTTCTTCAAGCATGGTTCACTCCGCAGTCGATGGATCGGTGATCTCGCCGGGTCCTGCGTGCCGCGGTGCCAGCGGCGCGGGCCGCCGGAGCGTGTGGACCACCGGCACCGGTCCCGTGGTGATGGCGTCGGGCTGCGGCACGGGGCCCCGCCAGCCCGAGATCGGCAGCTCGAACTTGCGGACCAGCCGCCCCGAGAAGGGGGTCTGGTGGGTGCGGGCCAGCCGCACGGGCGTGGCGGAGCGGGTCACTTCCACGCGGGCCCCCGGCGGCAGGTCCACGGACCGGCGGCCGTCGCACCAGAGCACGCCCCGGGCGTCCGTCCGGTTCAGGATCTCGACGGCGAGCCGGGACCGGGGCGACACCACGAGGGGCTTGGCGAAGAGCGCGTGGGCGCTGATCGGCACGATCAGCAGGGCCTCGACCTCGGGCCAGACCACCGGGCCGCCGGCCGAGAAGGCGTAGGCCGTGGAGCCCGTGGGGGTGGCGAGGACCACGCCGTCGCAGCCGAACGAGGTGAGGGGGCGTTCGTCGACTTCGGTGACCACCTCGAGCATCCGCTCCCGGTTGCCCTTTTCGATCGCGGCCTCGTTCAGGGCCCAGGTATGCCAGATTTTCTGCCCGCGGACCCACACCTGGACGTCGATCGTCATCCGCTCTTCCACGGTGTACTGGCGGCTGGCGATCCATTCGACGGTCTGCGCCAGGTCCGCCCGCTCGCTTTCGGCCAGGAACCCCACATGCCCGAGGTTGACGCCCAGCAGCGGCACGTCGACCTCGCGCACCAGCTCCGCCGCGCGCAGGATCGTGCCGTCGCCGCCGAGCACCATGACGAGTTCGACGTCGGGAAGTTTGACGTGGTGGTGGAGGACCTCGACCGGCTGGTCCAGCTGCCCGAAAAAGCGGACCATGTCCCCGAGCTCGGATTTCTGCATCACCGGAACGATGCCGGAGCCGTGCAGCTGGGCACACGCTTCCCAGGCAGCCTTGAGGGATTCCTCGCGCCCTGTGTGGGCAAGGATGAGGACACGCCTGCTCATCAGGTTCCGCCTTCTAGTGCTGCTAGTGCTCTGGCCAGATTGTTGCGAGCAACGCGGCCACGGCCGCGTCGCGCTCTTCGATCTTAGGCAGGTCTGTTCCGATCCCGCGTGTTATCCACAGGAAGTACTCGACGTTTCCGTCCTGGCCCGGCAACGGGCTGCCGGCCAGGCCCCGCAGCTCCAGGCCGGTGTCCAGGGCTTCCGCCGCGACCTTGCCGACCGCCATCCGGCGTTCCCGCTCCGAGGTGACCACGCCCGTGCGCCCCAGCCGGTCCTTGCCGATCTCGAACTGCGGCTTGACCATCAGGACCAGGTCGCCGCCCGGTTCGGTGCACGCCGCGAGGGACGCCAGGACCAGGGTCAGCGAGATGAAGGACAGGTCCGCCACGGTCAGCGCGGCCGGCCCGCCGATCTCGTCCGGGGTCATGTACCGGACGTTGAGGCCCTCGTGGACGGAAACCCTGGGATCGTTCCGGATCTGCGGGACGAGCTGGTCATGCCCGACATCGACGGCCACGACGTGCTGCGCGCCGCGCCGGAGCAGCACATCGGTGAAGCCCCCGGTGGAGGCCCCGGCGTCGAGGCAGCGCTTGCCCTGGACGCCGACGGCGGGAAAGGCATCCAGCGCCCCGGCCAGCTTATGCCCGGCGCGGCTGGCATAGCTGTCCTCGCTGGCCGCCGCCACGTCCAGGGCTGTGCCGTCCTGGACCTGGAGCGAGGCCTTGGCGAGCACTTCGCCGCCGGAGCTGACCTTGCCCTCGGCGATGAGGCGCGCGGCATGGGTGCGGGACCTCGCCAGCCCCCGGCTGACAAGTGTCTGGTCAAGCCTGGTCATCGTGCTGCGTCCCCCATTGAGTTGAGCTGGCCTGTTACGTCCTCGTTCAGTGCTTCCATCAGGTCATCGTGCAGATTCCCGTAGATCCCGCCGTGCTGGGACACGGGTGTCGACGGCAGGGCGCCGAGCCGTTCCAGCAGGACCTCCACGCCCGCGTCACTGGCAGGTCCGCCGCCCTTAAACGGTGGCCAGTCGACTCCGGCTTCCGGCATTTCAGGGTCCGTCCCGGTTGCAGGGTCCATCTCAGGGTTCAGCTCCGTCATGGCTCCAGTCTAGTGATCCAGCCATTCGATGACCGGCGCCAGGGCGGTGCTGGTGTCGGGGTTGGCGGCCCACCAGGCCGAACAGGCTGCCCGCCAGGAGTCGAGGTCGGCGGGATCGCCGCTGATGCGCACCGATTGTCCGTGTACGACGGCGGAGGCGGCACCGCTGCGGTACCGCCCGTCGTCGTGCTCCACTACGGGGTAGGGCCGGTAGAGCTCCGTCAGGTCCCGGATGATGAAGTCCGGGCGCTCCAGGGTCCGGGCGGCAAGAATCGATTCCCGCGTGTCGACGCCCGTCAGCACGGCCACCGTGGCGAAGCCGGCGTTGTTGCCGCCGAGGATGTCGGTGTCCAGCCGGTCGCCGACGACGAGCGGCCGGTCAGCCGCCAGCCGTTTGGCGGCCGCGTGGAACAGCGGCGCCTGGGGCTTGCCCGCGACGAGCGGCGTCTTGCCCGTTGCCGCCGCAACGGCCGCCACGAGCGTCCCGTTTCCGGGGGCGATGCCCCGCGCCTGGGGAATGGACATGTCCGTGTTGGTGGCGACCCAGATGGCGCCGTCCGCGACGACGTACGACGCTTCCGCGAGGTCCGTCCAGCCGGTCTCCGGGCTGAAGCCCTGCACGACGGCGACGGGTGCCTCCGCCGCGCTGCGGACCGGAACGAGGCCGACGAGTTCAATCTCGCGGGCGAGGGCGGCGCTGCCGGTGATGAGCACGCGGGCTCCGGCAGGCAGCAGCGAGGCCAACAGTTCGGCGGCGGCCTGCGAGGAGCTGACCACCTGCTGGTCTTCGGCCGGGGCTCCGAGCTCACGCAGGTGCTGTGCCACCTGCGTGGGCGAACGGGACGCGTTGTTCGTGACATAGCCCAGCCCGACGCCGATGCTGGCCAGCCTCCGCAGCGACTCCACAGCCCCCGGGATGGCATGGGGGCCTGCGTAGACGACGCCGTCGAGATCGGCCAGCAGCGCATCGAACGCGGAAATCAGGTCAGCTCCTGCCATGCGATTAGTCCTCGATTCGGTCCGGGTGGCCCGGGCGGACCGGGTTTTCGCCGAAGGCGGCGTCGCCGGTCTCGTCCGCCCCGGCGTCCTCCGAACCGGCGTCGTCCGAACCGGCGGGTTCGGCGTCGTCTCCGGTGAGTACCTCAGAGCGGTCCAGGGCGTCCTTTTCCACCGAGTCATCATCGGATTCGGCGTCGTCTGACTCCCAGAAGTCCGATTCGGCGTCGTCGGCGCCTTCGTCGAGCGAGGCGGCTCCGGCCTCCGTTGCGGAGGATTCCGGGAGGCCGGCTACGACCTCGGCGCCGGCGGCACGGGGTGCCTGCTGCTCGGCTGCAGCTTCGGCGGACTGCTGGGCAGTCTGCTCGGCAGTCTGCTCGGCGAGGAGCCGGCGCTGCTGCTCTTCTTCGCGGGCTTCCTCTTCCTCGTCCCAGCCGAGGTCGATGATGTCCGGCTCGTCGGAGACGTCCAGGCCGAGGGCGTCTTCGGCGACGGCGGCCTGGCGCTCCCACTTTCCGGCTTCTGCGGCGCGGCCGGCTGCTGTCAGGGCATCGGCGTAGGCCCGGAACAGGCGGGGGCTGTAGGAGAAGGCACGGTTGATGTCCAGCTGCGGGATCTCCAGCTCCACGACCGCAGCGTCGAGCTGGCCCAGGTCGGTGCGGGCGCCGGCGGCCACGATGGCCAGTTCAACCTTGCCGGGGGCGTCCAGATCCTTGGCTTCCTCGGAGCGCGCCATGTCCAGGGCGCGGTCGGCGCGGCCGAGGCCGCGTTCGCAGTCGGCCATGACGGGCAGGTGCATGTTGGAGCCGCTGATCCGCCGGTAGGTGCGGAATTCGCGCAGCGCCTCGCCGTAGTGCCCGGCCGCGTAGGCCGTCAGGCCGACCGCTTCGCGGACAGCCGCGAGGCGGCCGCCGCGGCGGCTGGCGGCGAGGGCATGCTGGAAGGCAAGCTCGGGTTCTTCGTCAATGAGGCGTCCGGCCATGACGAGGTGGCGTGCAACCCACTCGGCGCTGTTCTCTTCGAGGGTCTTGATCTGGTGCTGCGTGGCGCGGTCCAACTCCTTGCCGGTGACGTCCTCATCGATCTGGGGTGAACGCTCGCGGTCGGGGCGGTTGGCGCTGCGGAGATCGCGGGCATTGGGTACGCGCACCGGGCGGTCTTCTGCGCGGTCGCGGCCAAACTGGCGCGGGCCGGAGTCGCCACGGTCAAAGCTCCTGGCCGGACGATCGTCGCGGCTGCCGAACGGCTTCCGGTTGTCGCCACCGCTGAACGGCGGCTTACGGTCACGGTCACCGCCACCGAAGCTGCGACGCTCCCCACCACTTTCACGCGGGGCACGGTCACCAAACGGCTTGCGGTCACGATCGCCGGCACCGCTGAACGGCGGCTTCCGGTCGCGGTCGCCGCCGTACGACGGCTTACGGTCACCCTCACGCGCGGGCCGGTCACCAAACGGCTTCCGGTCGCGATCACCGCCACCGCTGTATGGCGGCTTCCGGTCGCGGTCGCCGGCACCGGCACCGGCACCGGCACCGAAGCTGCGACGCTCCCCACCTTCGCGCGGGGCACGGTCACCAAACGGCTTACGGTCACGGTCACCGCCACCGCCGTACGGCGGCTTACGGTCACGGTCGCCGGCACCGAAGCTGCGACGCTCTCCGCCACCTTCGCGCGGGGCACGGTCACCAAACGGCTTACGATCCCCCTCACGCGCGGGACGGTCCCCAAAGGGCTTCCGGTCACGATCGTTGGAGGCCGGGCGCGCTCCCTCAGAGCCGCGCTCCTCCCTTGCACGGAAACCACGAGGGTCGCCGCCAGAATTGTTGGTTCCGCGGAATCCTCCGCCACCCGAATTGCGTCCCCCGCCGAAGTTGCCGCGGTCTTTTCCGCCGCGGTTGCCGTCGTTGTGCTCAGCCATGCTGGACTCCTCCTGTTATGAGCTGACCACTGGCGCACTTGCAGCCGCTCTGTTCCGTGTTTCGTTTCCTACGCAACCCGAAAACAAGCGCTTCGAAGTCCGTACATCTCATCCAATTCTAGGCGAGTCCCCTGTCACCGGCTAACGGTAGTGGCGCTTTCGGCCTTCGCGGTGGCAAGTCTCACAAGCACGGACGCTTCCTCACGTCCTGCGGGTTCCGGGTCGACGCTCCCTGAGATCTTGTCGGGCCGGCGCCGGGAGCCGAGGGAGCGTCCTGGTTTTCCCTGCGGAATCTGTGGGAGGGTCCCGGGTTTCCCTGCGGAATCTGTGGGAGGGTCCCGGGTTTCCCTGCGGGAGGTGCGGGAGGGCGGGCCGTTTCCCTGCGGGAGGTGCGGGAGGGCGGGTCGTTTCCCTGCGGGAGGTGCGGGAGGGCGGGTCGTTTCCCTGCGGGAGGTGGGGGAGGGCG
>NZ_JAGPOT010000124.1 GCF_018224015.1 Pseudarthrobacter albicanus
GCGATGCGTGCGTGACTACGAACGGCTGCCGGCCCACCACGAGGCCATGGTCCGGTGGACCATGATCAGAATCACCAGCAAGCGGCTGGCCAAGCAGGTTTAGGAACAGGCTCTAAGGCCTTTTTGAAGATGGACCCGGCCCCCGCACCACGGGGCCCAGTTGGCGGATGCGGCTCGGGACGTAGGAGGTCCGGGCCGGTTGCGGGGCCGACGGCTTCGCGGTCGTTCCCCGGGACGTCGGGGCGTCGTCGGGTTTCTGGTTGGTGCGGGTGACGGCGAGGATCATGCCGATGCCGGCCAGGGACGAGACCATGGCGGAGCCGCCGTAGGAGATGAAGGGCAGCGGGACGCCGATGACGGGGAGCATCCCGCTGACCATGGCGATGTTGATGATGGCCTGTCCGATGATCCAGGTGATGACGCTGCACGAAAGGGCGCGGGCGAAGACGTCCTTTGTCCGGGCGATGGTTTTGAAGACGGCGACGGCCAGTATGGCGAAGAGTCCCAGGACCAGGAGCGCGCCGGCAAGGCCGAGTTCCTCGCCCAGGATGGTGAAGATGAAGTCGTTGTGGGCTTCGGGGATCCAGTTCCATTTCTGGCGGCTTTGTCCCAGCCCCACGCCGAACCAGCCGCCGGAGGCCAGCGCGTATTGGCCGTTCAGGGCCTGATAGCCCAGTCCCTGGGAGTCTTCCGGGGAGCCCGCGCCGAGCCAGGAAAAAATCCGGCCCATGCGGTTACCGCTGGTTGCTGCCAGTGCCAGTGCCGCCACGGCGGACGCCCCCGCGGCGACCCCGATGACTTTCATCGGCACGCCGCCGTAGAACAGGGTGGCGGCGAGGATGATCATGATGATCAGGGTCGTGCCCAGGTCATGGCCCAGGGCGACGAGGGCCATGATGACCGCTCCGGCGGGCAGCAGGGGGATGACGGCATGCTTCCACTGACCCAGTAATGTCTGTTTGCGGGAAAGGACGGAGGCGGCCCAGACGATGAGCGCGAGTTTGGCGAACTCGGAGGGCTGGGCGGTGAAGCCGCCCACGTTCAGCCAGTTCCTGTTTCCGTTCACCGTCATGCCCAAGGGCGTGAACACCAGTCCGAGGGCCATGAGCGCGCCGATGAGCATGGGCCATGCCAGTTTCCGGATGCGACGGACAGGGAGCCTTGCCAGGACGAGCATGGTGACGATCCCGGCGAGGGTCCACATGCCCTGTTTCAGGGGCAGCTCATAGGGGTTGGCCCCGGACGCGACGGACTCGACCGACGAGGCCGAGGCGACCTCGACCAGACCGACCGCCGCCAGGGTCAGAACAACGGCCAGGATCACCGGCCGCTTTCGGTCCCTGGATTCGTCCGCCAGCCACCGTCTGACGCGGCCGCCCGAGGGCCTCCACAGGTTGTTGTGCGGCAGCGGCTTCTTGGTTGCGGTCATCGTCTCTTTGCTCCATGGCTTCCGTCCGGCTCTGGTCCCCGCCCCGGTCCGTCGCGCGGACACTCGGCACCCAAAAACGATACGTCCGCCGGCCGTCCCCATGGCCGACCACAGGCGTTGCGCGTGCGTGTCGGAGGGAATCCCCCGGTTCGGGCCGCGGCAGGGAAACAGGAATTCCCGGTAATCCGACCCCGCGTCTGCGGGAGGACGGGCCATCAGAGCCGCGGGCCGGTCCCTAGTAGAATGGGGCCTGTCCGAGGCCTGCTGCCGCGATCCGAAGACGACGTCACCAACCTGGCTCATTCTGCTCGGTCAACCGCCGGGCAACCAGGCCCCGACAAGTGTTCCCCACCCGGAAAGAGGCAGTACATGAGTCAGCAGTTGGACGTCGCGAAGCCGCGCCGGAATGTCGAGGCCCTCCTGCTGCTTGTGGCTCTGTTCATCGGGACCGGTGCCAGCGCGATGGTCAGCCTGGACAGGAATGAGGCCCTCGGTACAGGGTTCTGGTTCCAGGCCGGAACCCTGACGGGTCTGGCCGTGGTGTTCCATGTTGTTTTGCGGGTGCGGGCGAGCTACGCGGACCCGGTGATCCTTCCGATCGTGGTGGCGCTGAACGGAATCGGCATCGCCATGATCCAAAGCCTGGATGCGGCCACCGGCACCGACGCCGGGGCCAACCAGCTCAAGTGGACGGCCGTGTCCGTCCTCATCGCCGCCGCCGTCCTGTGGTTCCTCAAAGACCACCGCATGCTGCGCCGGTACACGTTCATTGCCCTGGCCGTCAGTGCCTTACTGCTGATCCTGCCGCTGGTCCCCGGCGTTTCCGCCGGGGACATCAACGGCGCCAACGTGTGGATCCGTCTGGGCCCGCTGCAGTTCCAGCCCGGGGAAATCGTCAAAATCACGCTGGCCGTCTTCTTCGCCGGATACCTCTCCGCCAACCGGGATCTGATCCTGCTGGCCGGCAGGAAAATCGGGCCCCTGCAATTCCCGCGGGTCAAGGACATGGGACCCATGGTTACCGCCTGGGCGGCCAGCGTCGGAGTACTGGTCTTCCAGCACGACCTGGGCATGTCCATCCTCTTCTTCGGCCTGTTCATGGTCATGATCTACGTCGCCACCAGCCGGGCCAGCTGGCTGCTCCTCGGCCTGGTCCTCATGGCCGCCGGCGGCTACGCGACCGCGAACATCTTTCCCCACGTCCGTCTGCGCATCGACGCCTGGATCAACGCCTTTGACCCGCAGGTCTTCGCCCGGTTCCCGGGTGGAAGCGCCCAGATTGTCGAGGGCCTGTTCGGGATGGCCTCCGGCGGCCTGGTCGGAGAGGGACTCGGTCTCGGCCGCCCGGACCTGGTGCCGTTCGCCAACAGCGACATGATCATCGCCTCCCTCGGGGAAGCACTGGGCCTCATCGGGCTGTTCGCCATCGTCGCGCTGTACATGCTGCTCTTCACCCGCGGCTTCCGGGCCGCCCTGGGGACCCGGGACCCCTTCGGGAAACTCCTGGCCTGCGGCCTGTCCTTCGCCATGGCACTGCAATGCTTCATCATCATGGGAGGAGTAACCCGCCTGATCCCGCTCACCGGCCTGACCACCCCGTTCCTCTCCGCCGGAGGATCCTCCCTGCTGGCGAACTGGATCATCGTTGCCCTGCTGCTGCGCATCAGCGACGCCGCCCGCAGACCCCACGCAACCGGCCCGCTCCCATCAGATCTCAACGAACCCGGGACCAGACGGGACCGGGAAGGGTTGGCAGCTTCCATACGCGGCCGCTGAACGAGGCCCGGGAACCGCCAGCGCAGGGCGTCGATGCAGTTTGAGATGCCGGTGCCCAGGCCGTTGGTGATGGTCAGGGTGAACGCGCCGACGAAGATGGCCAGGATGGTCAGCGATGTGCGCAGTTTGCTGCGGAAGCTGTTCGTGATGGCGGTCTTCAGGATTTCGAGGGGTTTCATGCCGCGTGCTCCTCGTCGGTGGTGATCAGCAGGCCGTCGCGGATATACAGACGGCGGTTGAAGCGGGCGGCCAGGTCGTGGTCGTGGGTGACGGTGATCAGGGTGATGCCGTGGTTGGCGTTGAGGTCGAACAGGATGTCCTCGACGATGCGCCCGGTGGTGGTGTCCAGGTTCCCGGTGGGCTCGTCCGCGTACAGGACCTGCGGGGTGTTGACGAGGGCGCTGGCGATCACGACCCGTTGTTTTTGGCCCCCGGAGAGGTTGCCGGCCTTGTTGCGGGCCTTGTCGGCCAGTTCGAGCTGTTCCAGGACGGCCATTCCGCGGGCCCGCCGTTCACGGGTCCCGACGCCGGCGATCTTGAGCGGGAGAACGACGTTCTCCAGCACGCTGGAGGCGGTGTTGAGGAAGAACTGCTGGAACACGAAGCCGAACATGGAATTCCGCAGCGCGTTGAGGTTGCGTCCGCTCAGGGTCTTCGCGTCGGTCCCGTCGACATGGATCTGGCCGCCGCCGGGGTG
>NZ_JAGPOT010000125.1 GCF_018224015.1 Pseudarthrobacter albicanus
CGCTCAGGGTCTTCGCGTCGGTCCCGTCGACATGGATCTGGCCGCCGCCGGGGTGTCCAGCAGCGCGAGAAGGTGCATCAGGGTTGATTTGCCGGAGCCGCTCTTGCCCACGATCGCCACGGAATCGCCGCGGTCAATCTCCAGGGAGACGCCTTTGAGGGCATCGAAGCGGTCAGGCCCGCGCCCATAGGTCTTGGTCAGGTCGCAGGCGGCCAGGATCGGCACAGACATGGGGGTTCCAATCAGGAGTCGGAGCAAATACAGGTCATGGGATGCGGGACAGGGGCTGGACGAGCCGGGAGGGCCGGGACCCAAGGGATCACAGGGCGGGTGGCAGCTGCCCGAGGAAGACCCCTGCCGCGGCGTCAAGGCTGCCGGGACCGCTCAGTGCCCGCCAGTTCCCTGATGAGGGCGGCTCGGCGTAGGCGGGGTTCGATGAGGTTGTTCCACAGGGGCAGCCAGAGCAGGATGCCGGCGGTGCTGATCAGCAGTGAGCCGATAACGTCGCTGGGGTAGTGCACGCCCAGGTACAGGCGGGAGAGGCCGACCGCGGCCGCCAGCACGGCGCCTCCTAGGGCGGTGATCGTGCGTTGGGTGCGGGTCCGGGCGAGCACCAGGACGAGGGCCCAGGCCAGGGACGCGGCAAACGCGGTGTGGCCGCTGGGAAAACTGTCGTTGCCGGCCTCCACGATCAGTGCGTGGGTGGCCGCGGCGGGCGGCCGGAGGCGTGTGACCAGGAGTTTTCCTGTTTCGGAGGACAGCCAGCCGACGCTGACCAGGGAGCCGAAGGCCAGCGCGGTCAGCGGCCTGCGGAAGGCGAACATCAGGACCAGGCAGCCCAGCAGCACAATGATGACGTTCCCCGCCGGGGAGAACAGGGCATCCAGCGCCAGGGAAGCCCCGGTCTGTGCGGTGGTCCGGCCCGGGACCATGCCTTCGTCCCAGGCAAGGTCAGGTCCGGGGGAGCCGTAGAGTTTTGCCAGAAGTCCGACGGTGAGCGTGATGGCGAAGAGCAGCGCCGAAGCGGCCAGCAGCCACCACGACCGTCCCGGCAGGTGCAGGGGCGGCACTTCGTGCGTGGGCGGGTTCATTTTTTTCTTGTCCTTCGGGGTCGGCGCCCGCACCGGGGGCAGCCCGCTGGAACGGCAGGCAGGAGCGCAGGCAGTCAGCAGTGTCCCACCGGTTCTTGGGAGGATGCTGGGAATCCCGGTTGCCCGCCGGGCTATAGGGACAACAGCGGCGTAAACGCGGCACGTAGCCGCCCCTGGGCAGCTGTGCAACGGGCCACCTGCTCGCCGGCGGCAGATGCCTGCGGAAGGTGGGAACGTCGGGCAGGCGGTACCCTCTTCGAACGTTCCGCGTGCGGCTCCGGCCGTTCATCTGCCCCGGCGGTCATGGGTGCAACCCTGCCGTGCGTCCCTCCGCATCCGTCCACCGGGGGTTGATCGTCGTCGTGATGACGATCGGGTTCAACCGCGGATCGGTGCAAGGTTCAGGCAGGGCCGGCCAGAGTGAACCCGCCAAGTCCCGCATCCTGGAGGAGTGGAACAATGAGTACTTCGCATTAAATGCGGTCCCCCGATTGCAGGGATAGACGGTCCCTCCGGCAAGTTCCCGCTTAACGATACCGGAAGGCTGGACTTATTCAGCGTCTTCGTATCTTCGTATCTTCGTTTCGCGTGACTCCCGGCGCACCGCCGGCGCTCTCACGAACCCAGTGGTACACGCTGCTAGCCTCTGGGGATGGCAAGGAGAAAAATCAGGGCCCTGCAAGATGATATGGACGGCTCACCAGCCCATGAAATATTGATCTTCGCCATGGACGGTATTTCCTATGAGATCGACCTCAATAAGCCCAACGCAACGGAACTGCGCAACGCGTTCCGGCCATATGTGGAAGCTGCCCCCAGGACATCCACTTCCCAGGGCAAGCTTCACGCACCAGGAAGACATGGGGCAGAAACAACAGCGCAGGTCCGGGCCTGGGCCCAACAACAGGGGCTGCCCGTGATGGACCATGGCAGCATCTCCTTGATCGTGCTGGAACAATACGCAGCGGCGCACTGACCGATCCGGGCCAGGCCGCCACATCGGCGCCGCCCGGCGCGGGCCGCGGCTAAGGGGGTGCTGAAGGTTACATGGCCGTAGTCGGGCCGCCCGATAACGCGCCGGCCCGGCGTTCGGCTTGTGCGACACCGGAACGGCCGTTCCCGGCCTTGAAGCAACCGCCATTCTCAACCAGGAGCCACAGTTCCATAGGGCCGTTAGGTCGGCGGTGAGGGCTGGAAGGTGCCGCGGTGGGGACCGGCTTACGCGGCAACTGGTCCGGGGCTCCCTCTTCCGGGAACTCTGCGCGGCCATCGTGGACAGGCTCACCTTCGGCGGGAACATCAGCGAAAACGGGCACCGGCTCCTGCCGCCTTGCACCCACCACAAATTACCAAGCCGCCGTCTGAACCCGCCGAAGCCGGTGCGGGCAACGCCCTGCTCGGAGTGAGGTGTACGTGGAATTCGTGAAGCAGGCGAAATCCGATTCCTGGTGGAGCAACATGTCCCGGAACCCCGCAGGCTGGTCAGGCGCAGGACCGGCCGGCTCCTAGTCCTGTGGAACCACCGTCAGGTCCGGAGTACCGTCACCGGGCCGGCGGATACTGACTATCCTGACTGTGATTCCTGTCAGAACCAGACCGATACCCAACGCCATAAGGATCCAGACAGGTACCGAAGCAGAATCGATATTCCGATAGCACTCTGCCGCCACCCCGGTACCGTGCCGCTGCGAGTCAAACATTTCAGCTGCACGGCTTTGCGGGAGCAACGGGCTGCCGCAGAGCGGCCCGGCTGTCTGTAAACCGAAAACGAGACTAAGGATGTGCGCGGCGAATCCAGCGACGGTCATCCAGATCCAGCCGCGCCGCGTACCAGGTTCCGGATTGACGGCCGGGGTCACAGGTTTCCTGGGAGAATCTCGAACCTCCATAGTCAGAGCATAATGGCGCTGCGCCGCACACAGACAAGAGTCCTGCACGTGAGAACCCAGCCGGTCTCCGATAACAGCGCATACGTCTCCCGGCCGTGCAGCGCCCTGGCTGCAGCAGGACGCGCCCCTTGGCCCGGTCCTGCACGGCGACAAGCTCCCGCCGGGTGGCGACGGGCCCGTCCTGGAAGTAGCGCGCGTACCCGGCGTCGGGGTCCTCCGCGCTCAGCGTCCATCCGCCGATGACCTGGTCGTAGGCGCCCAGGATCCTCGGGTCCTCGGCCGCGGGATCCGGACTCGCCGGCCAGTGCCTGCAGCAGATCCTCACGCGTGCAGCTGACCACTTCGTCGGGGCAGTGCGGCATCGCTGAACCTCCAATCCTGGACCCGGCGGGCGCTGTGACCCATATCGTAACGGCCGGATCAGCCAAGGCAAGCCTGCGGCCGCGGGTGGCGCGGCCCTTAGCTTCCAGGGCGTCGAAGCAGCCCAGGTGATTCCCTGTTGCCCCGGCCATCACGTACCGGCCGCACAGGCGTTCATGCCGCCCTGTGACTGTGGAATGGCCGCCGCGTGCTGTATGTTGCACCGGGGTCAGTCACCACACGAGAAAAGAGAACAAGCCAAAGTGGCAACCGATTACGACGAAGTCCGCTCCGACGTCAAGGAATCCCAGCAGAACTCCCTGGAGGCCCTGCAGTCCGCGAACGCACCGGACGCCCGCAGCGTCGTCCTGGAACTCGATGAGGCCGACGGCCTGGACGGGGCAGGTGTCCCGGGCGGTGAGTTCATCGCCGAGGAACTGATCATCCAGATCATACCGCAGGCCGAGGACGAGTTCACCTGCTACTCGTGCTTCCTGGTCCGGCACCGGTCCCAGATTGCCCGGCACAAGGGCGCCCACGCGTACTGCACCGACTGTGAAGGCTGAGCAGGCCCGCACCCGGCCCTGGATCCCGTGGGGCGATGGACGATGACTTCCGGGCCGGCATCGAGGCCGGGTTCACGCGTCCTTCCCCGGAGGAGGTCCGGGGGCGCCTTGCGCCCCTGTTGCCGGGCCGACGTCCGGACACGGGAAAGCCCCTCGGACGAGGGGCTTTCAGCGGGTAGGTCAATAGTTAGGTCGTGTTGGCCAGCGGTGACGTGCTCCCCCTTTCCGGACGCCTGACGCGCCCATGCCGGACTTTGTACTGCAAGACATTAATATGCGGATCAGTGGCCCGTCCAGCGACACGCCACAGCATTTGCGCCGGACCGGACAGGTGCACGCCGCGGCTGCGGGCAGCTGTTGGAGCGCAGCGGAAACCCGGGTGCTTCTTCCCACGGGTGTGATTTAAGGCGGAAGAACTGGCACGTGGTGTGCCCGCTCTTCCTGTTTTCCCTCTGCATAAGGAATCTCAATGATTGTGTCATTGCTTACGTTCCGGACAAAGTTTTGGAAACTCCCGGGTGGGCATGGAAACCTTTAAGGACGCACCGCCGATGGGTCGGACACCCATTTGGAGGATTACGTGACCCATCGACGCAGAACTGGCTGGACGGACAAAGCTGGAAAAAATGACCAAAACTGGCAACGACGACACTGAAGGACCAGCCGAGAAGGCCGCCCTGACCAAGAAGGGCCTCGGTCTGAGCCCCATCCAGGTTATCGCCGGCGGGGGCGCCGCCGCAGTGGCTTCCGTCATTGGCGGGAACCTCGGCCTGGCTGGAAGCGTGGTCGGTGCCTTTATCCTCAGCGTTATCTCGGCCATCGCACTGCCGCTGTTTCACACCTCCCTGGAAAAAAGCCACGAGCAGATCAAGCGCGTCATGCCCAGACGCGTCACGGATGCAACCCGGACAACGCGCCCACAGATGGCCGCGGACACCGCCAGCATCGCCCGGGCCACCTCCGGCAAGGTCTCCGCTACGCCCTTGCCGCTGGAGCAGCCCCGGGCAAGCCTGGCCGATGCACGGCATGCCCCCCACAAGTCACCCAGGGGCCGGAAGGCCTGGATGGCTATCGGTGGAACAGCCACCATCTTCGCCATTGGAGTGGGGTCGATTCTTGGCATCCAGGCAGCCACGGGTGCGGCCCTTTCGAATGGAACCAGCGCTCTCCAGTCCGGTATTACCCAGGTCGTGTCAAATACCAACGACAGCACGGGCACTCCCGCCACGGACCCGAAACCAAGCGCCCCAGTTGAGTCGAGCACCGTGCCAACGGATCCGGCCACCGACCACACTGAACAGCCGACGCAGACACCCACCCCCACAAGCCACCCCGCACCAAGTGCCAAACCCACGGCGACCGCCGGTGCGGACAACCCCGTACCGTCGAGCACGCCCCATCCCGCTGTAACATCCGCCGGTGCCGTCCCTACGAAGTAGATTCGTCTGGCTGCAAGCCTCAGGCGCTGTAGTCCTGCATGCCGGCCCTATTCGATGTACGACAGATACGGCAAGCAACAGCCACGGTTGAGAACATCAACCGTGGCTGTTGCCGTGATTCCAGAACATTTCCAGCCCAACAAAAGATTCTCCCGGGCATCCCTTCACAGGACGCCCGGGTCCGTCGGCGGCGGCGCATTGGTTTCCCTGGAATGACCCGAATCCCAGAGGAGTTCAGGCCCAGGGCAGGAGAAAGCCCCGGATGCCGGCATCGTCGTTGACAACCGGGGCAAGCAATCGCCAGTGCGCCCCTCAACACAGCCAAACAAGGTCCACGGGCCTTCACACGTACTCAAAAGAACGCTCGGATCTGGCCGGCCGATATAAGGGGAGGGCCGGCCCACGCGAGGCTTCGGTATGTTCGGAGTTGGTCGGGTTCGACCTGGGGACCTAACCAGAGCGAAGGCGAAGACAATGGTGAGCGTGGTATCGGCGGTGCAGAGAGGTGCCTACGGGCAGTCCCGTCAAAGGATCCTTTCTCAAGACAACATTTCCGGGACCGCGGCGGTTGGCCGGCGTCCAGCATCCGCGACGTGTGGAGTTCAAACGCTTCGTGGCGGGGTTCTGTGATCGCTCGATGTCGCAGTTGTCGGCGGCAGGTGCCGTCTTGCCTGGCATGGGTACCCGAACGGACAGCAACCCGTCCCGCCTCTCCTCCGAAAAGGATGCTCTGCTCGTCTTGGCCGGCCCGGTGCGGCCTGGACAAGATCACCGCTGCCGAAGGATGACCCGGCGCAGGTTCTCAGCCACCACGGGGTAGGCGCCGCTGTGACGCGGGCGCCGACCCCGGATAGTGCACCATCATTCTGGAGGGGAATGACGTGTGCAGTGCTCCCGTGGGAAACACTGCCACGGGCTCAAGGTAGCCTGTGGAACTGCGGTTTTCCTTGCCGGAGACGTGGCAACCCCTGCTGAGGGCCCACGCGAACAACGTCCCGGCGCCGAAGGGCCGTGCCCCTTCGGTGGCAGTCACGATCGCACCAGCATGGCCCCACAGACGAAGGGGGTACGAAATGTCAAAGTATTTGGTCCTGATCTTCCAGGATGAAGTGGCTACGAAAGAAGTCGCGGGCGAGACGGTCAGCGCCGACTACCAAGCGTTCATGCAGCGTCGCGGGGGTCCCTGCTGGGCGGGGCCGCACTCGAGCCGGCGGAGACGGCGACGTCCATCCGGCGCGACGGGTCCGGTGGATGCGGCTGAGATCCCGGCACTTATTTCGGTTCCTTCAGCCTGAGGGCCTCCCTTACCGTCTGAGGATCATTATTGGGGCCGACCGCGCCTGGTTCAGTCCAAACTAAGAAGAGGCGGTTCTCCACCACAATGAAGGAGAGGTCTCTCCCTGGTTGCTTCTTCTCTTTGATCCCGGCCAAAATTCTGTTGATTTCCTTGGTCGCGCTATCGAGGTTCGCGTCGTAGAAGGACTTCGTCTCCATCCCCACTGACGGCTCCCACAGGGAAGTCACAATGCAGTCTGCCGCTGGATTTGCATAGCAGTAGATTATGTGAGTGGGGCCCATAAGCCATGAGCGCTTGTGCGGATGGGCCGGCTTCTCCTGCTTCAGTCCGAGCGCCCTCCTTACCGTCTGAGGATCATCATCGGGACGAATCGCCCCAGATTCATCGGGACCCGTTGACCCGGGTTCAGTCCAGACTAGAAAGGGTCGGTTCTCGACGACGATAAAGCAGAGGTCTCTACCTGAGGGCTTCGCCCCTCTGACCCCGGTCAAGATATTGTTGATTTCACCGGTCGTTCTTGCCAAATCTGCGTCGTAAAAGGAGGTTGCCTCCGCCTCCATCGAGTCCGCTAGGGACGTTACATGGCAATCGCCGGCTGGGTTGGCATAGCAATGGACCTTGTGGCCTTTGTCTATCCACCACGACCGCTTTGCGGGTTTTGCTACTTCTGACATCTCCATGTCCCTCTCTACTGGATCGCCGCTATTTGAGGGGAGATCGCGGGATCTTGTAGCGGCCATGATGCGCCGATGAGTACGGTTGAACAAGAGCCCGCGTTGACTCATCAAAGATGCCCGCGTAGCTGCTATCGAAGAATCATTTGATAATGCCCGCGTAGCGGCGCGTCTGCCGGGACGGCGCCCGCCGCCCCGGCACTGTGAGCCATGGAGCTTTCGATGAGCCAGCGCAGAGCCGTCACGAAGACCACCGCCCTCCGATACGCTCGCGCGGACCGGGCCGCCAAGAAAACCATCCTGGACGAGCTGTGCGCCCTGACGCACTGGCACCGCGACCACACGCGCAAGGCGCTGAGACAGGCCCTGGTCCTCAAGCAGGTCACACCACGGTCACCACGGCCTCCGCTCTACGGGGAACCGGTGATCGAGGCCCTGCGGTTCATCTGGGCCGTCCAGGGGACCCCGTGCGGGCGGTTACTGGCGGCGGCGCTGCCGGACCTGGTGCCGCGGCTGCGCCGGCTTGAGGAGCTGCAGCTCGACGACGGAACGGCGGCGCTGCTGCTGAAGATCGCCCCGGCGACCATCGACCGCCGGCTGGCGGCGGACCGGGTCAAACTGGCTCTTCCCAGTGAAGCGTGGTGAGGTGGGCCTTACTTCATGATGTTCGGGCTGTGGATTGTGGCTGGTCTCAGCGTGGCATGACCGGGGAAGGCGTCAGGGTCTTCTTGAATGGTTATCGACCAAGAAAACCTCAAGAAAGACCCTGACAGTGCCATATTCTATGTCGCCGGGCCGCTCCCTGCCTTCACCTGGAACTGTTGCGCCGGAAGATGCCGGTCCGGCAGCGGTGGTGACAGGCTGTGGTCCCGGGCCCTGGTGTGACCTGAGCGATGCCTTGCTCGGGATGGAAGACATGCACGTGCTCGGTGTGGACCGCAGCCGTGCTGACCGGATCACCGTGGCCGTGGAGACCGGCGATGCCGCCGGCTGGTGTCCGGGATGCGGATCCAGCGCGCAGGCCCATGATCGGCGCACCGTGACGGCGCACGACGCGCCGCTGCTCGGGTTCTCCCTGGTGCTCAGGTGGCGCAAGCGCATTTACCGGTGCCGGGAGCGGCAGTGCCCGAAGAGCACGTTCAGCGAAGAGCACTGGTTGATCGGCCCGCGGGAGAAACTCACCGTGCGCGCCGTGCGCTGGGCAGTGGACTCACTCAAGCACCACGACACGTCGGTCTCGGCCGTTGCCCGGCAACTCGGAGTGGCCTGGCAAACCGCGTGGGACGCGATCCAGGCATTGGCCGGCACCGAGCTCGCGGACCCGGGCCGTCTGCGCGGCACCGGCTCGCTCGGCGTGGACGAACACGTCTGGAAACACACCGGCTTCCCGTCCGAACGGATGGTCACCGGCATGGTCGACCACACCCGTGATCAAAGCGGTAAACCCCGCGCCCGGCTGCTGGACCTGGTCCCGGGGCGCTCCGGTTCCGTGTACAAGGCCTGGCTTGAAACCAGGCGGAGGGGTTCACCGCAGGCATCAGCACCGCGACCCTGGACCCGTTCCGCGGCTACGCCAACGCCATCGACGACTGCCTGCCCGAAGCCGTGACCGTTCTGGACGCCTTCC
>NZ_JAGPOT010000126.1 GCF_018224015.1 Pseudarthrobacter albicanus
TCCAAATATCCGCGCTGGGCCGCCTCAATTCCTTGCATACACCCAGTCTTAAGGACCACTGCGCGAAGTCCAGCAGGCGCGCCTTAAACCACCCAAATTGTTCAGCGCAGTCCTAGGGCCCGGCCCCGTCCCGGGTACGGGGCTTGGACCTGGGCCCGGAACGGCGCCCGGGTTCCTACCGGAGGATGCTGCGCAGCACGTGGGCGGCGCCGTCGTCGTAAACGGAGTGGGTGACCTCGTCCGCGGCGGCGATGACTTCCTCGGGGGCCTGGCCCATGGCCACACCGCGGGCGGCCCAGGTGAGCATCTCGATGTCGTTGCGGCCGTCGCCGACGGCGACAGTGCGGTGCATCTCAATGCTCAGACGCGCGCGGAGGTGCTCCAGGGCGCTGGCCTTCGTGACACCGGCGGCGGCAATGTCCAGCCACGCCGTCCAGCCCACCGAGTAGGTCACTCCGGCGAGGCCGACGTGGCGGATGGCCGCATTGAATTCCTCCGGGGTGTTCTCCGAACTGAACACCACTACGCGCACGGCGGTGGCCTCCAGCATCGTCTGGAAGTCGACGCCGACGGCCTCCACGCCGAAGCTGGAGTCCTGGAAGCGTTCGGTGGAAAGGAAGTTGCCGTCCCCGTCCTCGAGCGCGTACTTGGCGGTGGGCAGCCTCTTGCGCAGGGCGCGGAGCGCCGGACCCGGATCAAACGTTGCCTTGTGGATGACCTCGTAGCCGATGGAGAGGCTGGAGTCTATGCGCAGGGTCACACCCCCGTTGGAGCACACGGCGTACCCGTTTTCGATGCCGATGTGCTCGATGATAGGCAGCGTCGCGTTGAGTGAGCGGCCCGTGGCGATCATGACCTCGTGTCCGGCGGCCACGACAGCCTGGGCGGCTTCGCGGACGGGAGCCGACATGTGTCCGTCGTGGTCCACAAGGGTCCCGTCGACGTCCAGGGCGATCATCATCTTTTCGTTGGTGCTTCGCTGGTCATCGTTGCCAGCGACTGAGGTTTCAGTCAATGTTGTCATCTCACAAGTAGAACAGACACCCCGGTCAGCCGCTAGGATGCACGCCACAGCAGGGCATGAACATGCAGTAAACACTCACGGCTTATCCACGGCTGTGGGTGTTTACCCGGCGGCTACGGGGCGTCGGCGGGGAATCGCATAGTTAGGGAAGTCCTGCGGAATCAGAGCCGGGATCTTAGAGCACCGGGAAGACGGTCATTCCGCCGAGGTACTTTTGCAGCGCGGCGGGGATGTTGACGGAGCCGTCCGGGTTCTGGTGGTGCTCCAGGATCGCCACGATCCAGCGGGTGGTGGCCAGGGTGCCGTTGAGGGTCGCCACGGTCCGCGTTCCCTTGGGCGCGCCGTCCTCGCTGAAGACACGTTCGCGGATGTTCAGGCGGCGGGCCTGGAACGTCGTGCAGTTGGACGTGGAGGTCAGCTCGCGGTAGGCGCCCTGCGTCGGGACCCAGGCCTCGCAGTCGAACTTCCGGGCGGCGGAATTGCCCAGGTCGCCGGCGGCGGTGTCGATCACGCGGTACGGCAATTCGCACCCGGCCAGCATTTCCTCTTCCCAGGCGAGGAGCCGGGCGTGCTCTGCGGCAGCCTCCTCCACCGTGGTGTAGACGAACATCTCCACCTTGTTGAACTGGTGGACCCGGATGATGCCGCGGGTGTCCTTGCCATGGGAACCGGCCTCGCGACGGTAGCAGGAGCTCTGCCCGGCGAAGCGTATGGGCCCGGCGGAGAGGTCCAGGATCTCGTCCGAGTGGTAGCCGGCCAGGGACACTTCCGAGGTGCCCACAAGGTAAAGGTCGTCTTCGGCGAGACGGTAGATTTCGGCGTCGTGCTTGACGTCGAAACCGGTGCCCTGCATGATCTCGGGGCGGACCAGCGTGGGGGTGATCATCGGCACGAAGCCGGCGTCGATGGCCTGCTCCATGGCCATCTGCAGCAGCGCCATTTCGAGGCGGGCGCCCACGCCGCGCAGGAAATAGAAGCGTGAGCCGGAGACTTTGGCGCCGCGCTCCATGTCGATGGCGCCGATCAGCTCGCCGATCTCCAGGTGGTCGCGGGGTTCAAAGTCGGTGAACTCGCGGGGCGTGCCGACAGTCTTCACCACGATGTAGTCGTCCTCGCCGCCGGCCGGGACGCCGTCCTCGATCAGGTTGGGGATCACCCGGAGCAGTTCCTCGTGCGCGGCCTGCACGACGTCGGCCTCCGCTGAGGCGGCCTTGACCGAAGCCGCAAGGACCTTGACCTCGGCGAGCAGCGCCTGCTTCTCCTCGCCCTTGGCCTGCGCGACTTTCTTGCCGTAGGCGTTCTGCTCGGCCCTGAGGTTCTCGAAGCGGATCAGCGCCGCGCGCCGGGCCGAGTCCGCTGCGATGATCGCGTCCACCACGGAGTCATCGGCGCCGCGGGCGCGCTGGCTGGCCCGGAACTTGCCCGGATTTTCGCTGAGGTCTTTTACGTCGATCACGGGACAAGACTATCCAATCCGGCAGCCATCCCCGGCAATCCGGGGCCGGGCAACGGCGGGATAGTGTTGGAGCACCATGAGCGACTGGCTGCTGTACCTCATCATCGCCGGAGTCCTGGCCTTTGCCGCCTCCAGCTGGTGGGGGGTGCGCCGGCTGAAGGCCCGGCACATCCGCAGCGCGGTCTGGGAAGAAACGCACAGTCCCGGGCTGGGGCGGCAGAAAGTCGCCGTCGTCCTGAACCCGATCAAAGCCAAATCGGCCGAGGCCCGGGCACTCATCGAGGATGCGTGCCTCGAGGCCGGGTGGGAACGGCCCCGCTTCTTTGACACCACGGCCGAGGACCCCGGATTCTCGCAGGCCCGGCAAGCCCTGGGCTACGGGGCCGACGTCGTCCTGGCGGGCGGCGGCGACGGCACCGTGCGCGTCGTGGCGGAAGTCCTCGCGGGCACGGACACCGCCATGGGCCTGATCCCGCTGGGCACCGGCAACCTGCTGGCCCGCAACGTCCATCTGGACGTGTACGACCTGCCCGGCAATGTCCAGACGGCCCTGTTCGGGCACCAGCGCTTCATCGATACGGCGCGCATGAGGGTGGAGAATTCACGGACCGGAGGGTCCACCGAACACACCTTCCTGGTGATAGCGGGCATCGGGATGGATGCCGAAGTCGTCGGCGACACGAACGACGGGCTGAAGAAGGCCGTCGGCTGGCTGGCCTACACCGAGGCCGGCGTCCGGCACCTGCCCGGGCGCCGCAAAAAGGTCTCCATTGCGCTGGACGACCAGCCAGAGCAGACCCGGAAGATCCGCAGCGTACTGTTCGCGAACTGCGGGCTGATCCCCGGCGGAATCGATTTCATCCCGCAGGCCATGATCGATGACGGCATGCTTGACGTGGTGGTGATGAGCCCGCGCAGCGCGATCGGCTGGCTGGCGATGTACTGGAAGATCCTGCTGAAGCACAAGAGGAACTTGCCGGTGATGAGCTACTACCGCTCCGGCAAGATCACCATCCGGTGCGCGGAGCCCATGCCCACCCAGCTCGACGGCGACCCCTCCGGCGAAGCCACGGAGGTCACTATCCAGGTGGCACCGGGCTCGCTGCTGATCCGCGTGAAGGACGGCACCGAAACGGACTAGGCGCTGGCTGCCTTCTTCACAGCTTCGTTCTTCGCGTCGGCGGACTTCTTCGCTTCAGCGGCAGCCTTGGCGGCGCGGGCCTCGGACTGCTCACGGATCATCGCCTGTTCCTCTTCGAAGCGCAGCCGGTCCGCACGGTCGGCGTCGTCGCCGTCCCAGTCCTGGTTTTCAGCAGTCGGCTTGGGATTGACAATCATTCCCTGGCCGTCATTTTCTATGCTGGTGCCTGACATGACCTGCTCCCTCCGGTAGAGGTTATCCCCAATGGATCAGGCAAGCATACGCACAGTTTCCGGGGGGCGGAAGTGCCGCGGATGCCATTCGACTACGCTGTGGGCGAAGCTTCCGGCACATATTCCGGGGCCACCCATGTGCCGGCGAGAATATCTTTGACCCACGCATGCGCGGACCGGAATGCCTGGTCCGAAGTATGCGGCGCCACGTTCGTCCGGTGGCCGTCGGCGCGGCCGTAGGAACCCAGGAACCGGGTCGCCGGGCTGATCCGGTGCAGGCCCGCGAGGGCGTCCGCCACCCTGGCATCGGCAACATGGCCGTCCGCGTCGATGCTGAAGAAGTAGTGCCCCAGATACTGGCCGGTGGGCCGGGACTCGATCCGGCTCAGGTTCACGCCGCGGGTGGCGAACTGGTCCAGGATCTCCATCAGCGCGCCCGGCCGGTCCTTGGGCAGCGGCACCACCACGGTGGTCTTGTCCGAGCCGGTCCGCCCGGGCAGGGCGCCCGGCCGGCCCACGAGCACGAAACGGGTGACGGCGCCGGGGTTGTCGCCGATGTTTTCTGCCAGCACGGCCAGGCCAGGCTGCTCGGTGGCCACGATCGGGGCGCAAATCGCGGCGTCATAGGTGGCACCGTCCGCCAGCAGCCCCATCGCCGCCGCCGCCGTGGAGGAACCCGGAATGTATTCCACGCCGGGAATATGCGCGTCAACCCACAGCCGGCACTGGGCCCAGGCGTGGCCGTGGGTGGAGATGCGGCGGATATCCCCGATCCGCACGCCCGGCCTGGCCACGAGGACAAAGCTGATCGGCACGAGGGCCTCGCGGAGGATCCGCAGCTCCGGACCGGTGGCGATGGCGTCAAGGGTCGCCGTCACGCCGCCCTCGACGGAATTTTCAATCGGCACCATGGCCGCGTCCGCCGAACCGTCCCGGACCTTGTCCAGCGCCGTGTTCACGTTCGAGGAGGGGATGCGGATGGCGTCCGCCGCGTCCGGGACCTGCATCAGTGCCGCCTCGGTGAAGGTGCCTTCCGGCCCGAGGAAGGTGTAGGTGACGGTTGCTGCGGGCATCGGCTCTACTTTCTTTGGTTACAGGATGACTGGCTTGAGTCCGTTGTCGGACACCAGCGGCATTCCGTTTTCGAGCCATTGGTCCATGCCGCCGGCCACGTTCACTGCGGAGTACCCCTGGCCCACGAGCCACTGGGCGCCCCGGAACGACCGGCCGCCGGTGCGGCAGATGACGTAGAGGTCCTCATCCGGATCGAGGTCGCCGATGCGGGCCGGAAGCTGGTCCAGGGGAATATGCAGGGCGCCCTCGGCGTGCCCCGCGACCCATTCGTAGTCCTCACGGACGTCCAGGATCGTGGCCCCGTCAGGGACCTCGGATACTTTCACGGTTTCGGTGTCGCTCATGGAAGTCCTTTCCGGGAAATCTGGGTTCTGCCTCCAGCGTATCGCCAGCTGCCGCGCCGGGCCCTACCAACCGGCACGTTACGCTTCAGGAATTCAGCACAGTGATCAGCACAGTGATCAGCAGGGTGAGGGGAAATTCGATGGCAGCGGAGCGGCACGCCATGCTTGAGCCGACCCGCCGCCCACGGACATGCCCTCCCCTTGATCCCAGGGCTGGACATGATGCCACTATGTCCACCAGCGGGGCCGGGGACTGGGCATGTCCCCCGGTGCGGGGCGCCGCGAGGGAACACCCGGAGCGCTTCCTTGGCTGAGATCCACGAACTCTCGGCCGTCCAATTGCGCGATGCCCTGCGCTCGGGCGAACTCTCGGCGCGCCAGGCGGCCGGCCACTATTTGGAGCGGATCGACGCCGGAAACCCGCACCTTGGCGCGTTCATCACGGTCACGGCGGAGCAGGCCCTGCAGGATGCTGCCGCGGCCGACGATTCCCATGCCCGCGCCGCCCGGGCCGGGGACGGGACCCGAGTCAGGAACGGGACCGGCCTGCCGCTGCTGCACGGCATGCCGGTCGCCTTCAAGGACCTGACGGACGTCGCCGGTGTCGTCACCACCCACGGCAGTGCCGCCCTCGAGCGCAGGCCCGCACTGGCCGACGGCGCCCTGGCGGCCGCGCTCAAGGGTGCCGGCGCCGTATCGCTGGGCAAGACGCAGGTTCCGGAGTTCGGGCTGACGGCGTACAGCGAAAACCGGATCGCGCCTCCCTCGCGCAACCCGTACGCGCTCAGCCGCAGTTCGGGAGGCTCCTCGGGCGGCAGCGCTGCCGCTGTGGCGGCGGGGCTGGTGCCGTTCGCGCCCGGGAGCGACGGCGGCGGATCGGTCCGCATTCCGGCCGCGGCCTGCGGCCTGGTGGGGCTGAAGCCCGGCCGGGGACTGGTGCCTGCGGGAGAAAGCACCGGAGATCCAGCCGGGCTGGTGGTCGCGGGTCCGCTGGCCCGCTCCGCCGCGGATGCCGCCCTGCTGCTTGACGCGCTCGTGCCCGGGATCCCCGGGACGCCTGCGCCGGGCTACCTTGAACAGACCGCCCGGGAACCGCACCGGCTCCGGATCGGGGTCAGCCTGGACAGCCCGTGGAAGAAAACCTTCCCCTTTGTCCCGGACGGCGCGGCACTCGATGCCCTGGCCGAAGGCATCAGGCTGCTGGAAACGGCCGGCCACGAAACCACGGAAGCCGCCATCCGCTACGACAACCGCTACCCGGACGCGTTCACCACGGCCTGGACCGCCGGCATCGGAAGTGCCCGGATCGCTCCGCAGCGCGAGGCGCTGCTGACCCCGCTGACGCGGACGTTCCGGCGGCGTGCGCAGCTGCGCAGCCCGGCCGGGCTCGGCGACGCGCTCGGGTTCCTGCGCCAGTTCCGGCGGGACACGATCGCCCAGTACTCCGCCTGGGACCTCATCCTGACGCCCGCGCTGGCGCAGACCCCCCGCCCGGTGGGCTGGTTCACCGGGGCGGCCCACGGCGGCGGCTACTGGCCGGCGGCCGAGTGGATGGGAGACGCCGACGACGACTACCGCAAGCAGTGTGAATACGCGCCGTGGTCCTCGATGGTGAACGTGTGCGGGCTGCCGGCGATCAGCCTCCCGGTGCACTGGACCGGGGGCGTGAAGGGCGCCGGTCTGCCGATGGGCATCCAGCTGGTCGGGCGGACGGGGTCCGAGGCGCTGCTGCTGCAGCTGGCCGCCCAGCTGGGTTTCTAGCGTGCCCGAAGCCGACCGCCAACCTTGCACCCGCCCGCCTTGCGCCCGCCCGCGGCCTCCGGACATGCCCTCCCCTGGCCGCCACCGCCGGGCATAATGCCACCATGCCCATCAGCGGGGCCAAGGACTGGGCATGTCCCCCCGGGTGGGGGCGGTCAGCGGCTCACGGGATCGGCGGCGGCAATCCGAGCTCCGCGCGCCCCGGCATGCCTCTCCAAGCCTCCGGGGACCAGGCACGCGAAGGCGCCGGTCTGCATTGCCGTCAGAGGCCGCCGCCGTCGTTCCTACGCCCGGTAGCCGCTGTACCTTGCGCTGCCGGCAACGAGCAGGAACAACAACGCAATGGCCAGGACCGTGAGTGCGATCGCCACGTAGCCCAACACAAGGCCCGCGATGGCCATGCCCCGGCCGCTCGGCTCCCGCATCAGTGCCATGTGCCCCAGCACGACGGCGGCGATCTGCGGCAGGAGGAAGAACCCGAACCCGAGAAACGTGGCAACGCCGCAGCACAGGCTGGCGATGCTCAGGCTCTTGGGCGCGGGCGGCATGCCGTAGTAGGCCGGCTGGCCGTAGCCGTTGTACGGGCTGCCCGGCTGGCCGTACTGCTGGCCCGGGGCGCCATACGGAGGCTGGCCGGGGGCGCCGAACGGGACACCGTATGCGGTGCCGTAGGGACTGTCGGGCTGGCCGTAGCCGGCCGCCGGCTGTTCGTGCTGTTCCTGCTGTTCCTGCTGTTCGTGCTGTTCCTTCTGCCAGCCGTAGCCCGGCTCTTGGAAGTGCGGCTCCTGGAAGTGCGGCGCTGCCTGCGGAGTCTGTGCGGGCGGAACCCCTGATCCCTGCGGCGGAAGATCCGACGGCGGCCGGTGGCCGCCCGGCGCCTGGTCCCCTGCGGCGTTGTCGTCGCCGGAATTACTGCCGGAATGCGGCTGATCGGTCATCGAAATCCCCTTGGAGTCGGTGGGTCAAGACTACCGCCGCCGGGCTCCGGAGGGCAGGACATTCTCCGTCACAGGGGCCGGATTCAGGCCAAATCATGCTGCGGTCCGCCGTCGTCTGGCATGCTGGTGCCATGGCTAGCCGCGCGGGCACTGTTGCCCAATCCCAAGATCTTGTTGACCTCACTGCGCTCCTGGATGCGTATTACGACGTTTCGCCGGACCTCGGCGACCCCGGGCAACGGGTGGCGTTCGGCACCTCGGGGCACCGCGGCACGAGCCTCAAGGCGTCCTTCAACGAACCGCACATCCTCGCGATCACCCAGGCGATCGTGGAATACCGTGCGGGCCAGGGCATCACCGGTCCCCTGTACCTGGCCAAGGACACCCATGCGCTCAGCGAACCGGCCCAGAACTCGGCCCTGGAGGTGCTCGCGGCCAACGGCGTGCACGTGCTGATCGACGCGCGCCACGGCTACACCCCCACCCCGTCCCTGAGCCACGCCATCCTCACGCACAACAACAACTCTCCGGCCGGGGCACCGCAGGCCGACGGCATTGTCGTCACCCCCAGCCACAACCCGCCCGGCGACGGCGGCTTCAAGTACAACCCCCCGCACGGCGGACCCGCGGACTCGGATGCCACCGGCTGGATCGCCAACCGCGCCAACGAGCTCCTCGAGAACGGACTGCGGGGCGTCAAGCGCATCCCGATCGCCGACGCCCTCAGCGCCGCAACCACCGGCAAGTTCGACTTCCTCAGCAGCTACGTCGACGACCTCCCCTCGGTGCTGGACCTCGACGCCATCCGTGAGGCTGGCGTCCGGATCGGCGCGGACCCCATGGGCGGCGCCTCCGTGGACTACTGGGGCGAAATCGGCGAACGCCACCACCTCGACCTGACCGTCGTGAACCCCACCGTGGACCCGCAGTGGGCCTTCATGACCCTGGACTGGGACGAGAAGATCCGGATGGACTGCTCCTCACCCTCGGCCATGGCGTCGCTGATCAACCGGATGTCCGACGCCGGTTCCGGCAAGACGGCGTTCGACATCGCGACCGGTAACGACGCCGACGCGGACCGCCACGGCATTGTGACACCTTTTGTTGATGGACAGGGCGGGCTGATGAACCCGAACCACTACCTGGCCGTCGCGATCGATTACCTCTACCGCCACCGGACCGGCTGGAATCCGCAGTCAGTGATCGGCAAGACCCTGGTGTCCTCTTCGATCATCGACCGCGTGGCCGAAAGCCTGGGCCGCAAGCTCGTGGAGGTCCCGGTCGGTTTCAAGTGGTTCGTTCCCGGGCTCCTTTCCGGCGAAGGGGCCTTCGGCGGCGAGGAATCCGCCGGCGCGTCCTTCAACAGGAAGGACGGCAGCGTGTGGACCACGGACAAGGACGGCATCCTGCTGGCGTTGCTGGCGTCCGAGATCACCGCTGTGACCGGCAAGTCGCCGTCGCAGCTCTACAAGGGCCTCACCGACCAGTTCGGCGACCCGGTCTACGCCCGGATCGATGCCGCGGCCACCCGCGAGCAGAAGGCGGCCCTCGGCAAGCTCTCGGCGTCGGACGTCACCGCCACGGAGCTGGCAGGCGAGACCATCACGGCCAAGCTGACCGAAGCACCCGGCAATGGCGCGGCCATCGGCGGGCTGAAGGTGGTCACCGAGAATGCCTGGTTCGCGGCCCGGCCCTCCGGTACCGAAGACGTCTACAAGATCTACGCCGAGTCCTTCAAGGGCGCGGAGCACCTCAAGCTGGTCCAGGCCGAGGCCAAGGCACTGGTGGACGGGGTCATTTCCTGACGCCACGGGCCAGCGCCACCCCACGGGGGGACCGCCTTCAGGCTGTTTTTTCCTCGAGGAGACTCGTGGCCAGCACGGAGCGGTTCCGCCCGAGGGTTTTCGCCCGGTAGAGGGCCGCGTCCGCGGAAGTGGCCAGCGCCTCAAGGTCCGCGCGGCCGGCAGCCGTCGAGGCGATGCCGTAGCTTACGGTGGGCAGGCGCGGAACCACCTCTGGCTGGCGGGAATGGAGCCGGCGGCTGATGTCGGCAGCGATTTCGCTGGCGCGCTCGGGCCTCACACCCGGCAGGAGCAGGATGAATTCCTCCCCTCCGTAGCGGCCCACGAGGTCGGTGGAGCGCACGGTGGCCGTGCAGGCGTCCGCGAAGGCCTGCAGTGCGGTGTCTCCCGCGGAGTGCCCGAACTCGTCATTGATGGTCTTGAAATGGTCCAGGTCGGCCAGGATGAGTGATGTGGGCGTCCTGGCCAGGTTGAGCCGGCGCAGTTCGTCCGCGGCGAGGTCCATGAACGCCGTGCGGTTGAGCAGCCCGGTCAGGCCGTCCACGGTGGCGCGGGAGCGGAGGTCCTGCGTCTGCTGCTCGTAGCTCAGCTCGGCCATGGTGAAGGACGCCACCATCAGGATCACGGCCGAAAAGACAGTGGTGGTCACCGATCCGAAGACGGAGCCGAACACCGGACCCGCGGGCCCGTCGGTGACGAAGGCGATGAACCGGCCGAAATAGTACACGGCAAGGATCCCCGAGCCGACGGCGAGCGTGCGGTGCGCGTGCGAAAAGTCGCGGTCCAGCGCGAACAGCTCCCTGCAGCCCAGGCCGACCAGCGTGCCCATGAAGACGAGGTATGCGGGCCCGCCCGCCCAGATGTTGGTGGCCGGGTGGTCCAGCACGGACGCCACGGCGGTGATCGCGGGAGCGACGGCGAGGACCCAGCTGCGCGGAGCGGCCGTCCGCAGCGAACGGGCGCCGGCCCAGATGCTGGCCGCTCCCGACACGAGCAGCACGTTGCCCGAGGGGTTGGCCCACACCTGGTGGACCGTGCCGTCCAGCAGATACGCCGCGTTGCCGGCCAGGAAAAGCAGCAGGGCCACGCACCACCAGCCGCTGTAGGCGGAACGCGTCCGCCGGTACGTGATGAAGTAGAAGAGCAGCAGAAGTGTCAGGTCGACCACAGCCAACGCCACACGAAGCGTCGATGTGTCCAGCAGCATGGCGTGACCCCCGGTCCACAATCAATGGCCCGATTCCAATCGACCCAGCATCGCAATTGACCTCAGTATGGCACCCCGGCAACCAAAACCATGGCGCCGGTTCACGATGTCACCTATCCGCATCCGGACCGCCTGCAGGGCGATGATGAGTGCATCCCGGTCATTCATAAGGGGGCTTCCTAATAAAGCGGCGTTCATGGTATAACACGAAAAACGGCGCGGGACGACCTCCCTGCGCGACGGGACCGGTCCCAGCCTCCTGATCGAATGGCAGCGCATACTTTGGATATTCTCCACCGGATCCAAGCCGGACTGGCGGTAATGAAAACGTTCATTCCCCAGTTCCTGGTCGCCTTCGCCGTCCGGGCGCCGCTCACGAAGTTGAAGCGCAGAACCCGGACCCAGCCGGTGCATCAAGAGGGTCTCGGCCCTGGGGTGAAGCTCGGCAGCACCAACAAAGCACCCGGCCAGTCCTCACCGGTTGCGGGTGCCAGCATTTCCAAAATCTTCTACGACATGCTCGTCCTGTCAGTGCTGCGGTTCGTCTTCGGACGAAATCCGGTGAGCGCGCCGCCGGCTGCGATCATCGCGTCCCGGCCCGGCACCGTCATGGCGAACATCAGCCCCGTGACGGCCTCGTCTGTGAAGAGCCTGATACTGGGCTCTTTCGGCGGGGCGCCCCCCTCCGGGCAGTTCGCAGCGCCGCGGACGCCTCCAAAGCACCGGTCAGCATCAAAGCGTCCTGCCCGGTACCGGTCAGGTGGTCCATCAAGGGCACCCGATCGGACGCGCTATTCCAACCTATGAGATCCAAGGAGACGTCATGCTCACCGCCGAACAAATCGATCGCCTGCTCAGCCAAGGCGCAAATGTCCTTTCGGAGGACGGAGAAAAGATCGGCTCCATCGGCCAGGTCTTCGTGGACAACGATGACGGACAGCCCAGCTGGATGACCGTCAGGACGGGCTTGTTCGGAATGTCCGAATCCTTCGTGCCCCTTCAAGGTGCCCGGACAGAGGGCAATGACATCGTCGTCCCTTACAGCAAGAACCAGGTCAAGGACGCGCCCCGGATCGACGCCGATCGGCCCCTGGAGCCTGCCGAGGAAGGCCGGCTCTACCAGCACTACCAGCTCGACAGCGGACGCACCTACACCGAAGCGGCTACAGATAGCGCAGCTTCCACCGCCGCCCCCGGCACGCACAGATACGACGCACGCGACGCCACCCGCACCACCGGATACGACGCCACCGCGCCCACCACGGACGACGCCATGACCCCCACCGGACAACGCGACACCACCGGAAGCGACCGCAACGACGCACCCGACACCACCCGTACCACCGGATACGACGCCACCGCGCCCCGCTACACCACCGCGCCCGCCACGGACGACGCCAGGACCCCCACCGGACAACGCGACACCACCGCACCCGCCACGGACGACGCCAGGACCCCCACCGGACAACGCGACACCACCCGCACCACCGGATACGACGCCACCGCGCCCACCGGACAACGCGACACCACCCGCACCACCGGATACGACGCCACCGCGCCCACCGGACAACGCGACGCCACCGCGCCCACCGGACAACGCGACGCCACCGCGCCCACCGGACAACGCGACGCCACCGCGCCCACCGGACAACGCGACGCCACCG
>NZ_JAGPOT010000127.1 GCF_018224015.1 Pseudarthrobacter albicanus
CCAATCCCCGGGTAGTCAAACGCAAGGTCATCAAATGGGCCGCCAAACGCGCGCACCATGCCCAGCATCCGCAACCCACCCAAAATCCTCAAGTACACATACTAATTATTAACTGAACGGTATTGCGGTTAGCCACGTTCGCTGGCCCCGGCCGCAGGGGGTCGCCGACGGGACGGTCCACTACTGCGCCGACGCCGGGGCGGCCTGGGCCCGGAAGGACCTCCGGCGCTCTGGCCATTCACGCCCCTTCCTGTGATCGATTCATGTCGCCGACGTAGAATCATGCTGGACAGTGGGAGCCAGCCAGTGCAGCGGCACGGCTAACGCAAGGAGGACTCTAATGAGCCATGCAACGACCAGGCCTGTGGCTGCCGCCGCCGCGCAGACCCTTTTCCGGGTCGCCCTCGGAGGCGTACTCATCGCCCACGGATCCCAAAAACTCTTCGGGTGGTTCGGCGGAGGAGGGATCGAAGGCACCAGCAAGGGCATGCACGCCATGGGCTTCCGCCCCGCAACACCCAGCGCCATACTCGCCGGCGTGGGTGAGGCAGGCGCGGGTTTTGCCCTCGCCCTGGGGCTGGCCACTCCGGCCGCCGGCGCCGCCGCCGCAACCACGATGGGTGTCGCGGCGAGCGTCCACGCTCCCAACGGCTTCTTCGCCACAGAGGGCGGCCTCGAGTACCCGGCGGTGCTGGGCCTGGCCGCGGCCTCGTTCACCCTTGGAGGGCCCGGACTCTTCTCCCTGGATGCGCTCACCGGTCATGTCCTGGACCGGCCATGGATGCGGGCGGTCGCTTTGGCCGTGGTCCCCGCAGCCATCGGGGTCCAGGTCTACCGCCGGCGTAAAACCCTGGCCAATGACAGGATTGCACCGGCTTCCGGCACCGCGGTGGACGACGGCTCAGCCAACCCCGGCGCTCCCTGACCTGCCCGTAGCCCCGGCCAGGGAACGGCCGGGACCAGCTACTTCCGGCCGATGAACCAGTCCTGGAGCTTCCGCAGGCGCGTCTGCAGCTGCTCCTCGTTGGCCTGCGCCACGGCCGGGCCGCCGCAGACCGTCCGGAGCTTGGTGTGGACGACCCCGTGCGGGGTGCCGGTGCGCGCGGACCAGGCCGCAACGTTCTTGGCCAGTTCAGTGCGCAGGTCCATCAGCATCCGGTGGTC
>NZ_JAGPOT010000128.1 GCF_018224015.1 Pseudarthrobacter albicanus
TGCGGGGTGCCGGTGCGCGCGGACCAGGCCGCAACGTTCTTGGCCAGTTCAGTGCGCAGGTCCATCAGCATCCGGTGGTCAGGTACGGCTGGCACCGGGGCGGCGGCAACAGGCTGCGTGCCACGCGCGTTCTTCCGGTTCAGCTGCTCGTGCTGGCGCTGGCGCAGCAGCGTGCCGACCTGGTCGGCGTCGAGCAGGCCGGGGATTCCGAGGAAGTCGAGCTCATCCTCCGAGCCGACCTCGCCGCCGGTGCCGAACTCGCCGCCGTCGAACAATACGCGGTCAAAGGACGCCTGGGAATCGAGCGCCTCGAACTTGCCCTTGGTGAGCGAATCGGAGGCCTTCTCCTCGCGGTTCGCCTCGTCCATGAGCGAGTCCTCGGGGTTGAAGAGGCCGTCGCCGTCGTCGTCCTTGTCCGGCCGGTCCAGCGCGTGGTCCCGCTCGGCCTCCATCGAGTTTGCCAGCGCCATCAGCACGGGAACGGAGGGCAGGAAGACCGACGCCGTCTCGCCTCGCTTCCGGGCGCGGACGAAGCGCCCCACGGCCTGGGCGAAAAACAGCGGCGTGGCGATGGAGGTTGCATAGACCCCGACGGAGAGCCGCGGAACGTCCACGCCTTCGGAGACCATCCGGACGGCCACCATCCAGCGCTTCTCGCTGGCGGTGAATTCCTCGATCTTGCTGGAGGCCTTCGCGTCATCGGACAGGATGACGGTGGGCGATTCGCCGGTGATCTTCTTCAGCTGCCCGGCGTAGGCCCTGGCGTCCTCATGGTCGGTGGCGATCACGAGCCCGCCGGCGTCCGGGACGCTGCGGCGCACCTCGCTGAGCCGCTTGTCCGCCCCGGCCAGCACGGCCGGGATCCACTCGCCCGCCGGGTTGAGCGCGGTGCGCCAGGCATGGGCGGTGATGTCCTTGGTGACCGCGGATTCGCCGAGCGACGCGGCCATTTCCTCCCCGGCGCTTGTGCGCCAGCGCATCTGGCCGGAGTAGGCCATGAACATGACCGGACGGACCACGTGGTCGCGCAGCGCCTTGCCGTAGCCGTAGGTGTAGTCGGCCTTGGAGCGCCGGATGCCGTCGCGGTCCTCGGCGTATTCCACAAACGGGATCGGCGAGGTGTCCGAGCGGAACGGCGTGCCCGTCAGGGACAGCCGGCGGGCGGCCGGTTCGAATGCTTCGCGGAGCCCGTCGCCCCAGGACAGGGCCTCGCCGCCGTGGTGGATTTCGTCCAGGATGACGAGCGTGCGGGCGGCCTCCGTCTTGGCCCGGTGCAGCATCGGCTTGCTCGCGACCTGCGCATAGGTGACCGCGACGCCGATGAAGCCGCGGCCGTGCTGGCCGTCGGCGTTCTTGAAGTTCGGGTCGATGGCGATGCCGACCTTGGCTGCCGCATCGGCCCACTGGCGTTTCAGGTGGTCCGTGGGCGCCACGATCGTGACCCGGTTCACGGCGCCGGAATCGATCAGCATGGACGCCACCCGCAGCGCGAAAGTCGTCTTGCCGGCGCCCGGGGTAGCGACGGCGAGGAAATCCTTGGGGTGGGTGCTGAAGTAGCTGTCCAGGGCCTCCTGCTGCCAGGCGCGGAGCTTGCGCGCGGTGCCCCAGGCGGCCCGCTCGGGATAGGCCGGAGGAAGCGTGGGGCCGCCAAAGAGTGTCTCTGTCACTTAGGCCCCTCCATTCCGCGCATGGCTGCGGCTGGCGGAGAAACCCAACTAAGCACAAAAACACCTATCTTTTCGGATGAAACGGACAGCAGGCAGCGGGCGACGGGCCGAACCAGGTGCACAGGGGAACCCGGCACCTTAGCTGGTGGAGGCACAGGGGAAGCCGCGGACGGACCGGGGCGCAACCAGGTTGTGCCCCGCCGTCACGCTGTTACGTGAAGCGCCTACTTGTCGCCGGAGCCGCCGCCGTCTTTGCCGGGGCGGAGTCCGTCGTAGACTTCCTTGCATTCCGGGCAGACAGGGAACTTCTTCGGGTCGCGGCCGGGCGTCCAGACCTTGCCGCAGAGTGCAATCACGGGCTCGCCGGACAGCGCCGATTCCATGATCTTTTCCTTGCGCACATAGTGCGAGAAGCGCTCCCGGTCGCCGGGTTCCACTTCCTGGCGCAGTTCCTCGCGCTCGATCGTGGCAGTCGACGTCCCGGCTCCGGAGAGCTCACGCATCGGGTCTTTTTCGAGGGGATCGGTCATGCTGGTCATGCCACCCATCTTAGCCGCTGCAACGGACAGGGCCGCGACAGCGGTTTCTACAGGGTGTCCTACAGGCCCTGCCACGGAGGCTTGTTGTCATAGCTGTGGCGGTAATAGTCAGCGAGCCGGAGCGAGGACGCAGCAGCCTCGTCCAGCAGGATCGTGGCGTGCGGATGCAGCTGGAGCACGGAGGCGGCGCAGATGGCGGCGACCGGACCCTCGACCAGGTCCCGGACCGCCTGCGCCTTCTGTGCGCCAGTGGCAAGGAGGATCACATGCCGGGCGTCCAGGATGGTTCCCAGCCCCTGCGTGAGCGCGTGGCTGGGGACCTCGGCCACGCTTCGGAAGAACCGGGCATTGTCCCGGCGTGTCTGCTCGACCAGCGTCGTGATCCGCGTCCGGGACGCGAGGGAGGAACCGGGCTCATTGAAGCCGACATGGCCGTCCGTGCCGATGCCCAGGAGCTGCAGGTCCACTCCCCCGGCGGCACGGATGGCATCCTCATAAGCCTGGCAGGCCGCGGGGATGTCGGCTGCCGTGCCGTCGGGTCCGTGGACGTTGGCCGGGCCGATGTTCACCCGGCCCGTGAACACGCGCCGGATGACCTCGCGGTAGGACTCGGGATGGCCGGCCGGGAGCCCCACGTATTCATCGAGCGCGAAGGCACGCGCCCTGCTGAAGTCCAGGCCGCGCTGCTCATGCCGCAGCACCAGCTCGTCATAGACGGGCACCGGCGAGGAACCGGTGGCCAGCCCCAGGACGGCGTCGGGCTTGCGACGGAGCAGGGCCTCAACCGCGTCGGCCGCCAGGGAGGCGATTGCCTTGCTGCCCGGAAGGATGACGACATCCATGATCCCTGCCTTTGCTCTGTGCCGCGACGTGCGGAGCCCGCGGGCCGCCGGGTGCGGTGCGGGCCGTGCGTCTTACTGGCAGGCTATCGCAGCGAGCCGGTCCTGTCCCGGGCGGCCTTAGAACGAGTGGCGCGGGACGGCCCGCTCGTACTGCGGCGGCCACGCCAGCTCGTGTCCGAGTTCAAAGGCGGCCCGCAGCCACCAGTGCGGATCGCGCAGTGCGGCACGGGCGATGAACACGCCGTCCGCCTGGCCGGTCGCCACGGCGTGTTCGGCCTGGCCCGCCGAGGTCAGCAGGCCGACGGTACCGGTCCGGATGCCGGTTTCCCGCCGGATCCGCGCGGCGAAGCCGGTCTGGTAGCCAGGTCCGACCGGGATCTGCTGGTGCGCCACGGCGCCGCCGCTGGAGACATCCAGCAGGTCCACCCCGTGCTCCGAGGCCGCACGCGCCAGCCGGACCGAGGCCTCGACGTCGATCCCGCCCTCGGCCCAGTCCGAGGCGGAGATCCGCAGCAGCAGCGGCATGGAGTCGGGAATGACGTTCCGGACGGCGTCCACGACGGCGAGCGTCAGCCGGTTCCGTCCGGATTCGTCCCCGCCCCAGCCGTCGGTCCGGTCATTGACCAGCGGGCTCTGGAACTGGTGCAGCAGGTAGCCATGGGCGCCGTGGATTTCAACGGTGTCGAATCCGGCGTCGACGGCGCGGACCGCGGCGGCGGCGAAATCGGCGATCACGGCGTCGATGTCCTCCACCGTCATGGCCGACGGGGCGGCGTAGCCGTCAAAGGCGCCGGTGCCGGGGCCCACGGTGTCCCAGCCGCCGTCGGACGCCGGCACGGAGCCCTGCTTTCCGGAGAACGGCCAGTAGGAGGACGCCTTCCGGCCGGCGTGGGCCAGCTGGGTGCCGATCTTCGTCCCGGCGGTGCCGTGGCGGTGAACGAAGGATGTGACCCGTTCCCAGCCGGCCGCCTGCTCGTCGTTGTAGAGGCCCGCGTCCAGCGGGCTGATCCGGCCCCCGGGGCTGACGGCGGCCGCTTCCGTGACGATGAGGGCCGCTCCCCCGGTGGCGAACGAGCCCAGGTGCATGAGGTGCCAGTCGTTCGGGACCCCTTCCCCGGTCTCGGGTCCGCAGCTGTACTGGCACATCGGCGATACCCAGCCGCGGTGCTCCAGCCGCAGGGACCGCAGCTCCAGCGGCTTGAAGAGGGCAGAGCCCATCAGAAGAGGACCCGGGCGAGGTTCTGGCGTGCCTTGGCGACGCGCGGATCCCCGGTGCCCACGACGTCGAAGAGTTCCAGCAGCCGGACCCGGGCAGTTTCCCGCTCCGGGCCGAAGTTCCTGCCGATGAAGGCGACAACCCGGCCCAGGCCGTCCTCCACATGCCCGCCCGCGACGTCCAGGTCGGCAACGCCCAGCTGGGCGTCGAGGTTGTCCGGCTCGTCGGCGGCTTTCTGGCGCAGCCCTTCGGTGTCCGCGGCGGAAAGCGGCTGGAGCCGGCCCATGAGCTCCACCTGGGCCAGCCCGGCCTTGGCATCGGCATCGGCCGGCATCTCGTTCAGGGCCTGCCGGTAGGCCGCGGCGGCCGCCGCGTAGTCGCCCGCTTCGATGGCGTCGAACGCGGCCTGGTGCAGGGGCGGAAGCGGCGGGAGGGCCGCTTCGGCCGCCCCCTCGGAACTGCCGGGGCCGCCGGCGCCGATCCGTCCGGTCACGCCGTTCGCGGCGGCGACCTTCAGCAGTTCATCGAGCAGGCTGCGGACCTGCTGTTCCTCGGCGCCGCCCTGGAACAGGGGCACCGGCTGGCCCTTCACGAGGGCGACGGCGGTGGGCACGGCCTGCACGGCGAACGCCTGCGCCAGCTGCGGGAAGGCTTCGATGTCGGCGGCGCCGAGGACCAGCCGGCCGTCGAAGCTGTCCACGATCTGCTCGAGGGACTTCACGAGCTGGCCGGAGCCCGGCGAATAGGCCGCCCAGAGGGCGATCACCACGGGCACCGTGGCCGAGAGCTCCACGAGCTCCTGGAAGTTTGCCTCGGTGACGTCCACGCGCAGCGGGTGCCCGTGCGCCGCGGCTTCGGCTCCCGCGGCGGGGGCACCACCGGCCGGACCACCGGCCGGATCACCGGCCGCCGGGGGCGCCGGACGCTGTTTCAGGGAGGACAGATCGACGGCGCCGCGCAGGTTAAGCGGGTTGGCGGCAGCTGGCGGGACCGGGCGGGAAGCTGGCGAAGTCATAGCTCCACTCTAGCCACACCGGCCCCTGCCGCTGCTATCTGGAACAGCTCCCGCCACTGTTTGAACGCGGCTACTTGAAGCTGGCCCCGACCAGGCCGCGGGTGGCCGCCACCAGTTTCATCGGATCCGTGGACCCGGTCGGCGGGATGTAGACGGCCACGGACTCGGCGAAGGTCAGCACCATGCCGGTGCCCGTCTCCTTGCCGCCGGCCAGGGCAGCCGCGTCGTCACCGATGGTCAGCTTGTCGCCGGGGGCCTTGGGGGTGCCGTCGAACGCGAAGTTCAGGCGTCCCAGGGCCAGCGCCCCGCCGTCGGCCGTGCGGAACACCACGGTGTTCTCCGGAACCGGCTTGTGCGTGAACGAGAAGGCCCCGTTCACACCGGTGCTGACGGCGTCGGCCTGGTACGACAGGGTGTCCGCAATGTACGGGGAGGACGCGCCCTCCACGAGCTTGTCCTTGAAGCCGGAGTCAGCAGAGGTCAGGCGGTCGCCCAGCCCGGCGAGTGCTTCCTCACCGCTGTAGGGCAGGCCGGACTTGGCGGAAGGGGCCAGCGTCTCGATGCCGCCCCGGGCGATGCCGGGGAACGTCGTCCCCGGCTGCAGCGGCGTCGTGCCCACGAGCTTGTAGTTCTCGCGGGGGGAAGACTGGGTCAGAGTGAGCAGCTGCGGAACAACGTTGCCCTCGCCCTGCGTGACGGCCAGGACCGAACGCGGCCAGCTCCGCTGCTGGGTGACCACGGTGGTCAGGAGTTTCGTGGCGCGAACCGGCATCCGGGCCCCGTAGGAGCCGACCTGGGAGCGGATCTTGTAGTTCTGCGTGCGCACTTCGAGTTCGGTCTGCCCCACGCGCGGCTGGAGCTTGCTTGCGTCCTTGGCCGCGTCGCCGGCATCGACGGCGCCGGCAACCTGTTCCAGGATGCGGCGGAACTGCGCGTCCAGCAGCACAGGGGCGTCCGGGGCCCTGTCCGCTGCCGCAGCGGAGGAGGCGCTCGGCGAGGGCGACGGCGTCTGGCCGGCCTGTGCCGCCACGCCCGTTCCGGTGACGGCGGCGGCCGTCAGCACGCCTACGACACCGACGACGCCGGGCCGGCGCAGCCGCCCGGTGTTCCGCCCGGGGGCGTTCCGCTCGGCGGCGGTGGTATCCGTCGGCTTGGCCGTGGCCGGCGTGGCGCCGGCCGAACCCCTGGCGCCGGCCGAACCCCTGGCACCCGGGCGGGACCCGGGCTTGAGGACCAGCAGAGCGGCGCCCGCCAGGATGAGCAGTCCGCCGACCACCATGAACGGAACCGCCCACGGGGTGGAGGTGTCATTGGGGAAGGTCATGGTGATCGACGCCGGAGCCGGCTTGGTGCCGTCCGCCGCCAGCAGCAGCGACCAGTCACCGTCGGCGGGCGCGGTCCAGGAATAGTTCAGTTCGCCGCTGGCATTTTCGGCGGACACCCACAGATCCGAGCCCGCGGGCGAAGGCGCCGTGGCCTCGCCGTCCGTGTGCGTCAGCTGCAGCGCCTTGCCGTCGTCCGAGACTCCGGAGACGGTGTTGTGGGCGGTCTTGTCCACCCACGCATCGACGTCATCGGGCCGGCCGGCGGCGAGCAGGAAGCTGCCTTCGCCCTTGACGTTGATCTTCACAGTGCCGCCGTGCAGCGTGCGCAGCTTCTGGTCGAACACGGTCAACGGGGCAGCCTTGGCGTCGGCCGGCGCGGTGGCCGTGAAGCTCTCGGCCGGAGCCCAGAAGGTCTTCTGGCCGATCCCGGCCAGGAGTGTCAGGAGGCCGAGCAGCACGAGTGCGACTGCAGTCTTGAAACGCAAAATATTACCTATCATCAGCGGGCACTTAGCTCTAATAGTAGCCGTTTTGTTACCGGCGGGTCGGATCGGCGCCGTGGCCAGGCTCTTCCGCCGGGGCCACGGACGCTGCCGGAACCGCGTGGGCTAACAAGCCTGCTGATAGTGTTTGCGGTGATCATCACACTCGGCCCGCGACCGCGGCGCCACGGAGGGTAACCACAGGACAAAGGGCTTTCGACGCAGTGACAGAACACACGGATTCGTCCCACTCCGGACAGGAAACACACCAGGAATCCGGTGGGATGGAGCGCCGCCCGCAGAAACCGCTTTCCAGCCAGCGGGCGGCCGCGGCCGGAGCGCTGACAGCGATGGCCCGCCGGCTGCGCCAGCCCCTCCCGGGAGCGCAGCCGCGGCTGCGCTTCGAGATGCCTCCGGACTATGAGGCGCCGGCCGGAACAGCGGAGGGCGATTCCGAGGCCCGCTTCGGCGATCCCGGGCCGCGCATGTCCGCCAAGCACCCCCTCTATGTCGGCTTCATGGGAACGGTCGGCGTCGGCGTGGCGCTGCTGCTCTACTGGATCGGTTCCAATACAACCCAGCTGCTCCTCTGGATCGTGGCGGCCCTCTTCATCGCCCTGGGCCTGGACCCGGTGGTGCGCTGGCTGGAAAGCAAGAGATTCCCCCGTGCCGCAGGGATCGTCGTGGCCGTCTCCACCCTGACGCTGGCCGTGGCGGGGTTCTTTGCCACCCTGATCCCCACGATCGTGCAGCAGGTGACGCAGATCGTGGAGCAGGCGCCGCGCTGGATCCAGGACTTCATCGACTCGGACTTCTTCCGCAGCCTCGACAGCCAGTTCGGCGTGCGGGACCGCATGACCCAGGAGCTCGAAAAATTCGTCAACAATCCGGCGGCGATCGGCGGTATCTTCGGCGGCGTCGTCGGATTCGGCTCCACCGTGGCCAACGGACTGTTCGGCGCGCTGATCGTGCTGGTCCTGAGCCTGTACTTCCTGGCCGCGCTCCCGGCGATGAAGAAATGGGGCTACCGCCTCGCCCCGCGGTCCCGCCGCGCCCGGGTCGCGGCGCTGTCCGAGGAAATCACCGCCTCGGTCGGCAACTACGTCATCGGCCAGGCCGTCGTCGCACTGCTGAACGCGACCTTCGCCTTCATCGTGATGTCGATCGTCGGCGTACCGTTTGCGGTGCTGCTGGCCTTCATCGTCGCCCTGCTCGCGTTCATTCCGCTCGTCGGCGGAATGATTGCCGGGGTGATCGTGACCCTGATCGCGCTCAGCGCTGGCTGGCAGACGGCCGTCGTGTATGCCATCTGCTACTTCGCCTACCTGCAGTTCGAGGCCTACTTCATCTCGCCGCGCGTCATGCAGAAGGCTGTCGCGGTGCCTGGTGCGGTGGCCGTCATCTCGGTCATCGCCGGCGGCAGCGTGCTCGGCGTGCTCGGCGCCCTGATTGCCATCCCCACCGCAGCGGCGGTCCTGCTGCTGGTCAAGGAAATCTTCATCGTCCGCCAGGACAGCCACTGATCGTGGGCTTCTGAACGACGCAGGGCCCGGCACGCGCCGGGCCCTGCGTGTTTCAGGCGCTGATCATGACGCCGGACGGTTCCTGTTCGGTCACAGGCTTGCCAGGAGCCCGGCCGTCCGTTCGAGGGCGCCCGGAACAAGGGAGTAGTAGGCCCAGGTGCCGCGCTTTTCGCGGTGCAGCAGCCCTGCCTCCACCAGGATCTTCAGGTGGTGGGAGACCGTCGGCTGGCCCAGATCCAGCGGTGCGGTCAGGTCGCAGACGCACGCCTCGCCGGACTCGCCGGCTTTGACGATGGACAGCAGGCGCAGCCTGTTCGGATCGGCCAGGGCCCTGAAAACCAGGGCCTTCTGCCGGGCCTCGTCGACGCCCAGCGCCGGCTTCCCCGACGGTGCGCAGCACACGTCGTCGGCCTCGGGTCCAGCCACGGGTTCGAGGATCTGCAGGGTGTCCATGAACCCATTATGCACATAGATTGACATGCGTCGATATAGGTGGTGATACTTCAGATATCGATCTTCATCAATTTATCGCTGCACAGGAGCCCCGTGAGCATCCCGACTGAAGCCGCCGTCACCGGCAAACTCTCCACCCTGGACCGCTTCCTTCCGGTCTGGATCACCGCCGCCATGGCCTTGGGGCTGCTGCTGGGCAGCTTCGGCGTCACTTCCGGCCAGGCGCTGGCCGGCGTCGTGGGCCCCTTGATCGAAGTCCCCGTTCTTGTTGCACTGGTTTATGTCGCCCTTGGGGCGCGCAAGCGCTACTTCACCCACGTCCCCCTTCCCGCCTAGGACTGCGCTGAACAATTTGGGTGGTTTAAGGCGCGCCTGCTGGACTTCGCGCAGTGGTCCTTAAGACTGGGTGTATGCAAGGAATTGAGGCGGCCCAGCGCGGATATTTGG
>NZ_JAGPOT010000129.1 GCF_018224015.1 Pseudarthrobacter albicanus
GCAGCCGGCTGCCGAACTGCCGGTAGGTATTGATCAGTTCATCCTCCTCGACCACGCCGGCCGCCCGGTACATGGAGTACAGCAGCGGGGAGGCATGGCCCTTGGAAAAAATGAGGTGGTCATTGGTCGGCAGCCACGGCTGGTCCCAGTCATAGCGGAGGTGCCGCTCGAGCAGGACCGCCATGAGATCCGCAGCCGACAACGATGAGGTCGGATGGCCGGAACCGGCCTGTGTGCTGCACCGGATGGAGTCCACCCGCAGTTGCGCCGCCAGGCTTCTGATGACACCGGTCTCTGCGGCGGTCATCGGCGCCGGGGCCGGTTCCTGATGTTCGGTCATCGCAATCACCTTTCGCCCGTTCGAGGGGTCCTCGTGTCCGGGACGCCTAATACCTGTCATACCCGGATGCCAGTTCCTGCGGAAGACGCGAGCTGCCCGGGCGTTCCGCTGCGGAGCCGGTCTCCCGAGGACTCTGGCACGCCAGGTGGGGCCTCTCGGCGCAAGAAACCGGCACTGCCCCGGTATGCCTGCGCAGGCGGCACGGAATCTGAACGGGGCGGCGCAGGGCTCGACCGGCGGGCCGGGCAAAGGTCGGTGATATGTCCCATGCCGGCATACTCACGCACCGCGGCAATGCCGGCGACAGCTGCGGGCTTGTCGTCAAAAGCTTTGGAGACGGCCATCACCGTTCCGTCGGGTGCTGTGAGCCGGAATCTGACGTGCGACTGCGCGTCAACGAACAGTTCAAACAAGCCGGCCATGGGTGTCCTCCCGGTCTGCGGGCTTCCTGCCCGGGCGGCGACATCGCCGCAAAAGGTCCGACGGCACCGTCGTCTTCGGACCCCTCGTTGAGTCGATGAACCCCCAATTGATCGATTCATCAAGTGACCAACAGTTTGCCGCAGGCAACCAGTCTCGTGCAAGGGCGGACGGACAATCCACAGGCAAAATCCATGGAACTCATAGCGAGGGCGCGGCTTTGCATACTGCTAAAACCAACCTCCTAAAGCTGATTTTACGACGATAAGGGACCTTTCGTCAGGCTGGTGATTTCCACGGCAGGGGAGAATGACCTGGCGAGTTCAGAGTTGGGCAACGGGACTTGAGGGAATGGCAGGATGGAACAATACGTGGCCAGGACAGGGGAGGGACCGGGTGGATCCTGAGGGTTCGCGTGGTGCTGGTCGACCGCGAGCCTACAATATGGCGTCTGCTGGAGTTGGTTGGCTCTGTGTCGCTGGTCCGGGTCCACGAGATCCTGCAGGCGGCCTTCGGGTGGCAGGACGCACATCTGCACCGGTTCACTGCCAGCGATCCCTACGAACCGCTGCGGCCGGTAGAAGGCGGATACCCGACTCTCTGCAGTGGCTCCCCGCGGAATTCTGTGAGGTAACGACGGACCTGCCCGAAGACGAATGCTCGCTCGAGCAGCTTCTCGCCACGGGATCGGGGGCCGCGTTCTACGAGTACGACTCTGGCGACAGCTGGCTTCACCGACTCGAGCTGGTTACCCGCCGTCCCCTGGAGGAGGCTGATCCGCCGGTGCAGCTGCTCGCCGGCCCGGCCCCATGGACCGCCCGTGCCCACGCTCGCGTCCGGCCCTTTTCCTGCAATGAAGCTGCAGGTGGCGGTTGATCTATCTGGACGTTGCCTAACTCGGTATATTGGCACTAATGGGTAGGTATTCATAGATCCCATGTTGGTTGGGGCTCAAGAACTTACTCTCAGTACGTGCGGAAGTTTGAGAGGTGTGGGTTCAGGTGTCGTACGCAATTCCACCGGGGGCCAGTCGGCGTCTGTACAACGAGGACCTCGCGCCGACCGAACACCGCACGTGGGGTTTCTATTCGCTGTTCGCGATGTGGATGTCGGACATTCATTCACTCGGCGGTTACACCTTCGCCGCTGGCCTCTTCGCGTTGGGCCTGGGCGCCTGGCAGGTATTCCTCGCACTGGTGGCGGGGATCATCCTCGTCTTTTTCCTGATGAACCTCTCCGGCTTCGCCGGGCAGAAGACCGGCGTTCCCTACCCCGTGCTCGCTCGGGTCTCGTTTGGAACGTTCGGAGCCAACCTGCCGGCCCTGCTTCGTGCGCTCGTGGCAATCGCCTGGTACGGCATCCAGACCTGGCTGGCCTCCCGCGCCGTCATTATCATCGCCCTGAGGATCTGGCCCGAGCTCAAGGGTCTGACGGAGAACAATTTCCTGGGCGAATCCACCCTGGGCTGGCTGGCCTTCCTGCTGATGTGGTCGCTCCAGCTTCTGCTGCTTCGAAACGGCATGGAGACGATCCGGAGGTTCCAGGACTGGGCCGGCCCGGCCGTCTGGGCGGTGATGGGCCTGTTGGTCGTTTACATCCTGATCAACGCGGGGTGGAATATCTCCCTCGACTTGCCGGGTGGAAAAGCCGAATGGGGGGTCACACATGCCTTTTTTGCCGCCGTAGCGCTGACGGTGACGTACTTCTCCACCCTGATGCTCAACTTCTGCGACTTTTCCCGGTTCGCGCCCTCCCGCAAGGCTGTGCGCACGGCGAACCTGTGGGGGCTGCCGGTGAACTTCATCGCCTTCTCCGTGGTCTCCGTCGTCGTCACCGCCGGAACGTTCAAGGTCTATGGGGAGCACATCTACGACCCGGTCGAGATCGTCGGACGGATCGACAGCATCTGGGCGCTTCTGCTCGGCGCCGTCACGTTCGCTGTCGCCACGCTGGGAATCAATGTCGTGGCGAACTTCGTCTCGCCGGCCTACGACCTCGCGAACGCCTGGCCCTCGAGGATCGATTTCAAGCGCGGCGGCCTGATCGCCGCAATGATCGCACTCGTCATTACGCCCTGGAACCTGTTCAACAGCCCGGTGGTGATAAACCTTTTCCTCGGAGGGCTCGGAGCGCTGCTCGGGCCGCTGTTCGGGATCATCATGGTCGACTACTACGTCCTCCGCAAGCAGCACGTGCTGGTTCGGGACCTGTTCAGCGAACAGGGGTACTACACGTATACGGGTGGCTGGAACCAGAAGGCCGTCATCTCGTTCCTCGTCTCGGCCGTCCCGGCGGTGGTCTTCGCGCTGGTTCCCATTTTTGGCGCCCTCTCTGCCTTCTCCTGGTTCATCGGAGCAATCGTGGCGGCCGCGGTGCATTACTTCATCTCGCGCCACGACACGACTCTGGCCGAATCGATTGCGGCCGCCGAAGAAGCCGAGCCGGGCGCGGCATGGACGCAGATTCCGCAGACGCGCTGAGGCACCGTAGGAGATTCTCAGGGCCGACGGACAATCCTGAGCTAATGCCGACGGCGGCGGGCCGCTCCCAGTGGGCGGCCCGCCGCCGTCTGCCTTGCCTGGACTGCTGTAAATCCAGCGGGCTGGGGGTCAGCCCGCGAGCAGCCTGCCCCACCTTGGTGCGAGCAAGGGGGACCCGGCAAGTTTCAGGCAGTGCCACAGGGTCACGGCGACGGAGTCGAGCACCGGAACGCCGGTGCCGGCCTCGATGTCCGCCGCGATGTTGGCGCCGTAGAGGTTGGTGCACAGGTAGACAAGCGCATCCGGCGCCGCTGCCGCCAGTTCCAGCGAGCCGGGGCGCATTTCCTCGTCGGTGACCCGGCCGAAGGACTCGTTGTCGCTCAGGCCCAGGCAGCGGTGGCCCACTGTCTTGATGCCGTCCCGCTCGTAGGATGCCATGATCGCGCGGTTGACGTCCTCCGTGTACGGCGTGAACAGGCCTATCCGCTCGGTGCCGAACGACTCGAACGCCGCCAGGTAGGCGAGCGTGGAGGTGGTGGCCGGAATGCCGGTGGCGTCGGTGATTTCCCGGACCAGCCCGCGGTCGTGTTCCGCTCCGAGCCAGGAGCCCGAGGTGCCGTTCCAGGCGATCACGTCCACGTCCGCCGTCGCGAGGAGCCCGGCTGCTTCGCGCATGACCGCCGGGTCGAACTGCTTGTCGGAGGAGCCATCCAACGCGATCCGGGTGACGGGGATCCGGGTGAAGTGGATGGTGACGTCGTCCCGGTCCCCCAGGATGCGGTAGGTCTGCGGCTCAAGGCACGTGTTGGAGGACGGCACGATCATGCCGATGCGGGTCTTGCGTGTGGCGGATGGCATGGATGCTCCTAAAGGGTCGCCGGTACGGTGGGTGTGCTGTCTGCGGTGGCGGCCTGATGCTCTCGGAAGCCGTTGCGGGCCACGAAGCGGCCCACGGGGCCGGGATCGTGGAAGCCGTCCCGGTCCACCACTATCCGTCCGGCGGACACCACGACGGCGGGCCAGCCGGCGAGCTTCACGCCGTCGAACGGGGAGAAGTCAGTGCCCATGTGCAGGTTGGCGCCGTCGACGATGCGTTCCTCGGCGGGATCGAAGATCACGAGGTCGGCATCGAAGCCCTCGGCGATGGTTCCTTTGCCGGGGACGGCGTTGATCCTGGCGGGTCCGGCGGCGAAAACCTCCACGAAGTCCTCCACCCGGCCCTCTCCGCCGCTGGCCGAATCCATCATGGCCGTGAACGTGACGGGCATCCGGGTTTCCACCCCGGGCAGGCCGTGCGGCATGGCCCGGATGTCGTCCGTGCGCTCACGCTTTTGGGAGAGGTCGTAGCAGGAGTGGTCCGAGGAAACGGTGTGGATGGCGCCGTCGGCCAGGCGTTCCTTCAGCGCGGCCACGGTCTCGGCGCTCCGCATTGGCGGGCAGCAGGCGTACCACTCCGGAAACGCCGAGCCGTAGACCGAGTCGTCCAGAGTGAGGTAGTGCGGGCAGGTCTCGGAGAAGGCCTCGAGGCCGCGGCTGCGCGCCTCGTTGACGAGGTCCACGGCTCCGGGGGTCGACTGGTGCACAAAGTACACGGGCGCCTTGGTGTATTCGGCCATGGCCAGGGTTTCCTTCACGGAGATTTCCTCGGCCAGCTCCGGCCGGGTCCGGTGCAGGTGCTCGATGCCGATCCTGCCGTCCTCGGCATGCTGCTGGGTGCAGTCCGCGATGATGGGATCGTGCTCGGCGTGGATGTAGGTGAGCCCGTCCAGCCGCACCATCTCGCGCATGACCTTCAGGATTGTGTCCCCGTCCGCCATGGTGGTGCCGCGGTTGGTGGTGTACATCTTCACGGACCGGATGCCCTCGGCGGCGAGCTGCTCCAGCTGCCACGGAACGGTTTCGTCCCAGCTGACCACCGAACCGTGGAGGGCGACGTCGCAGCGGGAGTCCCGCGCCAGCTCCTTCTTGTGCAGCACGGCGGCCAGCGGGGTTTCCTGGGCGTCGCGCGGAATGCCGAAGTCGATGATGGTGGTGGTGCCGCCCCACAGTGCTGCCGTGGAGGTGGTGCGGTAGTCGTCCAGTGTCCGGAAGCGTCCGGTCACCTGGGCCACGTGGCA
>NZ_JAGPOT010000013.1 GCF_018224015.1 Pseudarthrobacter albicanus
TTCGGGTGCCTCACTCGGCCCGGTAGTACCGCCGCTGAATAATGCGCCGCCATCTCCCGATACGCGTCGTTGAGCACGACCTCGCCCTCGCGCGGATGAGAGATCACCCCGGTCTTGAGATTGTCGGGCACGAGCCGCGGGACCGTGCCGCCGAAGAACGCGAACATCTCCGCATGCGCGCGCAGCCACGAATCCTGCCGCATATCCAGGCACGCCTCCACGAACGCATACCTGCTGAACGGCAGACACGCGACGAACAAATACACCTTCGAGACCTCTCCCGTTGCCGGATCGACCAGCTGCATCGTCGGCCCGGACCAGTCGACCTCGATGCTGCGGCCGGCCTTGTGGCCGACCCGGGACGAGGCGCCAGTGACCATCGCGTGATCGCCATAAAGCCTGCAGAACCGGTCATAACTCATCGCCGCTTGCCCCGCCCGACTGGATGCGTCGACATACTCCTGGTGCAGCAGCTTCAACGTCACCCCAACCCTGGCCAGCTCCCGGTGCACCTGGCCCCAGTCCGGCTGCATAAACACGCTCTCGCGCACCCCGCGGCCGGGAAATAGCGCCAGATAAACCTCACCATCAGACAAATCAGCAACGTCATCCCAGCCGAGCCCTGCCCGATCAGCAGCCTCGATCACCGCCTGAACGCTGTGCCGAGACATGCCCTGAGCAGACGAGATAGCCCTGCCCGATAGGCCTTGATTGCGAAACCGCAAAACCAGTTTCGCCTTGATCTTCCGTACCATTGCCGGTAATCCTTCCGCCACGTGGCCCTCACGTGGTGGAAGGAGCCTTACAGATGGCGCTCACCCACACCGACACTGGCGCTCACCCACGCCAATCGGGATTCCGACCACGGCGCTCACCCGCACCACCTCTGGACCCCCTGAAGGCCAATATTCAGAATACCTCAGCAACCCTTAACTGAACGGTATTGCGGCTAAGGCACGAAGAAGCCCCGCGCACCTTGACCGGTGTGCGGGGCTTCTCTTTTCGTTAGTAGCCGAGGATTTTCCGCCACTCGTCAATGAGCCTTGCTTCCGAGATTCGATCCACAATCGTAGTGCTTGCCTGCGACATGCGCTCGCGGTGCTCCTCGTTCAGAAGCAGGAACGAGATCGAGTCGGCGAGGTCTTTGACGTTCCCTGGTTCCACGAGCATCGCGTCAATCCCGGGTCGGATGAGGTCCTGCGGCCCGTACTTGAAGCCATAGGAGACGGGCACGCAACCGGCGGCCATGCTCTCCCCCATGGAGAGGCAGAAGCCCTCGTAGGTGGATGCGACGATGGACACGGCGGCTTCAGAGAAAACTTGAGACGCGTCCGCAGTGAAGCCGGGAATATTCACCGAATCGCCCAGCCCCAGCCTGTCGATCTCGTCCCGGATCTTCCGCTCGTCGGCGCCACGCCCGTACAGCTCCAGCTGCGCATCAGGCACAATCTTCAGGACTTCCTTGAACGCCGACAGTACAGGAATTTGCCCCTTGACGTGATCGAAGCGGCTGACCATGACAACCTTCTTTGGGTCGCGCGGGCCCACCCCTGTCGCGGGCGCCATGTGGTGCGGGATGACGTGGATGGATTCCTGGTAGCCGAATTGCTTCCAAAGGTGGCTCTCCTGACTCTTCCGTGGGCGTTTCCGGAGCGCCTTAACGACCACACGCCGCTTCCTGTCTAGGTTTCTGACTGTTCAAGGAACAGAAACTTTCAGACGGGAAAACGGCGTGCGAAATGCAAGACTATGGCGAACAATGCTCGGTGTCGAGAAAACGGTCGTCGAGGCCATCGAATTTGACGATGAATCCGGGGTTCTGGTCGCCTCGGTCAGGCCGACAGGCTCGATGCGCAACCGGTGCGGGATCTGCCTCCGCCGTTGCCCGAAATACGACCAGGGCCAGGGGCGACGGCGCTGGCGGGCACTGGACGCCGGGGCGATCCGGGTCGAGTTGGAAGCCTACGCCCCGAGGGTGTCCTGCCGGGTCCACGGCGTGACCGTGGCCGCCGTGCCCTGGGCCCGGCATCAGGCCGGCCACACCCGCCATTTCGACGCGCAGGTCGCCTGGCTGGCCACGCAAACGTCCAAGACCGCCATCACGGAGCTGATGCGTATCGCCTGGCGCACTGTCGGGGCGATCATCACCCGGGTCTGGGACGATACCAGCAAGGTCCACGACCAGTTCGCCGGCCTGAGGCGGATCGGTATTGACGAGATCTCCTACAAGCGCGGCCACAAGTATCTGACCGTCGTCGTCGACCACGACAGCGGCCGGCTGGTCTGGGCGGCGCCGGGCCAGGACAAGGCCACCCTGGGCACGTTCTTCGACGCCCTCGGGGCAGAACGCTGCGCCCGGATCTCCCATGTTTCCGCCGACGGGGCCGCGTGGATCGCCGTTGTCGTGGCCCGGCGGTGCCCGAATGCGGTCCGCTGCGCCGACCCGTTCCATGTCGTCAAATGGGCCACCGAAGCCCTCGACGAGGTGCGCCGGGGCGCGTGGAACGACGCCCGGAAGGCAGCCCGGACCACCGAGGCCAGGCGCGGCCGCGGCCGGCCCGCGAAAGACGCGCCGGCCCGCCCGGACAGTGCCCGCGCAGCCGGTCTGAAGAACTCCCGCTACGCGCTCTGGAAGAACCCGGAGAACCTGACCGAGAAGCAGCAGGTCAAGCTCGCCTGGATCGTGCAGACCGACCCCGCCCTCGGCCGGGCCTACTACCTCAAGGAAGGTCTCCGGGTCATTTTCAAACTACCCCACCACGAAGCCGCCGAAGCCCTCGATAAATGGGTTGCCTGGGCGCGCCGGTGCCGGATCCCCGCGTTCGTGAAGCTCCAACGCAGCATCGTCAACCACCGCGCCGCGATCCTCGCCGCCATCGAACACGGACTCTCCAACGGACGCGTCGAATCGATGAACACCAAGATCAGACTCATCACCCGCATCGCCTTCGGCTTCAAATCACCCGAAGCACTCATCGCCCTCGCAATGCTCAGCCTCGGAGGTCACAAACCGGTGCTCCCCGGCCGAAACTAACCCACGGAAGAGTCAGGAGGGCCCCAAAGGTCCTGCCGCTGCTCCTCAGTCAGGACAACGACAGCGTCGAACGTGGGGATGTGCTCGATGAGGTCCCGCATGTCCGGCCTGGTCCCGCTGCCGTACTTGTGAGGCTCAGCCAAGTGGTTGTTATGCACCGTGTAGATCACCCGGGCACCGTTCTCCCGCTGCAACCGTTCAAGGGCCCTACGCCTCGTTCCGTACTCGGAGATGATGACAGGGATGGCGTCGCCCACTAGCACGAACTCTTGCATCCAGTACGCGAAGAGATCTACGGAGTCTTGGAAGAACAGGCTCGCGTCGCCTTGGCGGTTGACCACGATACCCCCGGACCCGCCCGGAGCCGGGGTCCACGATCTCCTCCATATAACAGGTCCCATCGCGGCGGATGTAGCGGATGACCTCGGTCTTGTTGTCGGCATTCATCATCTCGACTTTGCACACCGCGCCCGCCTCGTCATGCCATTCCCGCCGGAGCCGTGTGCGACCCCGCATGTGGTCGATGAAGTTAACCTTCTGCCCGCGCCACCAGACGAAGTGTTTGTATTCCCCGCCCTCGTAGCCGCGCTGGACCTCGGCGTTCTTGTTGTCCTGCACGTAATCCCACGCCTCGCCAGTCCCGAGGGGGGCGGTGTACTCGACGTCGGCGGGGTAGACGGATTGCCCGGCCAAGTCGTGGTGAAGGCTGCGGAACGTGATGAGGTCCTCAAGGCGGTCCATGAGCCGCGAAGTGTGCCGGTCATAGTCGCAGTAGAACTTGTCTATCAGAATCTCGGTGGAGACCGACGCCTTGGCTAGCGCTTCGGCCCGGCGGAGGACGGACATTCCCAGCCCTGTCGGATGCTCGGGCATACCACCGAACATGGCAACGTAAACGTGGGGATTCTGAGGTTCTGAAAGCATCCGCCAAGCATACAGCAGGCGATTGCGGGGGCGGATACGATGACGGCGCGAGGTTTTGCTTGGACCGAGGCCGACGCCCGCGCGTTTCATCTCTGCCGCACCCCACGTCGCGACGCGGCCCCGGTCATAGCAGAAAAATGCCCTCACCCCGCGTAGGGTAAGGGCCTTTTGGTCATCTGCGCGTCGTCCCCCCGCTCAGCTTCGTGCGATAGGTGTGTGCTCTGGGAAAGCACCACCGTTAATCACGTTGTTGTAGCTGCTGCTCAGGTGTCCAATGTCCAAGGCGCGTTTGCCGAGCTGCGCCAACCGGTGAGCCAAGACCGTACCTGCCGGTCCCAGGGAGATGAGAACCAGGTCGTCCTTACCATCCGCGAGGCGCCGGCTAAGGTCTTCTATGTCATTAAAGGCATCCCGCGGCATGGAATATTCGAAGCGCGTTGAAGCGACACTGTCGAACAAAGCCGGCTCCAAATCGAACCGGGATCCGTGCCCCGTCACGATGGCAACATTTTTGCCAGCCCACAAAGACTTCCAGCCCTCGACGGCCTCCTGACCGAACGCCTGGAACATGAGGGGCCGGGACACGTGACTGTTGCCGAAACGCTCGGTGGCATCCAGCATTGGCTCAACCTGATCCCAGACCTCGTGGTAAACCGTCGTCCAGTGAAGATCAACGAAGACGTTAGGCATACCGACCAAGAGCTTAGGAGCGCCTTCACCTTTAATGGCTTCCTTCAAACCCTGCTGAAGGCGAGCAGAGTTCTTCTGGAACGACACGTTGAAGTCGAGCCGGGTCATCATCCTGAACTCCCCGTCGCCGAAGCGCGCGAAGCTCAACTCCTCATCCCGGATCAGATCCAGCGTCTCCATGAACCCCAACTGCTTGGGGATGATCGCCGCACGGACTTGGCTGAGGAGCGGGGCTCCGAGAATGGTCTTCAAGCTCTCCACCGTGAGGCGCGTCTTGTTAGCTTCCCAATGTGTCTTGGTTGCCAGCTCTGTCTGAGTTTTCAGCTGGGACGCTACATCCGCGAGCAGCTTGTTCTGCTCCGCGAGGTGGTCAGAGATGGCCGCGAAGGGCGTTAACATGGTTTCAAGCTGGCTGGTCAAGACTCTCCCCTGGTTGATGTGTGACTCGCAATCTTACAACGCGCAGAGTCTCGCCTCGGCAATCGCTTCATGGAGGTCAGACGTGAAGACGCTACCGACCTTGTCCATTTTCGCTGCCAGCACCTCCTGGACATAAACGCTTTCAAGCGCGCTTACGGGGCGATTGCTTCCGAGGCGGTCTTGGGCTTTGTCTTAGTCTACTCATCCATAACAAACGATTCTAAGGCCCCACCACCGCTACCATTTTCCGCATGACATCCTTTACCCTCGGCGGCGCGACATACGACCTCGTGAAGCCTAACCCCGGGCACAACCCGGAGGACGCCAGGTCATGGGAGCACGGGAGACGCCCGAAGGTGGTAGCCAGCCTACCGCTGGCGAGCGGAGAGGCTATCGATTTCTACGCGCACGCCGACCGGTGGAATCCGTCCCGCATTCTGGTGTCCTGGCTCGATGACGACAGGCACGTTCACTGGGCTTGGATCCCCGCCGGCAAACGTCCGCCGCGTCACGGATTCCGAATGGCATATCGAGGGGTACCGGCGCTGCCGGAGAATCTGCGGCACATCCAGTGGGGCAAGCGGCCCCCGGGCTTCCTTTCGGCTTTGATGTTCGGCCGCGTCCGTATCCTTCTGCAAGACTCACTTAGTTGCAAACTGTCCGAAGCATGGCCCGTTCCTTGTGTCCGGGATCGTGAGCCTGGGACGGCGCTCCGCCATTACGTTCATCAATAACCGTGTCGAGTGCCCGAAGTGCGGGGCTGACGCCGCGATGATCGCCGGCCACTACCGTTCGGATGCATCGGGCAAGGTCACGGCGATTCTATCGCCTACGCCAGCCCAGATGCTTCGACTCCAGTCGGCATTGATGTGGGGGGTACCAGGCGATTCGGGCAGATGCCGATCCGGCGAATGTGGCGGCAAAGCTGCGGAAGACTGTTGAGAATCAGGCTCCCGCCCTAGTCTCCATGATCGACGCCGCTATCGGGCCCAAGGGAGCAGGGGTTGCGCAATGGATCGCCGTACTCCTGACCGTCATCAATATGTTCATGTCCGGCCACCAGCAGCTGTCGCCGGAGGACGATTACAGGATCATTGAACAGGTCCAAAAGCAGGAGACTAAGGTTGATCAGCCGCCAACAACGGACACTCCGCCGCGCAAGAAGCTACCAGAACCGGGAACGGACCAGCCGACGCAATCGATGTAGCTCCGGAACGACTCCGCTTTGTCCGGGGGAATCAGCTGTTGTCGGCCAGCACTTCGTTCTCAGGCCGCGGCTGGTAGCTGGCGGCTGCCCGATCTCTCGGGCAACGTGATGGCGGGCAGCTGGTCGAAGCCCTGCCGGATGCTCTCGGGCCGGAACTTCAGATAGATCGTAGTGGTGTCCATTTTCGAGTGCCGTATGCAGCGCTTCACTACGAAGTCGCTGACCCCGCTTCCTGCATCTCAATTGCAAGGGCCGTCCGCAGGTCATGGGGTCGGTGCTTGAGCCCGGCGCGCTTGATCGCGTCACGCAAAGACGGCGAGAGTGGAGGCGAAGAACACGGCCATTTAGCACCTGCCCGCATTATGCCCAGAGGCGCCCAAACATCGGTCTGATCATTCACCGGGCAGGGGATTTCATCAGGAACCACGAACGTCACGTGAGAGATTCAAGCCCGCAACTACGCGAAGTCGAGGCCTTCAGAGGGGCCGTTGCGTCCACCATGATGCAGTTAAGGCAGGCCCACCTTCGCCACAACCATGTTGTGATCGGAAGGAAATACGCCAGCGTAGTTGCCCTTGGCGTCCAGGCTGGCGACAGTTTCCCACTCCCCAACCCGCATCTTGGACGTAAAAATGTAATCGATGTAGGTTCCGTTGGCGGCCGGATTGGCGTTGGCCCTCGGGACGGTCCCCAGGCCGTTCCAGCTGTTCAGGTGGGTGTTGATCCGCTTCTCTGCCGTTGCGCCCATACTCGGGAATTCCTGCAGGTAGTCGTTACCGAGGGGATCCACGAGTCCTGCTGCCGTGAGGACGTCGTAGGGGGCGTTTGACGGTTTCAGCCATTTGCTGGAGTTCAAGTCGCCGGTGACAACAACGGGCAGGCCGGCCCTGTTTTGCGTCTTAATTACCGAGACGATGGCCTCCGCCTGCCTCTTTCGCAGCTCGTAGAAGCCGGCGGCCTTGCTGGAGGACAAGTGCGTGTCACCGAAGAAGAAGGTTTTGCCTGTGGATTTCTGCTTCACAACGGCCCAGGCGAAATAGCGCCGGTTTTCCGGGACGCTGCTCGCTGGCAGGGCGCTGGAACCCGACCGGATGACTTGTACAGCAGCGGGGTTGTAGAAGATCCGCGTTCCCTGCGAGGCCCCCCGATCCTGGAAAACGCAGCCATCCGGCGTCGTGGAGTTTACGCAGTTGTTCCGTTGCGTGTTGGTGAGTTCATATTGAGCGCCCGCAGATTTCAGCCTCTGCAGCAGGTCCTCGAACTGTGAGAGCCCTCCGGCATGCCCCGGCTCATCGAGCCAGCCCTGAGAGGCTTCCTGGACACCGAGAATATCGGGCATTCGCGACTTGATGGTGCTGACTACAGCTCCGCGCCGCCCGGCCCAGGAAAGCGCATTCGGATTCTCGTCATCCTCCGCGACGCAGTTGGCGCACATGACGTTGAAGCTCGCCACGGTGAGCGGGGATACCAGAGGCGCCGGAGCCGGCGGCAGCGGCTGGGTCTTGATGGCCAGGACCGGAGTGTAGGCGCTGAGTGACACCCCGGCGCCGTCGATGGCCCGAACCCGGAAGTAATACGTGGTTGAGGGGTTCAGCCCCCGCGTTTCGGCCGCCCTCATGCCGGCGTAGCGACGCAAGGTTGGCTTCGACATGTCCGGGCGGCTGGAAAACGCCACTCGATACCCCAGGACTCTAGACATAGGGTGATTCCGCTTGAACGGTTTCCGCACGATTCCGGTCTTTTGCTCCATGCGATGGCTGTTAATTTCGCCCCGAGTGCGATAAAATCTAAGTAATAGATTGGTCGGCTTGGGAGGGGTGGGATGATGAGCGTGATGACTGCCCAACTGCCTCTTCCCAAAGCAATGGATGCCGGAGCGGTGCCGATAGGTCTCGCGGCGTCACTGCTGGAGGATGCCAAGGGCGGACGTGTGTTCGTTCACGGGGAACTCTCCTATGCCTGGGACGACGGGGATGTCGCGACCCGACGGTTCGCGGCGGCGAAACTGGCGGACATCAAAGCCGCTTCGGTGGCGGAGATCGCTGCCGCGTTCGGCGTTGAGGCGATCACTTTGTGGCGCTGGCGTCAGTTCCTGGCCGCGGAAGGGGTGCTGGGCCTGGCCCCGGAAAAGCCCGGCCCGAAGGGGCCCAGCCGGCTGACGGAACCGAAGAAGTCCGAAATCTGTGCCTTGCGGGCCACCGGACTGTCGCTGCGGGCGATCGGGGCAAAGGTGGGTGTCTCCGAATTCAGTGTGCGACGGACACTGGCCATGCCGGTGTCAACCGGTCCGGAACCGGTGAAGCAGGATGCGCGCGCCACATGTGCGGAAGCGGAACCAGCAGCCGGGTTGCCGGTGCTGCCTGAGCCTGTGGACCGTTCCGGGGAGCGGGCTGCTGCCCGGACCGGACTGATCGAGTGCGCGGCGCCGGTGTTCGCCCCGGCGGCCCGGGTGCCGCTGGCCGGACTGTTCCTGGCCCTGCCCGCCCTTCAGGCAACGGGATTACTGGAGTGTTCGAAGGACGTCTTCGGGGCGCTGCCGAACGGGTTTTACGGTCTGGACACGATCCTCACCGGCGCCGTGTTCCAAGCCCTGGCCGGGGAACCGCGGGCCGAGGGGACCACCCGGATCGACCCGGTATCGATGGGCAGGGTGCTGGGCCTGGACCGGGCGCCGGAAGTGAAAACGCTCCGCCGCAAAACCGCTGCCCTGGCCGCGACCGGCAAGGCCGGGGACCTGCTCACCGCGATGGCAACCTGGCACCTCCACGGCAGCGCTGACGAGGGTGGGGATCTGGCCGCGGTGCTCTACGTTGACGGGCACGTGCGCGCCTACCAGGGGACCAGGAAGATCGGCAAGGTCCACTCCACGAGGTTGAAGTTCCCGGTCCCGGCGACCGAGGAGACCTGGGTCGCCGACGCTGCCGGGGCCCCGGTGCTGGTGGTCATGGCCGAGCCCGGGGCGGCCCTGACCGGGGAACTGCGCCGGCTGCTTCCCACCCTGCGGGCCATCATCGGCGATGACCGGAGGGTGCTGGTCGGTTTTGACCGGGGAGGTTGGTCCCCGGCCCTGTTCCAACACATGGCCGGGAAGGGCTTTGACGTGCTGACCTGGCGCAAGGGCACCACGGACGACATCGAAAATTCCCTGTTCACCGAGGTCGCCCACACGGACGGGCACGGTGAAACCCGGTCCTGGAATGCGGCCGACACCAACGTTGAGGTCCCCATCGGGACGACCGGGGAAGTGTTCGCGATGCGCCAGCTCAGCCGCCAGGTCAAGGTCCCCGGAGGCGGGTCACGGCAGATCCACATCCTCACCACCGACACCGGCATGCCGGCCGGGGAGGTCATCTACCGGATGGCGGCCAGATGGCGGCAGGAGAACTACTTCCGCTACGCCCGGATACGTTTCGCGCTGGATTCCCACGACGCCTATGCCAGCACCGATGACGATCCGGAACGGTCGGTGCCGAACCCGGCCAAACGCAAGGCCTACCAGGAAGTCCTCGCCGCCAAAACCCACTACGAGAAGGTCCTGGCCGACACCGATGCGGCGTTGCTGGCCGCCCGGACCCCGGCGCCGGGAATGGCCACGGTCCTGATCACCAACGCCGGGCACAACGCGATCACCGCGGACCTGTTCGCCGCCGAAACAGCCCTCCAACAGGCCCAGGCCGCGCACCAGGGAATCCCGGCCCGGCTGCCGCTGGGCGACATTGCCCCGGGACAGCAGGTCCTGGACACCGAAACGAAACTGCTCACGCATGCGATCCGGATGGCCGCGTTCAACACCGCGTCAACACTGGCGAGGGAGGTCCGCATCAACACCGGCTACGCCCGAGCCGACGATGAGGCCCACGCGCTGGTCCGCCAGGCCCTCACCGGCAGCGGGGACATCGACCCCAGCCAGGACGGCTACCTCACCATCCGCCTCGACCCGCTCCCCACCCGCCGGGCCACCGCCGCGATCGCCGCACTCTGCGCCCACCTCACCACCACCGAAACCCGGTACCCCGGCACAGACCGGATCCTGCGATTCGAGGTCAAAAACCGCGAAACGTCAGCCAACAATTAAAACGCTATGTCCAGAGTCCTGTACCCCGGAGCGTTGGGCACCGCGTTCCACTTCAGGTTCACTGTCCGGTGCGTGGCTGTTGCACTAAACCCCGCGGGAGTGGGATAGGGGTCAACCGGCGTAGTGAACGTCACCGTTGGCGAATACGCCGTCAGGTTCACGCCCGCAGCGTCGATTACGCGCACCCGGGCAAAATACGTTGTTTCGGGCTTGAGTCCGTTGATGGTGCCGGAAGAGGCGGTGAAACGGGTGAAGCCCGAATCGCTCATGTCCGCCTTGCTGAAAGTCTGTACCCGGTAGCCCACGGCGTTTGCGACAGGGTTCCAGGAGACGTTCGCGGAGCTGTGGCTTGTGGGGGTCGCCTTCAGACCGCTGGGCACCGCAAACGCGGGCGCTGCCGCCGTCGTCGCCGAAACCGGAGCCGAATAACCCGTCAATGTCGTCCCGTCATCTGCAATCCCCCGGACCCGGAACTGATACGTCGTGCTCTTGACCAGGTTCCGGATCACCGCCACGGAATCAGTGAACCGGAAATACAGCGAGTCACTCATATCCGCCTTGCTGTACGCCTGCACCCGGTACCGCGGCACATTCGCCGACTTCACCCATGACAAACTCACCGAGGTATCCGTCTGCCCCGTGGACTTCACCCCCACAGGCACCGCAAACGCGGGCGTCGCCTCGGTGGCGAGGCCCGGTGACAGTGCGTGAGCCGAAGTCCCCGCCATCAACAGCACAAGGGTGGAGGCAATCACCGCAATAAGGTATTTCCTGCCGGCGGCCGATCGTTGCCAGATGTTCGCCATTTCGGGACCGTGCTTTCGATATGGAATCATCCGACGCATCGATTCCGTGGGTGCGAGTTCTATCCCTAACTATCGGCACGTAGAGCGAATCCGTTAGGCATGCAGGGCGCGGACTGCGGGCCCGGAGCAGGTCTGAATTAGTCACTGGATGCGCAAAGACCGCCTGACTGCCGTAATCACGAGACCTAAATCACAGAATGTCCCTTGCGCGGTGTACATATTGATTCACTCGTGCGACACTATGGTGTCCGCCGGCAACTTCTGTCGCTAATCGCACCTTTTAGTCGCGCTCTATGCCGCCCTTCAGGTGCCCAAAGTCCCACTGATAAGGTCTCGCATGCCAAAAAACAGTCGTGGCTCGACATTTCGTCTTCGCCCGCTTTCCGTTCTGATCACGGCAATACTTCTCCTTCTGTCCGGCGCCCCGGGAGCGTTTGCGGCGACTCCCGCCCCGTCCGGTCTCAAATCACCCGCTCAAACAAGCACGTCGGTCTTCATTTCGTGGAACGCCGTTAGCGGCGCGCCGAGATATCGCGTCCAATATTCCACCAAGTCTGACTTTTCGGACTCGACATACAACCGGTATACAACAACGTCCACCGAGATACGGGGACTGAAAAGCAACACCACCTATTACGTACGGGTCAGAGTCATCTCTGCAGATGGAACCACGAGCTTAAGCCCCTATTCAGCCGTCATAACAACCACGACGAAGACTGCACTGGTTATTGCCCCGGTAGTCAATCCACTGACGGTTGCAAGCTACAACGTGAAGTGTGCCAACTGCTTCGCGGCGGCCGCGAACGAGCTGACGTGGTCCGGCCGCCGGTCAGCCGTGGTCAGTAACATTAAAGCCCAGATGCCGGATGTGATCGGAATGCAGGAAGCCTCCCAGGGCTGGCTTAAGGATGACTCCCGGCCCGGCGGCGTCTCCCAGTTTGAGGACCTCCAAGAGCGGCTGCAGGCGGCCGGTGCAAATTACCAGCTGACCAATTCAAAACGAAACAACTGCGTGAAGGACACGACACCCACCGCTTGCGTCTATGCCGACAAGGGCGCCTCGCAAGGCACCAAGCTTTTCTACAACGCCACCAACGTCTCCTTGGTCAGCCAAGGATCCCTGGCGCTGCCGGTAATCCAAGCAACAGACAACCCCCGCTACCTGGCCTGGGGCATCTTCGTCCAAAAGTCGACAAACAAGCAATTCTTCGTCGGCGACGCACATTTGCAACTCGGCAGCGGAACCGACTACCAGTCCTTGCGCACGAAACAGACGCAGGCCATCACTGCAGAAATCAAGAAACGAAATCCGCAGAATCTCCCCGTGCTCATGGTGGGAGACCTGAACTCGCATAAATGGACGGCGCCGACCAATGCACCCTATGACGTCCTGACTGCGGCCGGTTACGTTGATCCGCTCGGCAACACGTACGCCACCGATCAGCCCAGCGGGACGGCTACAGCCGAGAAGACGGTTGCGGCAAACTATGACAGCTTCAACGCTTTCCACCGTCTGGCCAACGCCCGCAACGCCTGGGGCAACGGGACCTACATGGACTACATCTTCACTTCGAAAATGCGCGTGGTTGAATGGCGCACGGTGGTAGATGTTGATTCCAGTGGGAACTTCATCGGTACCATTCCCTCTGATCACAACATGGTCAAGGCAACGGTCCAGCTCCCCTAGGAGTCGGTCACCTCGGACATGAATTGAGGACCCGCGGTTCTGTTAGCGGCCGGATTTCAGAAGAATCCATGCCAGCCCAACAGGACCACGGGTCCTCTGCGGTTCCTGGCTCGTGAGACTATCGCGGGACTGAACCCGCCATCTGGTCGAGCTTGCGGTCCACGGCCATCGACATTACGGTGGCCCACTGGGATGTCACTGAGTGGTCGTCAAAGCGCTCGGCAGTTTCCCTGGCGGCCTGCCGCATGGACGCCAGCTCGTCAGTTGAAAGCGAGCCCTGCCGGGCGATCCGCCCGGCCAGGCCTTCGATGTCCCCGGCCTCGACCAAATAACCATTGACGCCGTCAACGATAATGTCGGCAGGTCCGTAAGGCATGTCATAAGCAATCGGAATACAACCGACGCTCATCGCCTCCAGGAGCACCAGCGGAAGACCCTCCATTCGACTCGTCAGGAGCACGAAGGAGGCCTCCGAGAGCCGCGCCCTCGGCTCGCTGTCGAAGCCGCCGAGGTGGACGCTGTCATTCAATCCCAGCTTGGAAATCAAGGCCGCCATTTGTTCCCGGACCGGACCTTGTCCATAAATGGTCAGGTCAAACGGCCCGCCTGCCAGGGTGTTTGCCTTGCCGATTCCCCTAATGGCGTGGTCCACCCGCTTGCGGCTTGTCAGACTTGCCAGCATCACCCCGTGGGTCTGGGAACGCCCGGCTGACGTTGGCAGGCTTTCCGGGAGCTCGGTGCTGTTGGGCACAACGAACGTGTTGCCAGGGTTCCCGAAGGCCAAATCAACGTCGTCTTTCTGGCGCTTGGTCAGCAGCACGATCCCGTCGTACGTATTGAGCCGTTCGAAGACATAACGGCGCACTGAACTCAGCTCCCCGTGCGGGGGAACTTGGCCGGATGCCATGTGCGAATTGTGAACCAGGTGCAGGGTCACTACATTGTCCCGGCGGAAACGCGTAATAAAATTGGCGGTGGACTTACTGTCCACAATCATGAATGTTTCCCGGTTGCCCACAACTGTGTCCAGCCAGAAAAGATACAGCGGCCACATCCTGTTCCAGGCTGCTACGGGTTCCCCGTTGTGGTCGCACAGGGTGATAAGCCGCCCGCCCTCTGTGCCAGGTTCGTTGACGTCACGCTGATCCGAGACGAACAGACTCCCGTCGGCACGGAAATAGTCCACCTGGAGTGTTTTATCCGCGGCCGCATCGACGCGTATTTTGCGCCCCAGGGACCCTTCCGAAAGTTCCTGGGTATGAGGTTCTTCGTCGGAGACTGGAGCAAAAGTTCCCGTAAGGTTCTTGTCTGCGCGGGCCACGGACAGCCCTTGGTCCGGCAGGGCGGCAAGTTCTTCCCAAAGGTTCCGCAGGCGCATACCCGGAACCAGTTCGCCGGCAACCTGCATCTCACAGCGCACATCATCGAGGGTGTTGTCATACTCGAAAGTGAGAATGTCCACGGGTACTCCGGCTTCGCGGACAAATGCCCGCGAACGCCGAAGAAGAGCGCTGGTCATCCCGCCGAAGTCTACGGGTATCCCCCACGTGACGGCGCAATGGTAACCCGCCGGCATCTCTATCGGCGACTGGGTTTCGTTATTTGCTGAAGGCATTTCTGGCTCGTATCTGTGGTTGTTCAAGTATCAGGTTAGGCGAAGCTGATGCTCATGTTGCCGTGCGCCGTGGCATACGGGCGCGGAGCAGCCTTGGCGTCCGCCAATGGCATCCGAGTCACGGCAGTTGCCCCACCTAGCCGGGTTTCAAGGTAAACGTCCACTGTGCGGCTTCCTATGGCGGCAAGGATATCCGGCTCGAATGCGAATCCGACGGAATACGTACCTGATGAATCCCGGGTAATGTTCCCGGCCGCAGCCCGGAAGAACGCTTCACCCGGCCTGATCCGCAGCCTGCCATAAAACCCCGGGATGTCCTCCTGCCATGTCGGCTGCTGCAGCCGCAGCTTCAACGTGGCCCGGACCTCCAGGTCTCCGCCGGACCCGTACAAACACGATGAGTCTTCAATCTCGACGGTGTGATCCGTTTTCCTGGCCCGTTTGCGCTCGGCCGCATGCTTCATGGCCTCAACCCACTGCTGCACAACCTTCTTATCGGAGAAGTCGTCAGCCCTCCGCCGCGCGGCGCTGCGCATCTGTTCCATTTGGAGCGGCGGCATGTCGACAAAAGCGGCGATGCAGCGGGCGAGCTCCTCGACGTTGCCGTACTCCACGAGGAATCCATCAACACCGTGAGTGATGACGGACGCGGGGCCGTACGGCAGGTCGTAAGCGATAGGGATACAGCCCGCCGCCATGCTCTCCACAATGACCAGAGGCAAGGCCTCCGAGGTGCTGGTCAGCAACGAAAACGACGCTTCCTTGAAATGAGACTGAGCGTTCGTGACGTGACCCATTAGCTGAACGTTGTCGCGTTCCTGCAGGTCGACGATCAGCTTCTCCAACTGGGCGCGCTGGGATCCGTCACCGAAAACGCTTAGCCCGACAGGAGCCGGGAGGAGGGAATTCGCGAGGTGAATGGCCCGGACGGAGTGGTCAACGCGCTTTCGGTGACTGAGAGTCGCTGCCTGCATTCCTGCCCGCGCTTTTCGCGTGCCCATGGATTCTGGTGCAGATTCAAGGGACCTTCCGTTCGGGATGACGTAAGTGCGTCCAACGTCAGATTGCCTTTTGCGCACGTCAGTCGCCTGCTGCTCAGTGAGGAAGACAACGCCGTCGAAGTTGTCCAGCCGCGGGAAAACTTCCTGAGCAGACGCGGTCATTTCTGAAGCGAAACCCGCGGTGGCGTCTTCCAGATGGCTTTCATGGACCTGGTAAAACACAACGGCCGTGTCTCGCTGATAACTCGCCATGAAGCGAGCAGTATTCTTATTGTCCACCACGAAGTACGCTTGTTCCCCTGCCACGACATAGTCCAGCCAGGAGCGATACAAGCCCCATGCGGATCCCCAATCCTGCAGGGGAAGACCCGCGGAATCACAAAGCGTCAGTGACCGGCCTCCGTGTACCCCCAGTTGCTTCGCGTCGTGCCGGTCAGACAAGAGGAGCGATCCGTCCGCGCGAAAATGATCGACCTGCAACAGCGTCTTCCCATCGTCCGCGTAGCGGGCCAGACGCTTGTGCGGGCCCTCCAGTTCGACGAGGTCCGGGGCATTCTGGGTGGACAAGGGAGAGTACGCAGCAAAGGCGTCAGCCTCGGTGGCAGCGGCCTGAGCTGACGGTGACCCGTCCAGTGCAGCCATAGCCGGCAGGTCTTCCCAGAGATTCAGGATGCGGGTGCCCTCCGAGAGGAAGCCCCGTTCTTCCAGGACGCCGCGGAGAGCGGAGTAGTCCCGGAAGTCGTCGAAGGTCAGGATGTCAACGGGCGCTCCCCCTTCGGAGGCGAAGGAGCGTGAACGATGCAGCATTGCGTTCGTTCGTCCTGCGAATTCTGCCGGCAGGCTCCAGGTCACGGCAAAATGCCTGCCGGCCGGAAGCAGCCTGGCTGTTGGTTCAGAGTTCAACTAGTCCCCATTTTCCTTTCTGCACAGTGAACCTTTGAGGCCACCGTCGAGTGCGAGTTCCGATGTATTTTTTCAGCGCCAGAAGCCGCGGGTATCGACAATCTGTTTGCCCTGGAGGGCGTCCGGTTCAATCTCACGGAACTTGTCGTGATCGACCAACAACACCACCACGCCGGCAGCCTCAACCGCTTTATCCGTCTCGACGAGGCGGATGTTGGGTATCGCGGCCAGTTCCTGCGGCAGATGATCGTTATGCGGTGCCGCCACGAGAATCTCGGCATCCGGGTGCAGAGTGGCCACACGCCGGACGATCTCCACCGCCGGCGACTCGCGGACGTCGTCGATATTGGCCTTGAAGGCCAGGCCAAGGCAGGCAATAACCGGGCGGCTGACGTCGCCCACGGCCTTCCGGACCTGTTCCACGATGTAGCCGGGCTTGCGGTCGTTGACTTCCCGCGCGGTCCGGATCAGGGTGGAATTCTCGGGATCGGCCGCCACGATGAACCATGGGTCCACTGCGATGCAGTGGCCGCCGACTCCGGGACCGGGCTGGAGGATGTTGACGCGGGGGTGGTGGTTAGCCAGGCGGATGAGTTCCCAGACGTCGATGTCCAGCTTGTCGCTGATGAGGGAGAGCTCATTCGCAAACGCGATGTTAACATCGCGGTAGGCGTTCTCCACGAGCTTCGACATCTCCGCCGTGGCAGCGTCCGTCAGGTGGATCTCGCCCTGGCAGAACACCGCGTAGAGCGCCGCGGCTGCCTCGGCAGCCTCGGACGTGAGGCCGCCCACCACGCGGTCGTTCGTTACCAGCTCAATCATGATCCGGCCAGGCAGCACCCGCTCGGGGCAGTGTGCCACCAGGAGCACCGGCTTGCCGTCCTGGCCATCGAGGCTGAGATCGGGGCGCAGTCCCAGAAGCAGCTCGGCGAGCCTGCGCGTGCTGCCGGGGGGCGACGTTGATTCCAGGATCACCAGTTCGCCGCCACTCAACGTGGGGGCGATGGCGCGCGCCGCCGCGGCGATGTAGGACATATCCGCGGACTTGTCTGCCTTGAACGGCGTCGGCACCGCCACGATGTAGGCATCCGCGCTGGGGGTTTCGAGCTGAGCCCGCAGCCGGCCCTGGCTGACCGCGCCCGCGACGTGGATGCTCAAGTCCGGTTCCACAAACGGCACGTCGCCGTTGTTGATGGCGTCCACGGTGCTCGGATTGACGTCGACGCCAATCACCTCGAGTCCGTTGGTGGCCAGGATGGCCGCCGTGGGCAGTCCGATGTAGCCGAGTCCGACGACGGCGACCGTCCTGATCGGGGCCTCCGTCGCCAGAGTGCTAGATGTCAACATGTTCATATAACTTTCCATAGAATTTGAGCTCGCCGGAGGCAAGCAGTTCCGCATCCTCGACCTGCCAGGTGTGCCCATCCACGGTGCGGACCTGGAAGTAGTTGAAGCGGTCAGCCGAGTAGATGATCCGGCCCGCGGCATGGGCGGCCCGGAGAAATCCGGTGTCCTCACCGACCGCGACGTGCTGGAACGGGTGGGCGGTGAAGACCTCCCTGCGGGCCATGATGGTCGGCCCCATCACGAAGTCGGTAAAGCGGTGCTCCCTGGCCGCGAACCGCAGGATCGCGGCATTCGAGGTCTCCAGGTGCATATAGTGCGCCTGCTTCCCCACGACGTCGGCGCCTGAGTAGGACAGCGCATGAAGCTGGTCACTGAGGTAGTGCGGCCCGTAGTGGTCGTCGTCGTCCATCTTGGTCAGGACCTGCCCGCTGGCCGCGGCGGCGCATCTGTTCAGGCACTCCCCCAGCGAGACCTCCCGCGTTGCCTCCAGAAGCACCACGTTCCGGAGCCCGAACTCCTCGGAGAGTTCAGCCAACCGTTCGGTGGAGAGCCGGAAGCCGTGAGTGAGCAGCACCAATTCGGGATCAACGCCGCGCTGTCCGGCCAGTGTGCGGAAGACCCGTTCCAGGTTCTGCGGCCTGATGGTGGGCAGCAGCACCGAGACTGACGGCCGCGTGACGCCCCTGGCACTTCCCGGCACAGCGTGTTGCAGCACCGTCTCTGCCCGGTGGGCATAGGTGTGGGCAGCCCAGATGCTGCGTTGGGCCAGGTGCGCCGTGCGGTCGTTCAGCTCCGGGTTGGAAACCAGGGCCCGGGTCAGGTGCTCGGCTTCCTTGCGGGTGGCGGCCACGGGGACCGCTTCCGGGCTGAAGAACTGTTCCATGGCCTGGCTCGGGGCTGTCACCACAGGTGTTCCGGAGGCTGAGATTTCAAAGATGCGCCGGGCACACATGCTGGGCGAGTCCACGACGGAGTTGACGTTGAGGAAGACCCTGTAGGCCTTGTAGGCGGAAAGCGCCTGCGGATAGCTCAGCGAGCCGACCACTCGTGCGTCCAGCGGCGCCGGGAACTGGTACTCGGCCTTGCCGCCCAACTGGCGCGAGAAGATCTCCAGCCCCGTGTTCATCCTGGCTGACGCATCCAGGGCGCCACCGAGCACGAGGTCCATCTGGGCGCGCCGCTCGGGATACTTGTGGGCAAAGTACATTCCGGCGAAGGCAATATCCCTGCTGTGCCGGCCGTGCCCCGGCCTCACCGGGTTATGGATCGCCGGCTGGGCCGCGAAGGGAAGCACAGCGACGCGCTGATGCCCGAGATCCACTTGGTACTGCGCAATACGGCCGGAATCGGAGGTGAAGACCTGATCGAACAGCTGTGCTGCGGGCAGGAAGTCATCATAGTGGGGCGGATCCTCTTTGTTCCAGAAGACCGTGGGGATGCCCTGCTGCCGGCACCATTGGACCAGCTCGCGGAATTCCGTACTTGGGCCGTGCGGTCCTGCGAGTTTTCCTCGCCACAGTCCGCCGTTTCCGGACCAGGCCGACTCGACAAACAAGAGATCAACGCCGTCGGATTCCAGGTCACTGCGCCAGGTGTGCGGGTGGACCGGGGTGGTGGACCATTCGTAGCCGAAGGCCAGCGCGGAAAAGTCATCAAGGATCACCCCGGCGCGGACGTCCGGCCTGAAAGGCTGCTGCTGCGGCAGGTTCGCCGGCACGAGCGAGAGCCGCCGCTTACGTCCGCGGCCTGCCCATGCCGCCTCCACTCCCTGGACGTTCCGGGGCGCGGCGAAGCCCTGTTCGATCCGCCGGCGTGAGCGCCACGTGTTGAACTGGGCCGGTCCGCCGGTCCGCAGATGCCAGAGCCCGGTACGGAGCTGCTGGAAACCCGCCATCAGCCTCGGCTCCGGCGTGAGGACCGTCCGCGGACCTCGGTGGCCACCAGCCCGGCTTTGGCATCGTCGAGAATCTTTGTGGCTGAAATATTGTTGCCCTTGGAAAGGTGACGGGTGAAGTCCTGATAGGCCCTGATGGCTCCATCCGGGTCCCCATCCATGATGAGGTCGCCCTTGTCCAGCCAGACCGCCCGCGTGCACATGTCCTTGATGGTGTCCAGACTGTGGCTGACGAGGAAGACACAGCCGGCCTGTTCGCGCAGTTCGGCCATGCGCAGCTTGCTGCGGTCCGCAAACTGCGCATCACCGGTATTGAGGGCCTCATCCACCAACAGGATCTCGGGGTCAACGCTGGCCGCGATCGCAAAACGCAGGCGCGATGACATGCCCGAGGAGTAGGACTTCATGGGCAGATGGATGGACTTCTCAAGTCCCGAAAGTTCCACGATGCTGCTGAACTTCGCGTCCACTTCTGCCCTGCTCATCCCCATGGCAAGGCACCCGAGGATCACGTTCTGATCGCCGGAAAGGTCCTGGACCAGGGCTGCATTAACGCCGAGCATGATGGGCGTACTGGAGGCGTACACGGCCCCCGCCGTTGGCTTGGATTGGCCGCAGATGATCTTCATGAGGGTGCTCTTGCCGGATCCGTTCCGGCCGATGATCCCCACTGACTCGCCGCGTTCAACCACCAGGGAGAGCTCGTTCAGGGCGTGGACGGTCACCATGTTGGGCTTCCTGACGGCACGGCGCAGAAAGCGGGGCCCGGCCTGTTCACCATCCACCTCATCTGCCGCAGTGGACGGAACGCGGTAGCGCATCTGGACGCTGTCCACAACCACGCAGGGATGCCCCTCGATGAAGATTTCCTGCTCAGCCGCGTCCATAGGACTCCTCCCCTTTCCAGAAATAGACCAGGCCCACGGCCAGCGCCCCCAGCGCCCAGGCAGCCAGAATGGCCCAGGACTGCCACTGGGGAACCCTGGCATAAAGGACACAGTCCCGGATGATGTCGATCACGTTGAACAAGGGGTTGAGCTTGATGGCGGTGAGCATCTCGGGATTGTTGATGAAGCGGTCATAGGTGTAGAAGATGGCGGAGCAGTACATCCAGGCCCTGGTCGCAAAGGGAAGCAGATGCGTGACGTCGTGGACCCGGGAGATAATGCGGGCAAGAATGAGACCCACTCCAAGGTTGAAAAGTGACTGCAGAAGTATGGCCGGAACGATCAATAGCCACAGCCAGGTGATCTTTTCCGCCGGCGGCAACACGACGACGATCAGCAGCATCGCCAGGAGCAGCGGCACAGCAGACAGCAATTCACGCAGGTTCGCGCCGATCGGGAGCGCCGCGCGCGGGAAGTTGAATGCCTGCACCACGGACTTGTTGCTGCGGATGGAGCGCGCGCCGGAGGTGATGGCACCGGAGCTGAACTGGAAGACGAAGATCCCCACCACAAGGTATCCCACGAAGTTCTCGATGCCGCGGCTCGTCTTCAGCAGCAGCCCGAAAATCAAGTAATAGGTCAAGCCATTGAAGATAGGGTTCAGGATCAGCCAGGCGCTGCCGAGGCGGTCCCGGCGCGTACCGCTTTGAACGCGGGCACGGGCATCGTAAAAAATAAACTGCCGGAAGTCCCAGAGCTGGACAAGATAGTCCAGGAAACTTGGCCGCGAACCGACACGGGTCAGCCGCCGCATATCCACGGAGAGGGGTCGTACGGCCACCGGCTCCGGGTCAATTGCACTATCTGCGGACACTACTGGTTCTCCTCATGTTCATGGTGCAGCCCGGCGTATCGGGTGGCCAGGGCGTTGGCGTTGGCCGCCCAGGTCCTCTCGGCGAGAACTGCAGCCCGCCCAGTTTGCCCCATCGATGCCCTGCGGCTCCCATTGGAGAGCAGCGCCGAGATCGTGCGTGCCAGTTCGTCTGGGGACGCGGCACGGGCCAGAAGCCCGTTGCCGCCGTCGTCTATTATCTCCCGAAGTGCGGGCAGGTCACTTCCAACCACTGGCCGCGCGCTCGCCAGTGCCTCGACCGGCTTGAGGGGCGTCACGGCACGGGTGACCTCCAGGTCCTTGCGCGGGACCACAAACACGTCCAGCGCCTGGTGGTAGAGGGGCGTCTGCTCCCGCGGGACACGCCCGGTGAACACCGCCCTGTCCGCAAGTCCCAGAATCCGGACCTGCTCCTGCAAGGCGGGTCCGGACACACCGTCACCGACGATCAGCAGGCGCAGCTGCGGAAATTCCGGCGCCAGGAGGGCGAAGGCCTTCACCAGGTCATCCAGGCCTTCATACGCCACGAGGCTGCTGACCGTGCCGATGTACTGGCCCGCCTCGGGCAGCCCCAGTTCGCGGCGGGCGCTGGCGGCATCGCCCGGCTCCTCGAGGAAGGCGCCGCCCACCGCGTTCGGCACGATGACGACTTTCTCCTCGGGGATGCCCGCGGCGACAATATTGGCTTTCATGGCCTGCCCCAGCGTCACCACCACGTCGGCGTCCCGCATGACGTCGGCTTCGCGGTCCTGGAACAGCCGGTACTTTTCGCTGTCCCGGGCCCCCGGCCCCCGGGTCGCTGCCCAGGTGTCCGCCAACTGTCCGCGGACCTCATAGACCCAGGGGATCCCCAAGGCCTCGGCCACCGCGCGGACAACCAGTCCGTTGACGAAGTGTGTCGTGGTGTGCAGGACGCTTGGCTTGAACTCCAGCGCCACGCTGAGCAGCTCTTCGGCCTGTTGCTGCAGGCGCGCATCCATCGCCGGGGCCAGCCTGACCGGGAGGAGCCGGCGGTAGCGGACACCATCCACGACGTCGCTTGCCCGCGCCAGGAACTTGCCCACCTGCACCGGGTAGGCCAGCCGGGTGACGGCAAGGACATCCCACCCCGCTTCCTGCTGCGCCACCATGATGGAGTGGGACCGCTGGGCGTAGCCGCTGGCGGTGTGGGGAAGGGAATTGGTCAGCAAATACAGGACCCGGCCGGGAACCGGGGTGAACGGCTGCCGGTCCAGCGAAGGGGCAAAACCTGCGTAGACCGCCGCCTCACCGGCAAGGCGTGCCTGCTGCCGCCGTCCTGCCGGGCCGGAGCCGTCGAGGACGGCGACGGCTCCGGTGAGGTCCCCCTCATGCCAGAGCCTGCGCGCCTGCGCGGCCTTCAGACCGGAAGCACCGCCTGCCGCGGCCAACAAGGTGTCCGAAAGCTCCGGCAGGCCGGCGGCCAGGGCGATATCAGCCAGCCGGCGGGCTTGCTCCCCCTTGGCGCCCCCGCGGACGGCAAGCTCAAGCCGGCGCTTCACATCGGCGTCGTCGCCGTTTCCCAGCGCTGCAAGCAGCACCGGAACCGCCACGGACTTTTTAGGGAATACAGCGCACGCAAGGCGGCCAAGTGGACGGACGACGGCGGGCAGGCGCCGCGTGGTCTGGAGGTACAGCAGGACCGGGTCGTCGGTGAGGTGCTGGCTGATGACGCCCGCGGCGAGCCGGACGTTCTTGAGGAGCTGGATCATCTGCTAGGAACGGGCTTCGGCGAGGAGGTCGGAAATAAGTTCCATGTAGCGGCCGGCCAGGTGTTCATATTCGGCATGCGTCTTGACCCACTGGCGGCCGTCGCCGCTCCGGACAAGGCGGCCCCGGTCTGCGGCAAGTTCACGCCACAGCGCTGCCACCGCCTCGGGGTCGCATGCCACGATGTTTCCGGCGCCGGCGTCGGCGATAATCCGGGCCGCCTCGCCCCGCACGATGGCGGTAACGTGCCGCCCAAGGGCCAACACTTCATAGGTCTTGGACGGAACGGTGGTCTCAAAGGATTTCCAGTCATCGCGCAGGGACACCAGGCAGGTGTCCGCCGACGCGTAGCGTTCCATCATTGCCGCGCCGTGAAGAGGCGCGTGGAAGGTCACCGGCGCCTTTAATTCGCGGGCGAGCTTCTCCAGCGCCGGCCGCTGGGTCCCGTGACCCACCATGTGCAGGTGCATCGAATCGCCCATCAGCGCGCTCGCCCGGATGGCCACGTCCAGCCGCTGGCTCTCGCCGTGGTTGCCCAGGTAGAGAGCTTCAAAAATGGGCTTGTCCAGATCCGGCGCGTCCATGACCGGGATGGCGTCCAGATGGACTCCGTTGCTGATGGTTGCAACATTTCGGACTCCGCGTGCCCGCAGCGTTTCAGCGAATCCTTCAGTCACCGTGACCACAAGATCGGCCCTCTGCTGTACGAAGTCCACCACGAGTTCCACCACGCTCTTGACGCTTCCCTGGATAATCCGGGCGTCGCGGGCGAGGTCAGGCCAGGCGTCCCGCATTTCCACGATCAGCGGCACCCGCCGCAGCCTGGCCAGCAGGTAACCGGCGGCAAGGGACGGAAGGCTGGGGGCGGTGACGATGACGACGTCGGGACGGGGCCCGGCCAGTCCCACCGGGACGGACAGCAGGGCCGAAAAGCATTGGTCGATGAGGCGCCCAGCCCGTGAGTTGCCGTGCCGCAGGTACGGGACCCGGCGGACGAGCTCCGTGAACTGCCCTTTTTGCGTCTGGAAGGGGCGCCCAGCCTTCGACCGCGGCAGGACCCGCCGGCCGAACGGGTAATGCGCCACCGGCGCGATGACGTCCACGTGCCAGCCCGAGCGGGAGAATTCCTTGATCATGGCGGTCCAGCGCCGCTGGGGCGGACTCTGCTCCGGCCAGTAGGAGTGGGTCAAAAGCGAGATCCGCACGGCATCCGGACCGGACCCACCCGTGGCAGGTCCGGCAATGACTTTATCTAGCATATTTGTTACGACTTGCCTGACCGCGCGGCGCTGACTTTTTTCGAACCCAGGAAACGGAAATAGGCGAGGCCGATTCCCAGGAGGATGAGCACCGTCATCACCTGAACGATCAGCGGACTGCCGCTGGCAACGGCTACCGCGGCCTGGACCTGGGACTGCACGATTGCGGGAAGTGCGACAGGCTTCAGGGCAGCCGGTTGGGGCGCCGGTGGCGAGGGCTCAGGGTTGGCCGTTGGCGCGGCCGGCTCCGTTGCCTCGGCGCTGGTCTCTTCAACGCTGGCAGGCTCAGCCGCGGGCGGCTGGACCACCGGCGCTACGGCGGGCGGGGTGACGACGGCCGGAGCCGGGGCCTCCGGGGCCTGCGGCGGGGAGGCGTCGGCGGAGGGCAGCGGATCAACAGCGGGCGCAGGTTCCGGGGTGGGCGCCGCGGTGCCCGGCCCGGCCGGGGTCACCGGCGCGGGATCAGGGCTGACCACCGGAGTGGGATCAGGGCTGACCACCGGAGTGGGATCAGGGCTGACAACCGGGGCCGGGTCTGTCGGGGTCACGGGCACGGGCACGGGCACGGGCACGGGCACGGGCACGGGCACGGGCACAATACTGGCTGTTGCGGGACCGGGAACAACCGGATCCTCGGCATAAGCGGCACCTGTACCGGTGAAGCCCAAAATGAGCAGCAACGCCGCCACTACGGCAGGTGCTGACCTTGATTTACGGCTGCGCGATGTCATCGACAGTCCCTCCCCCAGGTGCAAGATAAATTCGGCTGGCGTGGTCTTGAGGCCCACGCAGACGGCGACGTCGGCAAAGCCCTAGAAATTTATGATCTTCACAGTGTACTCGATGGTTCTGTCCAGCCCATGAATTTATACTCGTTTCCCGTCCGCACCTCCCCGGGCGGCCACCCTCCGCCGGCCGGGATAGGCTTGGAGGATGCACCAGCTCCGCGCCCAGGGTTCCGTCCGTCCGCACCTCCGTATGCTGGCGGCCGCAGCCGCCGCAGGGCTTGTGCTGAGCGGCTGTTCGCCGGTGGTGGACGTCGCGCCCGCGAAGGATGCCGCCAGTGCGGCCTGCGCGCCGATGATGCTGGCCCTGCCCGACGCCATCGGCGAGGCCAGGCTGCGGAAGACGAACAGCCAGGCGACGGCGGCGTGGGGTGATCCCTCCCTCGTGGTCCTGCGCTGCGGCGTCAACGTCCCCGGACCCACCACGGACCGCTGCGTCACCGTGAACGGCGTCGACTGGGTCATCAAGGAGGGCAGCCCGGTGTGGACGCTGACCACGTTCGGGCGCGAGCCGGCCACGGAGATCCTGATGGATCCGGACAAGATCAGTTCGGCCACGGTGCTGGCCGATCTGGCCGTCCCCGCCGCGAAGATCGCCGCGACGCGGAACTGCGTGGGCCAGGAAGACCTGCAGAACCTGCCGACCAGCAAGTAGGGTCTCGACAGGCTCGACCACCGGCACCCGCTCGACCACCGGAGAAAACGCCCTACCGCAGGCCGGTCCTGCGGTGCAGCGCCAGGTGGATGAGCTCGTCGATCAGCTCCGCGTAGCCCATCCCCGAGGCCTTCCACATCTGCGGGTACATGCTCTTCGGCGTGAACCCTGGCATGGTGTTGATCTCGTTGATGATCAGCTCGCCCTCGGGCGTGTAGAAGAAGTCGACCCGGCTCAGCCCCTCGGCGCCGACGGCGTCGAACGCGACGGCGGCCAGTTCGCGGACCCGGGCGATCGCTTCCTCGGGGAGGTCGGCCGGGCAGCTCAGCGCGGCGGCGTCGTCCTCCACGTATTTGGCGTTGAAGTCATAGAACTCGTGCCCGCGGCCGGCCACGGAGATCTCGCCGGGCATGGACGTCCGGGGAGCATCGGTTCCCCGGCCCTCCAGCACGGCGCATTCGATCTCGCGGCCCGTGATGCCGGCCTCGATGACCAGCTTCGGATCGTGCCCGCGGGCCACCTCGATCGCGGCGTCCAGGCCCTCCATGGAGTCGACCTTGGAGATGCCCATGGAGGATCCCGCCCGGGCCGGCTTCACGAACACCGGGAAGCCGAGCCGGTCCACGCGCTTGCGGACCGTCTCGGGATCCTTGCGCCACTGCCGGTCCGTCACCGCGACGTACGGCCCCACACGGAGCCCGGCGGATTCAAAGACCACCTTCATGAAGTGCTTGTCCATGCCGACGGCGGAGGCCAGCACGCCGGCGCCGACGTAGCGGGTGTCGGAGAGCTCCAGGAAGCCCTGGATGGTCCCGTCCTCGCCGAACGGCCCGTGCAGCAGCGGGAAGACGACGTCAACGGACCCCAGTTCCAGCGGGACCTCGTTCGGGGAGGCCACGATCAGCTGGTGTTCGCCGCCGATCTCGGCCAGGGTCACGGTCTGCGCCGAGGATTCCACCTCAGGCAGCGAGGACGCCGCCAGCGACCAGTCCTGGACGTCGCCGGAGGCGAGCACCCACTGGCCGGTCTTGGCGATGCCGATGGGGATCACCTCGTACTTGTCCCTGTCGATCGCCCCGAGCACCCCGGCCGCGGTCACGCAGCTGACGGCGTGTTCGCTCGAGCGGCCGCCGAAGAGCACCGCCACCCGGGGCCTGGACTGGCCTGCGCGGCCCTCTGTGGTCACGTTATTTTCCGACACTCTCAGTAATCGCCTTCAGCTTTCAGGTCCCGGGACAGCAGCAGCGGTCCCAGTTCGTCTACGGACAGTTTTCCGGCCAGCACGGCGACGACGGCGGCGGTGATGGGCATCTCGACGTCGAGTTTTCCGGCGAGTTCGTGCACGGCCTGGGCCGATTTGATCCCTTCGGCGGTCTGCGTCATTTCCGCGGTGACCTGTTCCAGGGTCAGTCCCGTGCCCAGCAGCCGGCCGGCGGTGTGGTTGCGGGACAGCGGCGAGGAGCAGGTCGCCACGAGGTCGCCCAGGCCTGCAAGTCCTGCCATCGTCCGCGCCTCGCCGCCCAGGGCGAGCGTCAGCCGGGAGGTCTCGGCCAGTCCTCGCGTGATGACGGAGGCCTTGGTGTTGTCGCCCATCTTCTTTCCCTCGCAGATGCCGACGGCCAGCGCAATGATGTTCTTGACGATGCCGCCGATTTCGACGCCGACCACGTCGGTGGTGGTGTACGGGCGGAAGTAGGGTGCGGTGCAGCTCCGGGCGACCCGGGCTGCGACCGCAGAATCTGTGCAGGCCACCACGGAGGCGGTGGGTTCTTCCCGGGCGATCTCCATGGCCAGGTTGGGTCCGGAAACCACGGCCACCCGGGTGGCCATGATGCCGAGCTCCTCGCAGATGACTTCGCTCATGCGTGAGTCGGAATGCAGCTCCAGGCCCTTCATGAGGGACACCACGAGGGCGCCGGGCGCCACCAGGTGTTTCCATTCGCGCAGCTGCGGGCGCAGGGTCTGCGCGGGGACGGCCAGGACCACCAGCTCCGCCCCCGCGAGGACCTCTGCGACGTCGGTCGAGGCGGTGATGGCGGGCGGGAGGGCAATGTCCTTGAGGTACTGCTCGTTCCGGTGCAGCGTGTTGATCTGGTCCACGACTTCCCGGCGCCGGCCCCAGAGGCGGATGTTGCCGTCGGCTCCGGAAGCGGCGGCCGCGTCGGCGAGGATCTTCGCAAAAGTGGTCCCCCAGGAGCCTGCCCCGAGGACGGCTACGGTGGTTGCAGAGGGTCCACGGGTTAGGTTGATGGTCATTCGCTAAAGTCCCCAGTATTTTCTCGTGTAGTGCCGGTACGGCCGTCAGTTTCCCCGCGCGCGACGAACCGGCCATGCTTTGCCTGCTTGTGCGCCGAGGGGTCCCAGCGCAGCGCCGGCGGCTCTTCGCCGCGCAGGGTGGCGAGCAGCCCGGTGATGGCGTCCATGATGACGTTGGTGGCCTCGGTGAGGGTCGCCTTGTCCAGCGGACGGCCGGAAAAGGCGCTGAGGTCCACGGGGGGACCCACAAGAACGCGGGAGGTCTTGCGCGGGAGGATGTGTAGCCGCTTGGCGTAGCGGGGAAAGACCTCATGGGCTCCCCAGTGGGCCATGGGAACGAGGGGGATGCCGCCCTCCAGCGCCATCCGGGCGGCACCGGTGTGGCCCTTCATCGGCCACAGCTCCGGGTCCCGCGTGAGCGTCCCCTCGGGGTAGATGACGATGGCGCCGCCCTCGTCCACCACTTCCCGGGCGAGCTGCAGCGAGCGGTGGGCCCCCGCCGTCGAGCGTTCCACCGGGATCTGTTTGACCGCGCGCAGCACCGCCCCGACCAGCGGCACCTTGAACAGGCCGGCCTTGGCCAGGAAGTGCGGCATCCGCTTCTGGTTGTAGAGCAGGTGCCCCACCACCAGCGGGTCGATCTCGGTGCAGTGGTTGGGAACGGCGATGAAGCCGCCGGCCGGGAGGTTTTCGAGGCCTTCCCACTTCTTGTTCATCAGCAGGTTCATGACGGGCCGGACGATCCCGGCGACAACGACAAAGGTGATGTGGCTCTTCGCCGATTCCTTCACTTCAGTCCCAGCTACTTGGCCGACGTGATGTCGAAATCGGCGCCCAGGCCCGCGAGTTTCTCCGTGAAGCGCTCGTAGCCGCGGTTGATGATGTCGATTCCGGTGACCCGTGACGTGCCGGTGGCGGCGAGGGCCGCGATCAGGTGGCTGAAGCCGCCGCGGAGGTCGGGCACGTCGATATCGGTGCCCTTGAGCTGGGACGGCCCGGAAATCACGGCGGAGTGCAGGAAGTTGCGCTGGCCGAAGCGGCACGGCACGCTGCCGAGGCATTCGCGGTGGACCTGGATGTTGGCGCCCATCCGGATCAGGGCCTCGGTGAAGCCGAAGCGGTTCTCGTAGACGGTTTCGTGGACGATGGAGACGCCCTCGGCCTGGGTCAGGGCGACGATCAGGGGCTGCTGCCAGTCCGTCATGAAGCCGGGGTGGACGTCCGTTTCGAGGACCAGCGGGTTGAGCTTGCCGCCGCGGTGGTAGAAGCGGATGCCGTCGTCGCCGATGTCCATTCCGCCGCCGACCTTGCGGTAGGTGTTCAGGAACGTCATCATGTCGCGCTGGGTGGCGCCCTCCACGAAGATGTCGCCCCGCGTGACGAGCGCGGCGGAGGCCCAGGATGCCGATTCGTTGCGGTCGGAGAGGGCTCGGTGGTTGTAGCCGCCGAGGTCCCGGACGCCTTCGATCCTGATGGTGCGGTCCGTCTGGACGCTGATGATCGCGCCCATTTTCTGCAGCACGGCAATGAGGTCGACGATTTCGGGCTCGGTCGCCGCGCCGGAGAGCTCGGTGATGCCTTCGGCCCGCGTGGCGCTGAGCAGCACCTGCTCCGTGGCGCCGACGGACGGATACGGCAGGGCGATCTTGGCGCCGTGGAGTCCGTTGGGCGCCGAAATGTGGATGCCGCCGGGGCGCTTTTCCACCACGGCACCGAACTGGCGCAGGACGTTGAGGTGGTAGTCGATGGGGCGGTCGCCGATCTTGCAGCCGCCCAGGTCCGGGATGAAGGCCTCGCCGAGGGCATGGATCAACGGTCCGCACAGCAGGATCGGGATGCGTGAATCGCCGGCGTGGGCGTCGATGGCCGTGCTGGAGGCCGTTCTGGCGCCCTTCGGGTCCAGCGTGAGGTCCCCGGTGACGGGGTCCTTCTCGACGGTGACACCGTGGATCTGGAGCAGGCTGGTGACAACCTCGACGTCCTTGATTTCGGGGACGTTGCGCAGCACGGAGGGCTCGTTGCCCAGCAGGGCGGCAACCATCGCCTTGGGGACGAGATTCTTGGCCCCGCGGACGGTGACGCGGCCAGTCAGCGGGACGCCTCCGCGGATTGTCAGAACACTACTCATTTACCGGTTTCCTCACGACTACTCGCCCCCAAATCCCTACAAAGGCTCCAGCTAAGCATAGGAGCTTGCGTTACCGATCTGAAATACGGGCCGCTCCGGCAGAGATCGAGGGGCGCCGGGAAAGGAGCTGGACGGGGGTGGGCCAGGACATGGTTGGGTCAGGACAGCTTGGCCGGCAGCGTCAACGGCTTGAATACGGGCCGGGTGGCCTCGAAGGCGGTGATGTCTTCCTCGTGCTTGAGCGTCAGCCCGATGTCGTCGAGGCCTTCCAGCAGGCGCCAGCGGGTGTAGTCGTCGATCTCGAACGGCGCCACGAGGTTGCCGCACTGGACCGTCTTGGAGACGAGGTCCACCGTGACCGGGGTGCCCGGGGCGTTTTCCAGCTCCTTCCAGATGAGTTCGATGTCATCCTGGGCCAGCTCGGCGGCCAGCAGCCCCTGCTTGCCGGAGTTGCCGCGGAAGATGTCCGCGAAGCGCGAGGACAGCACTGTCTTGAAGCCGTAGTCCTTCAGCGCCCAGACGGCGTGCTCCCGGGACGAGCCGGTGCCGAAGTCCGGGCCAGCCACGAGCACGGAGCCGGCGCTGAACGGCTCCTGGTTCAGGATGAACGCCGGATCCTTGCGCCAGGCCGCGAACAGGGCATCCTCGAAGCCCGTGCGGGTGATGCGCTTGAGGTAGACGGCGGGGATGATCTGGTCGGTGTCGACGTTGCTCTGGCGCAGCGGCACGCCGATTCCGGTGTGGGTGGTGAACTTTTCCATGGCGGATCCTTCTAGGCTGTGTGGAGTTACGCTGCGTCGATGCGGAAGGCGGCGGAGTCCTGAGCGGGCTCCAGGTCGGACGGCGAGCTCAGGGTGCCGCGCACCGCCGTCGCCGCTGCCACGACAGGGGAGACCAGGTGGGTGCGGCCGCCCTTGCCCTGGCGTCCCTCGAAGTTGCGGTTGGAGGTGGAGGCGCAGCGCTCCCCCGGTTCCAGCTGGTCCGGGTTCATGCCCAGGCACATGGAGCAGCCGGCGAAGCGCCATTCGGCGCCGAAGTCCGTGAAGACCTTGTCCAGCCCTTCGGCCTCGGCCTCGAGGCGGACCCGGGCCGAGCCGGGGACGACGAGCATCCGGACGTTCGGGTCCTTCTGGCGCCCCCGGATGATGTCCGCGGCGGCCCGGAGGTCCTCCATCCGGGAGTTGGTGCAGGAGCCCAGGAACACCGTATCCACGCGGATTTCCTTCATCGGCGTCCCGGCCGCCAGGCCCATGTAGGAGAGTGCCCGCTCAGCGGCGGCCTTGGCGTTCTCGTCGCCGAAGTCTTCGGGCGAGGGGACCTTGGAGGACAGCGATACGCCCTGGCCGGGGTTGGTGCCCCAGGTCACGAAGGGTTCCAGCGTGTCGGCGTCGAGGTCCACCTCGACGTCGAACGTGGCGTCCTCGTCGGTGAGCAGGGTGTTCCAGTATTCGACGGCGGCGTCCCACTCGGCGCCCTGGGGCGCATGCGGGCGGCCGTACATGTAGTCGTAGGTCGTCTGGTCCGGGGCGACCATGCCGGCGCGGGCGCCGGCCTCGATGGACATGTTGCAGATGGTCATCCGGGCTTCCATGGACAGTGCCCGGATGGCGGAGCCGCGGTATTCCAGGACGTAGCCCTGGCCTCCGCCGGTGCCGATCTTGGCGATGACGGCCAGGATGATGTCCTTGGCGGAAACGCCGGGGCGCAGCGTGCCCTCGACGTTGATGGCCATGGTCTTGAACGGTTTCAGGGACAGCGTCTGGGTGGCCATGACGTGCTCCACCTCGGAGGTGCCGATGCCCATGGCCAGGGCTCCGAAGGCGCCGTGCGTGGAGGTGTGCGAATCGCCGCAGACCACGGTCATGCCGGGCTGCGTGAGGCCCAACTGCGGACCGACCACGTGGACGATCCCCTGTTCGGCGTCGCCGAGGGAGTGCAGCCGGACGCCGAACTCCTGGCAGTTGTTGCGCAGGGTCTGGATCTGGGTCCGGCTGGTGAGATCGGCGATGGGCTTGTCGATGTCCAGCGTGGGGGTGTTGTGGTCCTCGGTGGCGATGGTGAGGTCCGGGCGGCGCAGCTGCCGGCCGGCGAGGCGCAGGCCCTCGAAGGCCTGCGGGGAGGTCACCTCGTGCACCAGGTGCAGGTCGATGTAGAGAAGGTCCGGCTGGGCGTTGGCTCCCTCGCCGTCGCCCTTGCGCACCACGTGCGCGTCCCAGACTTTCTCGGCCAATGTCTTTGCCATGGCCATCTCCCTTCACTGCTGTTTTTGTTCATGCGGGCTTGTTGTTTCCACTGAATCAGCACTCGCATTGAATGCGCCAGCGAAATGATTTGCATCTCAGATATTGAGACGGCAATATCATTACATGGACAATTCTAGTGGAGTCGGCGTCATCGATAAAGCGGCCCATGTGCTTGACGCACTTGAGGCCGGCCCCACCACCCTGGCGCAGCTTGTTGCCGCCACGGGGCTGGCGCGGCCCACCGTGCACCGGCTTGCCCTGGCGCTGGTCCACCACCGGCTGGTCAGCCGGGACATCCAGGGCCGGTTCGTGCTCGGCAGCCGCCTTGTGGAGCTGGCCTCCGCCGCCGGCGAGGACCGGCTGATCGCCTCCGCGGGCCCCGTGCTGATGCAGTTGCGTGACGCCACCGGCGAGAGCGCCCAGATCTTCCGCCGCCAGGGCGACTGGCGGGTCTGCGTCGCCTCCGCCGAACGTCCCATCGGCCTGCGCGACACCATTCCCGTCGGCACCCAGCTGTCCATGAAGGCCGGCTCCGCAGCCCAGGTGCTGCTCGCCTGGGAGGACCACGACCGCCTCCTGGAGGGGCTGCAGTCCGCCCGCTTCACGCCCACCGTCCTGGCCGGAGTCCGACGCCGGGGCTGGGGCCAGAGCCTGGGCGAACGCGAGCCGGGCGTCGCCTCCGTTTCGGCCCCCGTCCGCGGCCCGTCCGGCCGGGTGATCGCCGCCGTGTCGATTTCCGGTCCGATCGAGCGGCTGACCCGCCAGCCCGGGCGGCTGCACGCCGAGGTGGTCTGCAACGCCGCCCGCGTCCTGACCGAAGCGCTGCGCAAGACCAGCGACTGATACAGCTAGGCTGTGCCCATGAACAGCTATGCGGTGTTCCTGCGCGGCATCAACGTGGGCGGCATCAACATCAAGATGGCCGATCTCAGGGAAGCCTTGAAGTCCCGGCCGTTTTCCGGCGTGAAGACCCTGCTGGCCAGCGGCAACGTCGTGCTCGCCAGCGGACTTGATCCGGCCGGCGTGAAGGCCGAATTCGAGGCCTGCCTCCGGGAGGCCTTCGGCTACGACGCCTGGGTGGTGGTGCTGGCCGCAGCCCGCGTGGCCGAACTCGTGGCAGCCTGCCCCTACCCCGCGGACGACGCCACCACCCACACGTATCTCACCCTCGCCTCTGACCCGGACGTGCTCGCCGAACTCTACGAAGCCGGACGTGCCCTGGACGGAACGGAGCTGGCCCGCCTGGGCCCGGAGGCCATGGCCTGGCTCGCGCCCGCCGGCGGAACCCTCGACAGCCCGTTCAGCAAACTCTCCTCGAAGCCGAAGTACAAGGCGGCCACCACCACGCGGAACCTGCGCACCATGATCAAGGTCCGCGACGCCGCAGCGTTGCTGTAAGCCGGCCTCGTTGTAGGCAGGCGTCGTTGTAGGCAGGCCTGGCCCCTACCGCGCCGCCGCCACGGCCTTGTTGAAGGACGCGAGCCGCCCGACCTCCCGTTCCACCGGCTCCACGACGAACTTCTCGGCCACGGCGCCGACGGCGGACTTCAGCCGTTTCCGGGCCGCCGCACCACGCGCCCGGGCGGAGGCGCCCGCGATGGCTTTCGCCGCGACGGCAAGGATGACGCCCAGCAGCACTCCCCCGCCGATCATCACCGTCGGTACCGGCCAGCCCTGCACCCGCGGCACCTCGGGGACGGGCAGCTGCAGGTAGCCCAGCCCGGCCAGCACGCCGAGCCATCCGAATCCGCCCAGGACGGCCAGGAGCGCCAGCCACTGGATGACGTTGAACACTGTCCACCACCAGGACGGTCTGCCGGCTTTCAGCTCAGCGGAGGCAACAGCCTGGTCCAGCGCGTCGGGGAGCCCGTCCCGGCCTTCCCGGGCAGCGCCGCGGATGACGGCGCGCCAGGGGCCGGGGGCGCCGTCGGACGCGGCGTCCGCAAACTCGCGGACCGCGGCATCCGTCCGCGCGCGTTCGGGCGCCCCTGCCGGCGGCAGCGAGGTCCGGTTCAGCTCCGGACAGGTGCCTTCCCGGCGCAGGTGCAGCCGGCGCAGCGGATCCGGGCGGAACCGGACCAGCCAGCGGGTCACCGGCCAGCCGGTGCGGCGCGTGGCTTCCTGCCGGTAGGAGCGGACCACGGCGTCGACGACGAGCGGGACGTTGGCGGCCACGGCCAGCTGCTCCGCCAGCCTGGATTTGCTCGCAGCCCTGGCGCCTGCCGCCTCCCCTGTTCCGGAGGCGGCGGCGAGGTTGGCGGCGGCCCGGGCGACGTCCGCGGCGAGCCGCTGGGAGATGGCCTGCCGTTGCATCGCCGTCTGGCGGATGGCGTCACGGACCTTCGCCACCCCGGTTCCCGCCACGGCGGAGGCGCCGAGGACCTGCACCGTGCCCAGGCCGTCCCGCGCCAGGATGCCCTTGAGCGATTCCAGCACCGGACGGACATCATTGGCGGGCAGCCTGTCGAGCTGGTTCAGCACCACCAGCGTGACGGCCCCGTGGGAGGCCAGGGGCGTCAGGAAATCATTGTGCACCGCCGCGTCGGCGTACTTCTGCGGATCCAGCACCCAGACGAGCACGTCCACGAGCCCCACCAACCGCTGCACAATCTCCCGGTGGGCTGCCTGCGTGGAGTCGAAGTCCGGCAGGTCCAGCAGGATCAGGCCGGTGCCCTCGTCGGCGAACCCGGGGACCGGGGCGGCGTGGTGGCGGTTCGGGACCTCAAGCCAGTCCAGCAGCTCCCCGCTGCCGTCGGCACCCCAGACACCGGCAAGGGGTTCGGAGGTCGTCGGGCGCCGGACGGCCGCCGTCGCGATTTCCGCCCCGCTGACGGCGTTGAACAGCGATGAATTGCCGCTGCCCGTGGCGCCAAAGAAGCCCACCACGGTGTGGCCTGCCGAGAGGGAGCGCCGGGAGCTGGCACGGTCCAGCACCTGGAGCGCCTCGTCCAGGGTCTCCTGGGGCAGGACGCCGGCGGCCAGGTTCCGCGCCTCGTCGAGGGCCTCGAGCCGGCGCTGCAGGGCTGGGGCTTCCCGGACCGCTCCGTGGCGGCTCACGCGGACACCGCCAGCCGGCGCAGCGCCGCGGCGTGCGCCGCCAGCACGGCGGGCGGTACGCCCCCGGAGAGGTCGAGCCGGGCCAGGAAACGCTGCTGCTCGGCCGCCAGCAGGCCCTGGCAGCGGGCGTGCAGGTCATCCCGGGCGGTCCTGGCCAGGCGGCGCACGGCGTCGTCGCCGAACACCGCTTCCAGGAGCCGCTGGCCCACGACGGCGGTCCCGCCGGCGACGCCGATCTCCAGCCCGGTCAGTCCGGCGGTCATCGAGAACACCACGATCATGAGGGCGGCGCCCAGGCCGTTGATGCCGAAGGACAGCCAGCGGGCCTGGGTGCGCCTGTCCTGGCCATCGGTCCGGATCAGTTCCATCAGGCTCCCCTGCCAGGCCCGGATTTCCTCGGCCACCTTGTCGCCGAAGCCCGCGCCGGTCCCGGAAAGGTCGTCGCCGCCCAGCAGCTGGCGGCCGGCCGGATCGGAACGCCACCGCTGGTCGGTTCGTTCCGCGGCGTTGGCGGCTTCATCGATGATCACGGCCTGCAGCCCGGTTTCGATCGCGGTTTCCACCCGGACCGCGGGCGTCGGCTCGCCCCGGAAGAACGCGCCCACACGGTCCCGGAGGCGTCCGATGTTCTGTTCCATCGCCCGGAAGAACTCGCCGGTGCCGACGAAGTCCTGCCAGCGGGCCAGGACCTCGCCACGCAGGAGCGCCCCGTCCCGGGTGGCCTCCAGGATCCTGGCCACGGCGTCCTGGTAGGCGTCGCGGGCCTCCTGGGCGAGGACCCCGGCCTCGCGTTCCTGGGCCTCGGCGGCCTGCGCCACCGTCTCGACCCGGCTGACCAGCGCCCTGACAGTGCCGTTCAGGGTACGGCGGGCAATGTCCGCCCGGCCGGCGGCATCCGCGGCGAGGTCAGCGAGCCAGGACCGCAGCGGCTCCACGGCGGCTGGCGGCAGCATCCCCATCGCGTCCAGCGCGGTTTCCGGCACCACGAACAGGCGCGCTCCGCCCAGCCCCTCACGGCCCAGCATGGCCTGCAGGTCCGCGCTGACTTCTTCTTCGGCCGCCGGGGGGACACGGTCCAGCACCACGGCCACGGTGATGTCGCGGGACGCGGCGTCCAGCAGCAGGCGCCACGGCACGGCGTCGGCGTAGCGGTTGGCGGTGGTGACAAAGATCCACAGGTCCGCGGCCGCCAGCAGCTGGCCGGCCAGCCTGCGGTTGTCCTCGGCGACGGAGTCGACGTCGGGGGCGTCCAGCACCGCGATCCCGGCGGGCACCGCGGCGTCGGCGAGCAGCACGAGCGAGGAGACGGCCCCGGCCCCGGGGGCCGGTCCGGCCTGGTTGGCGGGCAGCGGATCACGGGCCGCGGTGCCGCGGATCCGGCTCAGGCCCGGCAGCACCCGCCGGTCCTCGAACCAGGCCGCGTCGTCGGGGTGGTGCAGCATGAGGGGCTGGCGGGTGGTGGGACGGATGGCCCCGGCGCGGGTGACGGCGTGCCCCGCCAGGGCGTTGACGAGCGTGGATTTTCCGGCGCCGGTGGAGCCGCCCACCACGGCGAGCAGGGGCGCGTCGAGGCTGCGGAAGCGGGGCAGGATGTAGTCATCGAGCTGGGCGAGGGCGTTGCGGATGTCCCGCCGGGCGGCGTCCGCGCCGGGGAGGGCGAGCGGGAGGGAGCTTGCCGCGAGGTCGCGGTGGACTTCTTCGAGCAGTTCGACGGCGGCGCTGGACCGCGCTGCCGTCGGCTGCTTCCCGGGGGTTTCGTTGGCGCTCACAGCATCATCATGCCAGTTGGGGGCTACCAGGGGGCCGGCCGGGGCTCTCCGCGGCAAGGAGCCGGTTCCGGTGGACTCTCCGGGGAACTTTCCGGGGTGCGAAAAACGGCCCCGGGCTGATGCCCGGGACCGTTTCAGCTGTGACCCCAGCGGGATTCGAACCCGCGTTACCGCCGTGAGAGGGCAGCGTACTAGGCCGCTATACGATGGGGCCGTGTACTTTCCAGGACGGCATCTCTGCCGTCCAGCCAAGTGATTGTTTCATACACTCAGCAAGCGTTTCAAATCGGACCAGCCGATTCAAAACCCCTGATCAGCCGCGGAGTTCCGCGGATTTCAGAGCTGGGATACCAGGACTCGAACCTAGAATGACGGTACCAGAAACCGTAGTGTTGCCAATTACACCATATCCCAATGGAACTTTCGGGCCGGATTCCCGGGTCAAAACCCGCGCTCCCGGCGCCTCAGCACGAGTAATTACTTTACCCGACAGTTCTGCCGCGCACAAATCGAGCGCCGTTAGCTCCATCACAGCAGGTGCGGCTGCCGTCAGGCCAGCAGCTCCAGCAGGGAGCCGACCTCTCGTCCGAGGAAGCCCGGGGCCGGCTCCCCGCCGCGGTTCAGCCAGACGCCCAGCAGGCCGGCCGCCGTCGAGCCTTCAGCGTCCAGCAGGCGGTTGTCCCCGATGTACAGCGTTTCGCCGGCGCCGGTACCCAGGCGCCGGACGCCCTCCAGGTAAATGGCCGGATCCGGCTTCGGGACGCCGACGGTGTCGGTGCCCACCAGGACGCTGATGCGTGCCAGCCCGGCGGCGTCCAGTTTCACGCGCTGGTAGTCGTGGACATTGTTGCTCACGGCCCCGTACGGGATGCCGGCGGCATCCAGGGCATCGAGCAGCGGCGTGACGTCGTCGAAGGCCCGGATGTAGCTGTGCTGGAGGCTCGCGTAGGAGCTGACCCAGTGCTGCGCCGGCTCGCCCGGCTCCAGCTCCACGCCGAAGTGCCTCAGCGCGGCCCCGCCGCGGAGCAGGCGTTGCTCGTTGAAGCTCAGCTCGCCGGCCAGGTACCGGTCGTAGAAGTGGGTGGTCTCGTGGGTGAAGATCCGTCCGAACTTCTCCCACCCGGCCTGGTCCAGGCCGGGCAGGAGGTGCTCGCTGACGTCGCGCAGCGCCGTCGTCATGGCGAACTCGAGGTCCACCAGGGTGTCATCGATGTCGAAGAGGACACCGCGGACGGCGCCGAGGCCGGTGGCCAGGACGCCGTCCGCGGCCTCGGGTGCGGTCATCATCAGCCGCGGAACGCCCGCAGCCGGGCCAGGGACGAGTCCATGCCCAGGATGACCATTGATTCGAACAGCGGCGGGGAGATCCGGCGGCCGGACACGGCCGTGCGGACCGGGCCGAAGGCCAGCCGCGGCTTGACCCCGAGCCCCTCCACGAGGGCTTCCTTCAGGGCGGCCTGGATGTTTTCGGCGCTCCAGTCTTCCAGGGGCTCAAGCGCCGCCAGGGCCGCGTCGAGGACCTCGGCCAGGTTCTCCGGGAGACCCTTGCGGGCGTCATCGGCGACGTCGATCGCGCCGTCGTCCTTGAACAGGAAGGCGAGCAGTTCGGGGGCCTCGCCCAGCAGCGCGATGCGCTCCTGGATCAGCGGTGCCGCCTCCCCGAGGATCTCCTGCTGGCGGGCGGTGAGGGTGTCCCCCACGAGGCCCGCGGCCTGCAGGTATGGCACCAGCCGGGCGCGGAAGTCGTCCGGCTGGAGCATCCGGATGTGCGTGCCGTTGATGGCCTCGGCCTTCTTGATGTCGAAGCGGGCCGGGTTTGCCAGCACATCCTTGACGTCGAAGTGCTCGATCAGCTGCTCCACGGTGAAGATGTCCTCGTCCGCGGACAGGCTCCAGCCGAGCAGGGAGAGGTAGTTGAGCAGGCCCTCGGGGATGAAGCCGCGGTCCCGGAGCAGGAACAGGTTGGACTGCGGGTCCCGCTTGGAGAGCTTCTTGTTGCCCTCGCCCATGACGTAGGGCAGGTGCCCGAAGACCGGCATGTAGCTGGCGACGCCGATCTCGATGAGCGCGCGGATCAGCACGACCTGCCGGGGGGTGGAGGAGAGCAGGTCCTCGCCGCGGAGCACGTGGGTGATGCCCATCAGGGCGTCGTCGACGGGGTTGACCAGGGTGTACAGCGGGGATCCGTCCGCCCGGACAATGACGTAGTCCGGGATGCTGCCGGGCTTGAAGGTGATCTCGCCGCGGACCAGGTCGGTGAAGGTGACATCCTCATCCGGCATCCGCACGCGGAGCACGGGCCGGCGGCCCTCGGCCTTGAACGCCGCCAGCTGCTCCTCGGAGAGTTCGCGGTCGAAGTTGTCATAGCCGAGCTTGGGGTCGCGGCCGGCCGCGCGGTGGCGTGCCTCGACCTCCTCCGGCGAGGAGTAGCACTCGTAGGCGTAACCGGCGTCGATCAGCTTGGCGACGACGTCCTTATAGAGGTCCAGGCGCTGCGACTGGCGGTACGGCTCGTGCGGGCCGCCGACTTCCACGCCTTCCTCCCAGCTGATGCCGAGCCATTTGAGGGCCTCGAGCAGCTGCTGGTAGCTCTCCTCTGAATCGCGCGCCGCGTCCGTGTCCTCGATCCGGAACACGAAGGTGCCCTTGGTGTGCCGGGCGTGCGCCCAGTTGAAAAGGGCGGTGCGGATCAGGCCGACGTGCGGGGTGCCGGTGGGCGACGGGCAGAACCGGACACGGACAGGGGTCTCGGCGGTGACCGCGGACAGCGCGGAGCCGGGGGCTTCGCTGGGGGCGGTGTGGGGCGCGGAAGGAGTAGTCATAGTGACTCCAACTTTACCGCCTGCCCGGACGCGAACTCCGAACACCGTTCCGCCGGGGAGCCCGGCAGCCGGCGGCTCATGAATCTAGTCGGCGAGGATGTGGTACAGCGCGCGGCGCGTTTCGTCGATTTTTTCCATGGCGGCCTTGCGTTGTTCATCGGTTGCCGAGAAACGGAACTGGTGGATGACTCCCATCAGCTTTCCCACGCTCTGGTGGAACGCGGGCCCGGAGCCCTGGGGATCGGTGTTCCACGCGTTGTCCAGTTCCTCGGCGTGGTCGGTGACGTACGCCCTTCCGGCATCGGTGAGTGTGAACTCGGTGCGCCGGCCATCGCCGACCGGTGTGATGAGTTCTTCATCGACGAGCTGCTGCAGCGTCGGGTAAACGGAGCCCGGGCTTGGCCGCCAGGCTCCGGACGTTTTCTCCGCGATCGTCTTGATCAGCCCGTAGCCGTTGGATGGCGATTCGGCCAGGAGGGAGAGAATTGCCGAGCGGACATCGCCCTTGCTGGCCCGGCGTGATCCGCCGGGCCCAAAGCCCGGCCCAAAACCCGGGCCGAATCCGCGGCCCGGTCCGAACCCGCCGCCCGGCCCGAACCCGCCGTGTCCATGGGGTCCGCGGCGGCTCCGGCCGCGTTCGAAGCGTTCCCTTTCCGGTCCGAGTCCGGTGAATTTGTTGTCGTGAATGCCTTTCATAGGGGCATCGTCCTTCCACTACAGTTGAGATTTTCTGATACTCACCGATCATTCGGCGATACCTAAAGATATATCGGTAAGTATCGCCGGTCAAGAGTGGATTTGATGACGATTAGACGCGGAGTGCAATCGGATACGGGGGACGACTGGGTGGGGCGCAGGGGCCGGACCATCCCGGCTTGTATGCCGGTGACGGTGCAGCCGCATGGCCGGGCAACGGCGGTCCCCTGCGGCGTCCGCGGACCCCGCCGACCCCCGCGGATAATCCGCGGCAAGTCCGGCCCGTCATGGATCGTCTCGCAGGAAGTGGCCCTCAAGGACGTGCCGGACGCCTACGACAAGTTCGACAATCGCGTGGACGGCTACTCCAAGGTGCTGCTGAAACCCTGGCGCCGCATCTCCAACGAAGGCATCGCCTGCCCCAGACGGGACATCCGTTCACGCGACCATGCATTAAATCCGCACAGGCGGGGCGCTGGCGGGCATTTTCATTAGTTAGCCGGGAGTTCAGATCCGGGCGGCGGGGTGGCCGGGCTCAAGGACATGCCCCATGCCGGGGCCGGCGGATGGGCATATTCCGGTTATGTCCGGTCGCGGGCGCGACGAATGGGCATGTCCTCCCGGCGCGACGAGATCTTGGCCCCGCTAGTCCCCCGACGAACCAACGAAAATGCCCGCTACCGGCGCACCACCGGGTTGGAGAGCCGGCCGATGCCCTCGATCTCCACCTCGTAGCGGTCCCCCGCCTGGACGAGGCCGACGCCCGCAGGGGTGCCGGTCATGATGACGTCGCCGGGCAGCAGGGTGAAAGCCTGCGAGACGAGGGACACGAGTTCGCGGACGCCGCGGATCATCTGGCTGGTGCTGCCGTCCTGGCGCAGTTCGCCGTTGAGCCGGCCCTGGATCCGCAGGTCCTCGGTGTCGAGTTCGGTCTCGATCCACGGCCCCAGCGGCGCCGAGGTGTCAAAGCCCTTGGCCCGGGCCCACTGCAGGTCCGTCTTCTGGACGTCGCGGGCCGTGAGGTCGTTGCCGCAGGTGTAGCCGAAGACGACGTCGTCGACCCGCTCCTCGGGCACGTCCTTGCAGATCCGGCCGATGACCACGCACAGTTCGGCCTCGAAGGACACTTCCTCGGAGAACTCCGGCAGGATGATCGGATCGTTGGGGCCGATCACGGACGTGTTCGGCTTCAGGAAGAGCAGCGGCTGCTGCGGGACCTCGTTGCCGAGTTCCTCGGCGTGCTCCACGAAGTTGCGGCCGACGCCGATGACCTTGCTGCGGGGAATGATCGGTGCCAGGAGGCGGACGTCCTCCAGCTTGTGCGTCTCGGCCGTCCGCTCCACGCCGTGGAAGAAGGGGTCGCCCTTGATGACGGTGACTTCCTCGCTGCCGGGGTCACCGTCAACAATGCCGTAGAGGGGATCAGAATCGACTACAAACCGGGCGATGCGCATGGCCCCAAGCCTACCTGCTGCGGGACCGCAGATAGTCGAGCTGGGCGGCCACGGAGAGTTCCGCCGCCCGGCGCACCGCCGGGCCGACGTCGGCGTAGACGACGTCGGCCACCGCTTCGGGCGCGGCGTCCCGGCCGAGGATTTCCAGGGCGGCCCGGATCTGCGCGAGGCGTTCCTGCCGGTGGTCACGGTAGGCGCGGGCCACGGTGTCCAGTGCCGGCAGCACGGGACCGTGCGCGGGCAGGACCATGGCCGGCCCGAGGCGCTCCAGCCGGTCCAGGGAGTCCAGGTAGTCGCCGAGGGTGCCGTCGGGGTAATCCAGGACCGTGGTCCCCTGCCCCAGGATGGTGTCCCCGGTCAGCACCGAGCCGGCAGGGCCGTCGTCGGGCAGGTGGAAGGAGACGGAATCGGAGGTGTGGCCCGGAGTCGCCAGCACCCTGATTTCCACCCCGGCCCCCTGCAGGACCTCGCCGTCCCGCAGCGGGCTGCCCGCGTGGCAGTGGGCCGGGTCCGCGGCGCGCACGGGGGCGCCGGTGATTTCGGCGAAACGGGCGGCGGCGGCGGTGTGGTCTGCGTGCCGGTGCGTGATGAGGATGAGCTCCACGGCTCCGGCCTGCGCCAGCTCCTGCAGGTGCTCCTCGTCGAGGGGCCCCGGATCCACCACGACGGTCCCTGCCGCGCCGGGGGCCGCGATCAGGTAGGAGTTGGTGCCGGCCAGGCTCATCGGTCCCGGATTGGGCGCCAGCCGGAAGCGCGTCAGTTCGCTGCTGCGGAGGATTCTAGGGTTGTCCGTGGTCACGGTTCCATTTTTGCACCCGGCGGGCCGCAGGGCACGGGGCCGGCCGTGCGGGCCGGCCAGGTTACGCCAGCAGCTGGACGGTGATGTCACGGTGCGTTCACCGGGGCCTTAAACGGCGACGGCGGCCTCCGCTTCCGGTGGTACACCGGATGGCGGGAGCCGCCGTCGGACGCTTAAAAACCCTGGAAGACTGCCTAGGCGAGGCGGGTAAGCCAGCCGTGGGTGTCTTCCACGGTGCCGGTCTGGATGCCGAGGAGGGTCGCGCGGATGGCCATGGTGGTCTCCCCCGCCTTGGCGTCCTCGGAACCGATGAACTCCGTATTGTCCTTCAGGACGCCGATCGGGGTGATGACGGCGGCGGTGCCGCAGGCGAAGACTTCGGCGATGTCGCCGGAGACCACGCCGTCGCGCCACTCGTCCAGGGTGATCTTCCGCTCGGCGACGGCCCGGCCCATGTCCCTGGCCACCTGCATCACGGAGGACCGGGTGACGCCCTCAAGAATGGTCCCGGTCAGCGCCGGGGTGGCGAGCGAACCGTCCTTCATGACGAAGAAGACGTTCATGCCGCCGAGCTCCTCGACGGCGTTGTCGTTGAAGTGGTCGAGGAAGAGGACTTGCTTGCAGCCGTGGGCCTCGGCCTCCTGCTGGGCGATGAGCGAGGCGGCGTAGTTGCCGCCGCACTTGGCGGCACCGGTGCCGCCGCGGCCGGCGCGGGCGTACTCGCGCGAGATCCAGATCGACACCGGCTTCAGCTCGCCGCCGAAGTAGTTGCCCGCCGGCGAGGCGATGACGCGGAAGGACACCTCACGGGCCGCGCGGACGCCGAGGAAGGCCTCGGTGGCGATCATGAACGGCCGCAGGTACAGGGCCTCGCCGTCGCCGGAGGGTACCCATTCCTTGTCCACGGAGACCAGCTGGCGGATGGCCCCGAGGAAGTAGTCTTCCGGGATTTCGGGGAGGGCCAGGCGGCGCGCGGACTGGTTCATCCGGGCGGCGTTGGCCTCGGGGCGGAACGTCCAGATGGAGCCGTCGGCGTGGCGGTAGGCCTTGAGCCCTTCGAAGATCTCCTGCCCGTAGTGCAGCACCGCGGCGGAGGGGTCCAGGGAGATGGGACCGTAGGCTTCGACGCGCGCATCGTGCCATCCGCCCTTCCCCTCGAGGTCGACGCTGTAGTCGACGATCGCGGTGTGGTCGGTGAAGTAGTTGCCGAAACCAGGGGCCGCCAGGATGGCGGCACGCTCTTCAGCGGGCGTCGGGGTCGCCGAAAGCTGCTGGGTGAATTCGACGCCATGGGCAGTCTGGGTCATGGTTCCTCCACGGTCGGCTGCCGGGTGTACATAGGTGGTTCATCGTCGGGCCGCGGCAGCATTTTGGTGATTCGAAACAAGCTTACGCCGGTTGCGAGACGCCGCAGGCGCTGCCTACACGGCGGCCGCGATGGCGTCACCGATGGTGCTCGTGCTGCGGAAGCCGCCGTCGCGGTTTTCGATGTCGGCGACGACCGCCGCCTCGATCTTCCTGGCCGCGCGGGCATGGCCGAGGTGGTCCAGCAGGAGCGCCGCGGAAAGGATGGCGGCGGTGGGGTCGGCCTTCTGCTGGCCGGCGATATCCGGGGCGGACCCGTGGACCGGTTCGAACATGGACGGCGCGGTGCGTTCCATGTTGATGTTCCCGGATGCGGCGAGGCCGATGCCGCCGGTGACCGCGGCCGCGAGGTCGGTGATGATGTCGCCGAAGAGGTTGTCCGTGACGATCACGTCGAAGCGGGCCGGGTCGGTGACCAGGAAGATCGTGGCGGCGTCGACGTGGAGGTAGTCGTGGGTGACGTCCGGGAATTCCTGGGCCACGGCCTCAACGGTGCGCTTCCAGAGGTGGCCCGCGAAAACCAGGACGTTGTGCTTGTGCACGAGGGTCAGCTTCTTGCGCGGCCGGTCATTGGCGCGGCGGAAGGCGTCCCGGACCACCCGTTCCACGCCATAGGCGGTGTTCAGGGACACCTCGGTGGCGACCTCGTGCGGCGTGCCGGCGCGCAGGGTCCCGCCGTTGCCCACGTAGGGCCCTTCGGTGCCTTCGCGGACGACGATGAAATCGATCTCGCCAGGGGTGGCGAGCGGGCTGCCGACGCCGGCGTAGAGCCGGGAGGGGCGCAGGTTGACGAAGTGGTCCAGGCTGAAGCGCAGCTTGAGCAGCATCTCGCGTTCGATGATGCCGGAGGGTATCCGGGTGTCGCCGGGGGCCGCGCCGACCGCTCCGAAGAGGATGGCGTCCCGGGTGCGAAGGTCCGCGAGGGTCTCCTCGGGCAGCGTCTCGCCGGTCTCGAGCCAGTGCTCCGCGCCGAGCTTGTAGTGCGTCTGCGCCAGCACGATCCCCTCGGCGGCGGCAGCCTTTTCGAGGACCTTCAGGGCTTCGGCTATGACCTCCGGGCCGATGCCGTCGCCGGGGATAACTGCCAGGTCAATCGTGGATGCGCTCATCTTTTCAGGGTAGCCAAGGGATCCACATTCTGGTCAAGTTGTCTCACCATCCGAACATCCCGGGCCCCGACGCTCCCTCAGCTTTCGCAGGTCAATCCCCGACGCTCCCTCAGGTTTCGCAGGTCAATCCCCGGAGCGGCGAGACGTGAGGGAGCGTCGGTGGGCGGTTTCGGCCTGGCGGAAGCGCTGGTACGTGATTGCCATAAAAACGAACAATGAGACGACCGCACCGTAGAGGACGAGGTCGATTCCGCGTCCGATGCCAAGGAACGTCGCCACCCGGGTGAGTGCCTCGGGGAAGAACACGGAGAGGGCGGCCGCGACCGCGAACATCATCAGCAAAATGCGCCGCACAGCCAGGTGCCTTGCGTTGGATCCGCCGCGCATCGGCGCCTGCTAGTCCAGGTAGGCGGCCAAACGGCTGGAGGCGCTGGGCGGACGAAATCCCGTGGCCTGGATTTTCCCGAGCTCAAGCACGCTGTTCAGCGGCCTGGCGGCGGCGTCTTTGCCGCCGAAGTACTCTGCCGTACTGACGCCCGAGACATCCGTGCGGGCGGCGCCGGACAGCTCATAGACGTCCGCGGCAACATCCGCCCATGACTGGGGCTCGCCGTCGTTGGACAGGTTATAGGTGCCGAACTCCGCGCCCGTCTCGAGCAGGTGACGGATCCCGGCTGCGATGTCCCGGGTGAAGCTGAGTCTGCCGGTCTGGTCGTTGACGACGGACGGTTCAATGCCGCGGTCGGCCAGGGACGCCATGGTGCGGACGAAGTTGTTGCCTTCGCCGATGACCCAGCTGGTGCGCACGATGTAGTGCCGGGGCACGACGCTGACGACGGCGTCGCCCGCGGCCTTGGTCTGGCCGTACACGCCCAGCGGCGAGAGTGCTTCGTCTTCCGCGTGGCTCCCGGTCGCGCCGTCGAACACATAGTCGGATGAGACATGGACGAGGGTCAGGTCATGTTCGACGGCGGTCCTGGCCAGCCTGGCGACGGCGGTGACGTTGATGGCCCACGCAGCGGTTCTCCCCTCCGGCGATTCGGCGGCGTCGACGGCGGTGTAGGCGGCCGCGTTGATGATCGTGGAGTAGTTTTTCCAGTTCCTGGTGGTGAACGACGCCTCAGCCCCGAGGTCGAACTCACTGCGGCCGGCGAACTCGACGGACGCGTCGCCGTCGTACAGGTCCCGGAGGGCCTTGCCGAGCTGGCCGTCGGCGCCGAGCACGAGGATCTTCTTCGCCGGCATCGGGACCACCTCCGCGAGGCGGGGGTGGGCCTTGTCCTTATCCGAGAGCTCGGCCTGCTCCAGCGGCACGGGCCAGGCGATGTCCGCGGACTCGTCCGCGAGGTTCAGGAAGGTGTACTGGCCCTGCGCGTCCGCGGACCAGTGGTCGTTGACCAGATAGGTATAGGCGGTGTTGTCCGCCAGGGTCTGGAACCCGTTGCCCACACCCCGGGGGATGAAGATGGCCTGGCTGGGGTCGAGGTCCGCGGTGAAGACGGCGCCGAAGGACGGGCCCTCGCGCAGGTCCACCCAGGCGCCGAAGATCCGGCCGGTGGCCACGGAAATGAACTTGTCCCACGGTTCGGCGTGGATCCCGCGGGTGGTCCCGGCCTTTTCGTTGAAGGAGATGTTGTTCTGCACCGGGCGGAAGTCCGGCAGGCCGAGGGCCACCATTTTTTCCCGCTGCCAGTTCTCCTTGAACCAGCCGCGGTTGTCGCCGTGGACCGGAAGGTCGTAGAGGACGACGCCGGGGATTGACGTTTCGTGCGCGGTGAGCTGTTTGGAGAACTCGATCGGCATGCTCTACTGTCCCTGTTCCGTGTACTTGGCTTCCGTTGCCGCCTTCTGCGGACGCCACCAGTCCTGGTGGTCCCGGTACCAGGCGATGGTGTCCTCGATGCCGGCGTCGAAGTTGGAGAACCGCGGCTCCCAGCCCAGCTCGGTGCGGAGCTTGGCGGAATCGATGGCGTAGCGCAGGTCATGGCCGGGGCGGTCCACCACATGGTCATAGGCGTCCGGGGCCTGGTCCATGTGCTTGAGGATCAGCTCCACGACGTCCTTGTTGTTCTGCTCGCCGTCGGCGCCGATCAGGTACGTCTCGCCGATCCGGCCCTTGGCGATGATGGCCAGGACAGCGGACGAATGGTCGTTGGCATGGATCCAGTCCCGCACGTTCTCGCCCTTGCCGTACAGCTTGGGGCGGATCCCGTCGATGACGTTGGTAATCTGGCGCGGAATGAACTTCTCCACGTGCTGGTACGGGCCGTAGTTGTTCGAGCAGTTGCTGATCGTGGCCTGCAGGCCGAAGGACCGCACCCAGGCCCGGACCAGCAGGTCGGAGGCCGCCTTCGTCGACGAGTACGGGCTGGAGGGGTTGTACGGGGTGCTCTCGGTGAACCGCTCCGGATCAACCAGTTCCAGGTCGCCGTAGACCTCGTCGGTGGAGATGTGGTGGAAGCGCTTGGCGTGTTTCCGGGCGGCCTCGATCAGCGTGTACGTGCCGATGATGTTCGTGTCCAGGAACGGGCGCGGATCGTGCAGGGAGTTGTCGTTGTGTGACTCGGCCGCGTAGTGGACCACGACGTCGCTGTCCGCCACCAGCCCGTCGACGAGTTCCGCGTCGGTGATGTCGCCCTGCACGAACCGGAACCGCCCTACCGGAAGCCCCGCCAGGGATTCCAGGTTGCCCGCGTAGGTGAGCTTGTCCACAACGGTTACGCTGTGGCCCGTGTTTTCGATGACATAGTGCACGAAGTTGGAACCGATGAAGCCGGCGCCGCCGGTGACGAGAAGTCGCTGCATAATTCCTTACGGTACCCGATTTGCTGCGGCCGTTAGTGACGGCAATGATTGGGGCATGCGCGGAATAATACTTGCCGGCGGTACCGGCTCCCGACTCCATCCCATCACCATGGGAGTGAGCAAGCAGCTGGTCCCCGTTTACGACAAGCCGATGATCTACTATCCGCTGTCCACCCTTATCCTCGCCGGCATCCGGGACATCCTGATCATCACCACCCCGCAGGACGCCGAGCAGTTCCAGCGGCTGCTGGGCGACGGCTCCCGGTTCGGCGTCAACCTCAGCTATGTGCAGCAGCCTTCGCCCGACGGACTGGCGCAGGCCTTCATCCTGGGCGCCGGGCACATCGGCAACGAACCTGTTGCCCTGATTCTGGGCGACAACATCTTCTATGGCCCCGGCATGGGCGCGCAGCTGCGACGTTTCGGGGACATCGACGGCGGCGCTGTCTTCGGGTACTGGGTTTCGGATCCGACGGCGTACGGGGTGGTCGAATTCGACGGCTCCGGAAAGGCCATCTCCCTGGAAGAGAAGCCGGAGAATCCCAAGAGCCACTACGCGGTACCGGGGCTGTACTTTTACGACAACGAGGTCGTTGACATTGCAAAGAACCTGAGCCCCTCACCCCGGGGTGAACTCGAAATCACCGACGTGAACCGCACCTACCTGGAACGCGGCAAGCTCCATGTCGAAATCCTGCCCCGCGGGACCGCATGGCTGGACACCGGTACGTTCAGTGACCTGAACGATGCGTCCAACTTTGTCCGCACCACCGAGAACCGTCAGGGACTCAAGATCGGCGCCCCCGAGGAAATCGCGTGGCGCCTGGGATACCTGAGCGATGACGAACTGCGCGTGCGCGCCGAAGGCCTGGTCAAGAGCGGCTACGGAACCTACCTGCTGGAACTCCTCCGCAGCGCCGCCTCCTAGCGGTTCCTGCACCGGTTCATGAACCGGTATTCCCCAGTGTGAGCCCCCGGTGACCGGCCATGGCTTGTAGTCTGGGACATGGCTGGAACCTCCAAAAATTCAAATGTGGCTCTACCAGCGAAACCATGATTCACACGGCAACCCACGACTCTCTTTGAACCGGAGGTTCCAGCCCCAAACCGGGGGCTACCTTCATATCTCTAGGCCTCGGCGGGCTCCTCGTACTTCGGGAAGACCGGGGCCGGGGCGGGCAGGGCCGTGCCCGCGGCGATGGGCGTTTCAAGAGCCGCGAACTGGCGCGCCTCACCCTCGGGCTGGCCCAGCGTGTCCAGGATGGCAGCGGCCGCCGTCGGCATCACCGGCTGCGCCAGAATCGACACGATCCGCAGCACCTCCAGGGTGGCATACAGGACCGTGTTCATGCGCTCGACGTCGGTCTTGCGCAGCACCCAGGGGGCCTGCTCGGCGAAGTAGGCGTTGGTGTCACCGAGGACGCCCCAGATTGCCTCCAGGGCGCGGCTGAATTCCTGCTTCTCAAAGGCGGCGCGCGAGATTTCCAGCAGGCCCTTCGCCTGGCCCAGCAGCGCGGCGTCCTCGGCGGAGAACGCGCCGGGGACGGGAACGCGGCCTTCGCAGTTCTTCGCCACCATGGACAGCGAACGCTGGGCCAGGTTGCCGAAGTTGTTGGCGAGGTCGGAGTTCATCCGGCCCACGATTGCCTCGTGGTTGTAGTTGCCGTCCGCGCCGAACGGGACCTCGCGGAGGAAGAAGAACCGCACCTGGTCCAGTCCGTACTGGGACACGAAGTCCGCGGGTGCCACCACGTTGCCCAGTGACTTGGACATCTTGACGCCGTTGTTCTGCAGGAAGCCGTGGATCATGACCCGCTTGGGCAGTTCCAGCCCGGCGGACATCAGGAAGGCGGGCCAGTAGATGGCATGGAACCGGGAAATGTCCTTGCCGATCACATGGACATCGGCCGGCCAGAACTTCTTGAAGGATTCCGACTCAACGTCCGGGTAGCCGACGCCGGTGAGATAGTTGGTGAGCGCATCGACCCACACATACATGACGTGGTTGTCGTTGCCCGGCACCGGAACGCCCCAGTCGAACGTGGTCCGGCTGATGGACAGGTCCTCCAGGCCGCGCTTGACGAAGCTGATGACCTCGTTGAACCGCGACTGGGGTGCACCGAATTCCGGGTGCGCCTCATACAGCGCCAGCAGCTTGTCCTGGTAGGCGGAGAGCCGGAAGAAGTAGCTCTCCTCGGCCGTCCACGTGACCTCGGTGTCCGATTCGCGCGAGTAGCGCAGGCCGTCGTCCTTGACCACGGTCTCGTCTTCGCCGTAATACGCCTCGTCGCGGACCGAGTACCAGCCTTCGTACTTGGACAGGTAGATGTCCCCGTTGGCCTCCATCTTCTTCCAGATGGCCTGCGATGCCGCATAGTGGTCGGCGTCGGTGGTGCGGATGAATCGGTCGTAGGAGATCCCCAGGGCCGCGTGCGCCGCCTTGTAGATCCCGGCGTTCCGGTCCACCAGCTCCTTGGGCGTGACGCCTTCCTTCTCGGCGGCCTGGGCGATCTTCATGCCGTGCTCGTCCGTTCCGGTCAGGAAGAAGACGTCGTGCCCGTCCAGGCGCTTGAAGCGTGCCATCGCATCGGTAGCGATGTACTCGTAGGCGTGGCCGATATGCGGCACCCCGTTGGGGTACGTGATGGCCGTGGTGATGTAGAACGGGGTCTTGTCAGTTGAAGTCACTGGTTAAACCTAGATCAGTTCGGTCAGGGTATCGGTCTGCCGGACGAGTTCGTGGTCATGTGAAGCGACCAGGACGGCGATTCCGTCCGACGTCGTGTCCTTGAGGATGCTGATGATGCGGTTGGCCGAGGCCCGGTCCAGGCTGGCGGTGGGCTCGTCCACGATCAGCACGCGGGTGCCGAGGATCAGCGCCCGGGCGATCGCCACGCGCTGGCGTTCACCGCCGGAGAGCTGGGCGGGACGGTGGCGCATCCGCCGGCCGAGGCCCACGAGGTCCAGGAGGTCCTTGGCCATGGCGCGGCGCTGGTCCACCTCGCCGTCCGGCACGGCCGGCAGCAGGACGTTTTCCAGCGCGCTCATGCCGTCGATCAGGGCCCCGCCCTGGTCGACGTAGCCGATCAGCGCCCGGCGGCGGTCGGCGATCTCGTCGTCGCCCATGGTTTCGAGCGAATCGCCTTCCCAGAAGACCCGGCCCGACGTCGGCAGGGTCAGGCCCGCGCTGACGGTCAGGATGCTGGTCTTGCCGGAGCCGCTGCGGCCGGCGATGCAGTGCATCTCGCCGGCGTGCAGCGTCAGGTTGAAGTCGTCCACGACGTCGACGGTCTCGGCACCGCCCTTGCCGCCGCCGTAGTGGATGGTGATGTTGCTCAGCTCGAGCGGCGTGGCGTGGTCCGCGGCCTTCACGATGGTGTTGGCACGGGTCTTGTGTGCACTCTTCCGGGTGCTGGCGGTCATCCGGTCGTGGGCCGCCCGGTCAGGGTTCAGCTCGTTAGTCATTTGACTACTTTCGTTGCAATGGGAATCCAGCAGAGTACGGCCACGAGTCCGGCGAGACCGGCCCAGAGTGCGGCGTAGGGGGCGAGGAGCAGGCCGATGCCGAGGGCGCCCAGGACACCCAGCGGCAGCGCGATGGTCCCCACCATGGCGTTTTCGAAGAAGCGGACCTGGCCCAGCATGTCCGGATTCCAGCCCATCGCCTGCAGCGTGCCGAGGTACTGGCGCTTGGCCTGCAGCTCGAAGCGGCCGGTGACCATGGTCAGCACGAGCCCTACGGCCACCCCGGCCAGGGCCAGGATGATGCTTGGCAGCACGATGCTGGCCGCGGCAAGCCCGGACAGCGCACTGGCCCCGGCCGCCCGGGGGATGTCGATCAGCAGCGCGGCCAGGCCGCCCGCCGCGGCGCCGAAGACGCCGACGGCGACAGCCAGGGCTCCGGTGTTGAACTTGTTGGTGCTCAGCTGCCGGTTGGCGAAGGTGAGCGCGGAATCGACCGGGATCAGGCGTTCGTCGTGCTGCGGTTCCTGGTCCACTTCCTCGCGGTGGCGCAGCTGCTGCGCGGCGAAGTACGCGGCGCCGACGTACAGTGCCAGGACGGAGGCCGAGACGATGGCGGTGGCCGGGTTCCAGCTGACGAGGCTGAGGACCGTTCCGGCCACGGCCAGGAAGGCTGCGCCGACGCCGAATTCGGCCAGCACCCAGGAGCGGATCCGGCGCTGGGTCCAGCCCATGGCACGCAGCGTTCCTGCCTCGCTGCGCCGCTTGCGGACGTAGCTGACGGTCGAGGCCCCGGTCAGCAGGGCCGCGCCGCACAGGGTCAGGAACAGCAGGGTCAGGTTGGTCCCGGTGAGCGAGGCGGAGACGGCGTCCGCGGCGTCCTGCCGGACCCACGACTGCTGGACGGTGCCCAGCGCGGACTCCTTGCCGGCGTCGTCCTTGGAGTACCCCGGGACGAAAATGCTCGCGTCCTCACGGGCGGAGCCGGCAACAACGGTCGCCTGCAGCCCCATGTCCCTGATCTCGTTGGCGAGCTGCTCGACGTCGGGCTGCGCCTGCTTCCAGCTGCCCGGGACCTTGGCCCGGACGCGGATGGCGTCGATCACCGAGGCGTTCTGGTCGAAGCCGCGGGCTGCGGCGAGGCCGTAGAAGTCGGTGATGGCGCCGGCGGACTGGCTGGCCAGGCCCGTGGCGCTGAGTGAGGGCTTGAGGCCGGTGGGTGCGACGTCCTTGCCGGCGGCGTCCTTGGTGAGGGTGAAGGGGGTGGGGTCGTAGCCGCCCAGGGGGAGCCGGTTCACGTCGCCGGCAGCTTCCCGGACCTTGGCCGGGTCGAAGGTGCCGTAGACCATTGCGAGCGGTGTGGCCAGCTTCTTGCCGGTGTCCAGGTTGTCCCGGTAGGACCGCTCGTCCACGGGGTTGCGCTGGGTCTGGTCGACGGGTGCGCCGTTGGCGGCCTTCTCCGGCAGCCGGTTCACGGTCACCCATTCCCCGGGCGTGGCCGACTTGCCGACGGCGCCGTTCGCGGCGGTGGACCCGTCGGTGTACTTGGGGGCGGCGGCGAAGTCGGTGCTCCACGTGGCGGGGTTGTACAGTCCCTGGCTGAAGCTGCCGGTGTCCCCCAGCAGCTGGGACAGGTCCTTGGAGCCGGGCCAGGCCAGGGCGAACGGGGATTTGGAGACGAACGGCAGGTAGTCCTTGTCCAGCGAACGGGACACGGTGCCGACGTCCTTGGTGACGTTGCCGGAACCGTCGATTTCCTCGATCTTGACCGAGTACTTCAGGTCCAGCGAGGTGCCGGAGCGGACAATCAGCGGGATCGCCTGGGAGTCGGCGGTGAGCTGGCCGCTGCGCTTGGCCTGCTGGTACTGGCTCATCAGCGGGGCCCAGTACTTGAGCTTGACGCCGAGGAAGTCGGGGCCCTCCTTCAGCTGGTCCATGCCGATGCCGCTGCTGAAGAGGCTCTCGAAGTGCCGGCCAACCGCCCCGGCGTTGCGGGCGTCCGCCGCGGGGGCCTTCTCCAGCGGGGCCAGGAAGTCGCCCGCGGAGCCGAGCAGGGCGCGTTCGGAGACGGGGTCGACGGCGACGACGGACTCGGTCACCTGCGGGGCCATCGGCAGCGAGACGGAGAGGTTGAAGAGGGTGTGTTCGGAGCCGCCGGCCGGGGCCGGGAACTTGATGCCGGTCTCCCCGGCCGGGCCGGCGATTCGGACGTTCTTCCCGCCGGCGACCTGTTCCTGGATGAGCTTGGCCTTGCCGAGGGAGCCTTCCGCCGTGGTCTTGAACAGGGTCTGGTCCGAGACGCCATCGGAGCTGACGGCACTGGCGGTGAGCCGGTACTTTTTGGGCGCATCGCTCAGGACCGACTCGGCGGCCGGCCATTTGCTCGGGTCGGTGGCGGTGGGGTCCCCCGAGGTGCCTGCGAGGCCGGCGTTGTAGCCGAGGTAGTCCGTGGCGTCCAGGCGCGGGGATTCCAGGTTCTGGGTGACGCGTGAGACGAGGCTGATCGGCGCTGCCACCGATGTGCCGGACAGCTTCCGGATGGCATCCAGCTGGTCGAAGCCGATGCCGCCCTGGCCGTTGGCGATGTCCGGCTGCATGAGCCCTGCGTTGTCGCTGGCCTTGACCTGGACGAGGATGTCGTAGAGTCCCCGGGAGTTCTGGTCAACGGTCCGGTTGAGTGCCGCCTGCGACTGGCCCTGGACCAGGACCGACAGGCACATGGCCGCGATCAAGATGGACGCGGTCAGCAGAAGCACTCTGCTTCTGATGAACCTCTGGACGGCGTTCATTGGGCTCCTGAAAGCTGGATTGCGTGCGCACGCCGCAGTTCATCCCGAGCGGAAATGAAGGCGTCCCCTGCCGGGCGTGCAAAAGTAAAGGCCGGTCTGCCGGCCAGGTTCCGAAAATTCGGACCTAGCCATTGTACGCAGACCGGCCGCCCATCCGCGGACGCGCGACGGCGGCAGCCGCTTCCGGCAGTGCAGCGCCGCGCGTCCGCGCGGAAGGGCTAGTCCTCCAGATCAACCTCGCGGACCATCTCGGCGCCGATGCCGGCCTTGATCGCTTCAAGGACCTGCTGCGGCACGGAACTGTCGACGGTCAGGAGGGCCAGCACCTGGCCGCCCTCCGTCTGCCGCGCAACCTGCATGCCGGCGATGTTGATGTTGTTCATGCCGAGGATGTGCCCGATCGTGCCGACCACACCGGGGCGGTCCGCGTAGGCAACCACCACGAGGTGCTCGCTGATCGGGATCTCCACCTCGAAGCCGTTGAGGCCCACGAGCTTCTGCACCTGCTTGGGCCCGGTCAGGGTTCCGGATACCGAGATCTGGCTGCCGTCGCTCAGCGCGCCGCGCAGGGTCAGGAGGTTCCGGTAGGACTCCGTCTCGGACGTGGTGATGAGGCGGACATTGATCCCGCGCTGCTCGGCGATGACCGGGGCGTTGACGTAGGAAACCGTCTCGGTCACGACGTCGGCGAAGATGCCCTTGAGGGCAGCCAGTTCCAGCACTTTGACATCGAGCGCGGCGATTTCGCCGGCAATCTCGACGTCGACCTGCGTCAGCGAGGCGTGGGTCATGGCCGTGAAGATGCGGCCGAGCTTCTCGATCAGCGGGATGCCCGGGCGGACGTCCTCGGCGATGACGCCCCCGGCGACGTTCACGGCGTCGGGCACCAGTTCACCGGCCAGCGCCAGGCGGACGGACTTCGCGACCGAGACGCCGGCCTTCTCCTGCGCTTCGTCGGTGGAGGCGCCCAGGTGCGGGGTGACCACGACGTTGTCGAGTTTGAAGAACGGCAGGTCGGTGCTGGGCTCCTTGACGAAGACGTCGACGGCGGCACCGGCGATCTCGCCGTCCTGGAGGGCGGTGTAGAGGGCCTCCTCGTCCACGAGTCCGCCGCGGGCGACGTTGACGACGTAGGCCGTCTTCTTCATCTTCGCGAAGGCCTCGGCGCCGAGCATGCCGACGGTCTCGGGGGTCTTGGGCATGTGGATGGTGATGAAGTCCGACTGCGCCAGGAGCTCGTCCAGGCTCACCGGCTGCACGCCGAGCTGGGCGGCGCGGGCGGAGGTGATGTAGGGGTCGTAGGCGAGGATCTTGGTATCGAAGCCCTGCAGGCGGGCCGCGACGAGGGCGCCGATCCGGCCCAGGCCGATGATGCCGATCTTCTTCTCGAACAGTTCGATGCCGGTGTACTTGGACCGCTTCCACTCGCCGTCCTTGAGGGCGGCGCTGGCCTGCGGGATGTGCCGGGCGAGGCTCAGGATGTGGCCGACGGTGAGTTCGGCGGCGGAGACGATGTTCGAGGTGGGCGCGTTGACCACCATGACACCTGCCTGCGTGGCGGCCTTGATGTCCACGTTGTCCAGGCCGACGCCGGCGCGGGCGATGACCTTCAGGTTCTTCGCGGCGGCAATGGCTTCGGCATCCACCTGGGTGGCGGAGCGGACCAGGATGGCGTCGACGTCTGCGATCGCAGAGAGCAGCTGGGAGCGGTCGGCGCCGTCGATCTGGCGGATTTCAAAGTCCGGGCCGAGGGCCTCGACTGTGGCGGGCGAAAGTTCTTCGGCGAGCAGTACTACGGGTTTTGACACGGCTGATCCTCTGCGTTGCAGTCCGGGGGATAAATCAAGTCTAGGCTGACGGAAAGGGCGGGCCCACATTGTTAAGCGTGGACCCGGCCTCACTGTTGCCTCGTGAATGGCGCCTGAACGGCAGCCTTAGCGGGCTACCGAGCCTTCGGTGTAGTCGTCCTCGTTCTTGATCCAGGAGAACAGCTTGCGCAGCTCGCGGCCGGTGGCCTCGATCGGGTGGTCCTCACCCTTCTTGCGCAGCGCCTTGAACTCCGGAGCTCCGGCGTCCTGGTCGTCGATGAAGCGCTTGGCGAAGGTGCCGTCCTGGATGTCCTTGAGGACAGCCTTCATGTTTTCCTTCACCTGGGGGGTGATAACGCGCGGGCCGGAGACGTAGTCGCCGTATTCCGCGGTGTCCGAGACGCTCCAGCGCTGCTTGGCGATGCCGCCTTCGACCATGAGGTCCACGATGAGCTTGAGCTCGTGCAGCACCTCGAAGTAGGCGACCTCCGGCTTGTAGCCGGCCTCGGTGAGGGTCTCGAAGCCGTACTGGATCAGCTGGGAAGCGCCGCCGCAGAGAACGGCCTGCTCGCCGAAGAGGTCGGTTTCGGTCTCTTCGGTGAAAGTGGTCTCGATGACGCCCGCGCGGGTGCCGCCGATGGCCTTGGCGTAGGACAGGGCCAGTTCCTTGGCCTTGCCGGACGGGTTCTGCTCGACGGCGATCAGGTCCGGCACGCCGCGGCCTGCTTCGAACTCGCGGCGCACGATGTGGCCCGGGCCCTTGGGGGCAACGAGGGCGACGTCGACGTCGGCCGGCGGCTGGATGTAGCCGTAGCGGATGTTGAAGCCGTGTCCGAAGAACAGGGCGTCGCCGGGCTGCAGGTTCGGGGCGATGTCCTCGGCGTAGACGTGGCGCTGGACCTGGTCCGGGGTGAGGACCATGATGAGGTCCGCTTCGGCGACGGCCTCGGCGACGTTGAGGACGCGCAGGCCCTCGGCCTCGGCCTTGGCGCGGGACTTGGAGCCTTCCTTCAGGCCGACGCGGACGTCAACCCCGGAATCGCGGAGGCTGAGGGCGTGGGCGTGGCCCTGGGAGCCGTAACCGATGACGGCGACGGTGCGGCCCTGGATGATCGACAGGTCGGCGTCGTCGTCGTAAAACATTTCAGTCACTGGGGTGTCTCCTTTTGAGTGGATTCGTGTTGTGGTGCTTATCGGGGAACTTCGGTGGTGCGGTGGCTTACGCGGTGCCTTACGCGGTGTTTTACGCGCTGCGTAGGGCCCTGTCACTCATGGAGCGGGATCCCCGCCCCACGGCCAGGGTGCCGGACTGCACGATTTCGCGGATGCCGAAAGGCTCAAGCACAGAAAGGAGTGCCGTGAGCTTCTCGGGGTGTCCCGTCGCCTCAATGACCACCGACTCGGTGGAGACGTCGACTACTGAGGCGCGGAACAGGTCTGCAGCCTGGGTGACCTGCAGCCGTGTTGCGGCGTCCGCCCGTACCTTGACCAGGATGTGGTCGCGCTGTACGGAAGATTCTGGGGTGAGCTCGACGATCTTGATCACGTTGACCAGCTTGTTCAGCTGCTTGGTGACCTGCTCGATCAGCTCGCCGTCGGCGTCGACGACGACGGTCATCCGGGACATGCCCGGAACTTCCGTCGGGCCGACGGCCAGGGAATTGATGTTGAAGGCGCGGCGGGCGAAGAGGCTGGCGACGCGGGTCAGCACACCGGGCTTGTCTTCGACCAGAACGGACAATGTGTGGCGGGTCATGTTCAGTCCTCCTCTTCCCATTCCGGGGTCATGTTGCGGGCAACCTGGATCTGGTCGTTGCTGACTCCGGAGGGGACCATCGGCCACACCATGGAGTTGGGGCTCACGACGAAATCGATGACCACGGGGCGGTCGTTGATCTCCAGGGCCTTCTGGATGGTGGCGTCGATGTCCTCGTCGCGTTCGCAGCGGAAGGAGGCGCAGCCGTAGGCGTCCGCCAGCTTGACGAAGTCCGGGATCCGGACGGTGTCGTGGCCGGTGTTCAGGTCGGTGTTGGAGTAGCGGCCCTCGTAGAACAGGGTCTGCCACTGGCGCACCATGCCCAGGGAGGAGTTGTTGATGATGGCGACCTTGATCGGGATCTTGTTGATCGCGCAGGTGGCCAGCTCCTGGTTGGTCATCTGGAAGCAGCCGTCGCCGTCGATCGCCCAGACCACGCGGTCCGGCTCGCCGACCTTGGCGCCCATGGCGGCCGGCACGGCGTAGCCCATGGTGCCGGCCCCGCCGGAGTTCAGCCAGGCGTGCGGACGCTCGTACTTGATGAACTGCGCGGCCCACATCTGGTGCTGGCCGACGCCCGCCACATAGATCCCCTCGGGACCGGTGAGGGCCCCGATGCGTTCGATCACGCGCTGCGGGGCGGACAGGCCGTCCTCGGGTTCGGTCCAGCCCAGCGGGTAGGTGTCCTTGAGGTTGTTCAGGAACGCCCACCAGGCGGTCAGGTCCGGGGTGCCGGAGGCCTCGAACGCCAGGCGCAGGGCCTCGCTCAGCTCGGGGATGATCTCCTTGACCGAGCCCACGATCGGGACGTCGGCGGTGCGGTTCTTGGAGATTTCCGCCGGATCGATGTCCGCGTGGATGATCTTGGCGTTCGGGGCGAAGGTCTTCAGGACGCCGGTCACCCGGTCATCGAACCGTGCACCGAGGGTGATCAGCAGGTCGGACTGCTGCAGCGCGGTCACGGCGGACACGGTGCCGTGCATGCCCGGCATGCCCACATGCTGCGGGTGCGAGTCCGGGAAGGCGCCGCGGGCCATCAGGGTGGTCACCACGGGGGCACCGGAGAGCTCGGCCAGCTCGCGCAGTTCCGCCGAGGCATGGGCCTTGACGACGCCGCCGCCGACGTAGAGCACGGGCTTGGTGGCGGCCGCGATGAGCCTGGCGGCCTCGCGGACCTGCTTGCTGTGGCCGCGGAGCACCGGGTGGTAGCCGGGGAGGTCGATCTTGGGCGGCCAGGAGAAGGTCATCTGACCCTGCTGGGCGTCCTTGGCGACGTCCACGAGCACGGGGCCGGGACGGCCGGTGGAGGCCAGATGGAAGGCCTCCGCCATGACGTGCGGGATGTCGTTGGGGTCCGTGACCAAGAAGGAGTGCTTCGTGATCGGCATGGTGATCCCGACGATATCCGCTTCCTGGAACGCGTCGGTGCCGATCACGGCACTGGCGACCTGGCCGGTGATGGCCACCATCGGCACGGAGTCCATGTGGGCATCCATGATGGCGGTGACGAGGTTGGTGGCACCCGGGCCCGAGGTGGCGATGCAGACGCCAACCCGTCCGGTGACCATGGCGTAGCCTTGCGCGGCGTGGCCGGCTCCCTGTTCGTGACGGACCAGAATGTGGTTCATTCGTGAAGCCATCAAGGGGTCATAGGTGGGCAGGATCGCGCCACCGGGCAAACCAAAAATGTCCTCGACGCCGAGTTCTTCGAGCGCGCGGACGATTGCTTGTGAGCCGGTCATCACCGTCGGGGGTACGACGTTGTTCGGCCCAAGGACAGGAGAGACGGCAGCAGTGTCGACGGCGGCGTCAGCCGGACGTTCGACGCGTTCCGAAGCCTTGTGGGCTCCAGCGGACTTCGTGGCCATCAGCGAGGGGCTGATCGGCGATCCTTTGCTCATCGGACTCTTCCTTTGGGATCTTCTGTGATCGTGGAACTGCGGGGGTGGAGCGTGGTGCTGGTGGTGCGGGAAATAAAAAAACCCCTCAGCCTGTGCGGCTCTTCGAGGGGTTTGCGCGTGACGGTCCGTTAACCAGTTGCGGCTATTGGGCCACGCGCTTGGTAACGACGACGCCGACGGTAACGGATGAGATCATGCGTTCAGTTTTCCCTCTGGGCAGACACGTGTCAACGAGCCTACTCCATGTCTCATCATGCGGACATCCTTGTCCGGGTATCGGCCCCCTCCCCCAACTGACTCGCAATTGTTGTCGTTTTGGCGGCGCATAACGACATTAACTGCGAGTCAGTTGGGTTCAGCCGAATCAGCCGCAGTAGGCGCCGGTGGAGGCGCTGTGGACGAGCTTGGCGTACTTGGCCAGGACTCCCTTGGTGAACTTCGCCGGGAGAGGCTCCCAGCCCACCTTGCGGGATTCCAGCTCGGCGTCGTCCACGAGCAGGTCGAAGCTGCGGGCGGCCATGTCCACGCGGATGCGGTCGCCGTCCTTGACGAAGGCGATGGGTCCGCCGTCGACCGCTTCGGGTGCGACGTGGCCGATGCACAAGCCGGTGGTGCCGCCGGAGAAGCGGCCGTCCGTCAGGAGCAGCACGTCCTTGCCAAGGCCCGCGCCCTTGATGGCGCCGGTGATGGCCAGCATTTCGCGCATGCCCGGCCCGCCCTTGGGACCCTCATAGCGGATGACGACGACGTCGCCGGCCTTGATTTCACCCTTGTCCAGCGCGTCCAGGGCGCCCTGTTCGCGTTCGAACACGCGGGCGGAGCCCTCAAAGACGTCGGCGTCGAAACCTGCGCTCTTCACGACGGCACCCTCCGGGGCCATCGAACCGTGCAGGATCGTGATGCCGCCGGTCTTGTGGATGGGGTTGTCCATGGCGCGGAGCACCTTGCCGTCGGGGTCCGGCGGGTTGATCGAGGCGAGGTTCTCGGCAACGGTCTTGCCGGTCACTGTCAGGCAGTCGCCGTGGATCAGGCCGGCGTCGAGCAGGGCCTTCATGATCACGGGCACGCCGCCGATCTTGTCGACGTCGGTCATGACGTAGCGGCCGAACGGCTTCAGGTCGCCCAGGTGCGGGACCTTGTCCCCGATGCGGTTGAAGTCCTCCAGGGTCAGGTCGACTTCCGCCTCGCGGGCGATGGCCAGCAGGTGCAGCACGGCGTTGGTGGAACCGCCGAAGGCCATGGTGACGGCGATCGCGTTCTCGAAGGCCTTCTTGGTCATGATGTCGCGGGCAGTGATGCCCAGGCGCAGCAGGTTGACGACGGCCTCGCCGGACTTGTGGGCAAAAGCGTCGCGACGGCGGTCCGCGGAGGGCGGGGCGGCCGATCCGGGCAGGGACATGCCCAGGGCCTCGCCGATGCACGCCATGGTGTTGGCGGTATACATGCCGCCGCAGGCGCCTTCGCCCGGGCAGATGGCCTTTTCGATGCGGGTCAGGTCTTCGAGGCTCATCTTGCCGGCGGCGCAGGCGCCGACGGCTTCGAAGGCGTCAATCAGGGTGACTTCCTTTTCGGAGCCGTCCTCGAGCTTGACCCAGCCGGGCATGATCGAGCCGGCATAGAGGAAGACGGCCGCGAGGTCCAGGCGGGCGGCCGCCATCAGCATGCCGGGCAGGGACTTGTCGCAGCCGGCGAGGAGCACCGAGCCGTCGATCCGCTCGGCCTGCATGACGGTCTCGACCGAGTCGGCGATCACTTCCCGGGAGACCAGGGAGAAGTGCATGCCCTCGTGGCCCATGGAAATGCCGTCGGAGACGGAGATGGTGCCGAACTGCATCGGGAAGCCGCCCCCGGCGTGCACGCCTTCCTTGGCGCCCTGCGCGAGCCGGTTCAGGGAAAGGTTGCAGGGGGTGATCTCGTTCCAGGAGCTCGCCACGCCGATCTGGGGCTTGGCGAAGTCGTCGTCGCCCATGCCGACCGCCCGGAACATGCCGCGCGCGGGGGCGGCGTGGATCCCGTCGGTAACGACCCGGCTGCGGGGCTTGATGTCCGGCTTGGTTTCTGTCGCTGTTTGGGTGTCCTCACTCATGGGTCAAAGTCTAGGGCTCCGCCGCGGCGGCCAACGACCGGGACAGGCGCGTTAAGTGGAAAACCGGGAATATTTCGCTCATATGGTGGACGTCCGTCTCGCATAATGGAATGGGGGCCTCCTTTTAGCCGGGCCGGTGAGCTGCCTCACGCGGGACGGTTGCGCCGGTGCCTGGGGCGGCCCCGGAAGGCTGGACAGCCTGCTTGACAGGGACGTAACGTCAGGCAACGGCAACCTTGCCTCCTGGACAGAAGGGCTCTGCTATGGATTGGATCATCTGGCTCATTGTCATCGTGGTGATCGTCGCCGTCATCTGGTGGCTGCTCAACCGCAACTCCCGCGGCGGTGCGGGCTCGAGCGCCGCAGACAGCAGCAAGGCCGCGGCCCCGCTGGCCTCCACGACTGAGCAGGGCACGCCCGCTCCGTCCGGAACCGGCCCTTCCGCGGCTCCCGTCCAGGCGGAGGCGGCACCTGCCCCCGCAGCCGATGCCCCCACCGCTCCTGCCGCGCCGGTCCAGGCAGAGGCGGCTGCCGCGCCGGTCCAGGCGGGCGCTGGCGCTGCGCCCGCAGCAGGGCCCCGCGCCGCTGAAGGCACCGAGTGGGAGACCCAATGGTCGGAGACCCCGCCGCAGGAACCACAGGCTGCCGGACACCATGAACCGGCACGCGCCGAACCTGCGGCCGCCCACGGGGCACACGTTGCCCCGCCGGCACCGGCCGAGGGGACGCAGGCCGCGGGGGCGAAGGCGGCCGCGGCGTCCGCGGGGGGCCTGCCCGTGCATCACCCGGAATACACGGAACCCCACGCCCCGACCCTCCCCGGGGCGGAATCGGCAGCGGCGGAAAGCAGCGACACGGCGGACGTCGAGGGTGCAACGATGGCCCCGGCACCCGCATCCGCCCATCCCGATGCGGCCGTCCCGGTGGCGGCCGTCCCGGTGGCGGCCGTCCCGGTGGCGGCCGAGGTCCAGGGCTTGCCGCCGGCGGAGGCCGAAACGGTGCAGACGGCCACGTCGGCAGCCGCGTCCGAAACGCCCGCGGGCCACACCGCCGAACCGTCCGGCCATCTCGCCCTGGATCAGCCGTACGGCGAGGGCTCGGCGGCCCCGGCGGCCGATGGCAGCGGACCGGAGGGGTTCACCGTCAAGGGCGACGCGTCCTCGATGATCTACCACGACGAGACCAGCCCCTCCTACGAGGAAACCCGCGCGGAGGTCTGGTTCCTTTCCCCGGCGCACGCCGAAGCAGCGGGCTTCCGGCCGCCACGCCGGACACGGCAGTAGGTCGCGGGTACCGGCTGACCGGCAGCAGACCGCAGCACAAAAGACCGCGGCACGATGGGCACACGGATGAGGGCCACGAGGGCGGGGCACAGGGGGACACCTGTGCCCCGCCCTCCGGCGTCCTGGGTTGCGGTGGTGGCTGCCGCGTCGGTGCTGCTCACGGCCTGCACGCCGGGCGGCGGCGGCACCCCCTCCGGGAGTACGAGCGGGAGCATACCCAGCAGCATGAGCAGCAGCACGGCGGGTGGCGCGGCGGCGCCCGTGGTCTCCGCCCGAATCGACGCCGGCCTGCAGCTGCCCTGGTCCACGGTCTTCCTGCCGGACGGCAGCGCCGTCATTTCCGAGCGCGACAGCGCCCTGCTCAAGTGGGTCGACGGCGGCCCGGCGGGCGGCGGCGCGGCGGGCGGCGGCGCGGCAGGCGGCGGGCAGGCCGGCACCATCGGCCAACTGCCCGACGTCGTACCCGGCGGCGAAGGCGGGCTGCTGGGACTGGCCCTGTCACCGGACTTCGAGACGGACCGGTACCTCTACGCCTACTTCACCGCCGCGTCTGACAACAGGATCGCCCGCGTCCGGCTCGAGGGAAGCGGCGGGCAGTGGAAGCTGGGCGCCCCGGAAGTGATCTTCACCGGCATCCCGAAGGCCTCCACGCACAACGGCGGAAGGATCCGGTTCGGACCGGACGGCTACCTGTACGTGGGCACCGGCGACTCGCAGCGCCGCGAACAGCCGCAGGACAAGGCGGCCCTGGGCGGCAAGATCCTCCGCATCACGCGGGAGGGCCGGCCGGCGCCGGGCAACCCGTTCGGCGACAACCCGGTCTACAGCCTCGGCCACCGCAACGTCCAGGGCCTCGCCTGGGACGGCGCCGGACGGCTCTGGGCGAGCGAGTTCGGCCCCGACGTCGACGATGAGCTCAACCTGATCGTGCCCGGCGGAAACTACGGCTGGCCGGAGGTCACCGGCGCCCCGCACCGTTCGGGGTTCCTGGACGCCAAAGTGGTGTGGCCGTCGACGGCGGACTCCTCCCCCAGCGGACTCGAGATCGTGGGCGGCACGGCCTATCTGGGAGCCCTCCGCGGCCAGCGGCTCTGGGCTGTGCCCCTGAACGGGGAATTCGCGGGCGATCCCGTGAGCTATTTCACAGGAACGTACGGCCGGATCCGGGACGTTTCGCTGGCCCCGGACGGCCGCCTCTGGCTCCTGAGCAACAACCAGAACCCTGATTTCGTGCTGATTCTGGACCTCCCCGGATAGGCCCGCACGGCCGCCGGCGGCCGATTTCACACAGCGTCGAAACTCGTGTAGAGTTTCATGTCGTTGCGGAGAACAACGAGGGAAATAAAAAGCCCGGGTGGACGAAACAACAGCTGCACCTCTAGCTCAACTGGCAGAGCAATTGACTCTTAATCAATGGGTTCCGGGTTCGAGTCCCGGGGGGTGCACCACGGAGAAAGAAACCCCGTCTCTACTGGCTTCGGCCGGTGGAGGCGGGGTTTTGTTTTGCGCCAATGTCGCCGGAGTGTCACTTGGGGGACACTATAGGCCGGAGACCCCCATCGACGTCACCCGCAGCCCGGCCAACGCGGCCAGCGTCGTCGAGCCTCAGTCCCCTGCCGCTACGAAATGCGGCGGAACCAATTCATGCAAAGACGCGCTAGGCGAAGGCCCCTTCTTCAAACGTCTGGAGTGCATCCAGGACTGGGCGTGACCCCTCGAGTGCCAGGACAACGATCGGCTGAGCGCCACTGAGGTGTGCGTCATGTCCCTCGAGCCATGACTTCGCGGCGGAGGGGACCATCAACCCGAGCAGCCTATCCACAACGGTTTGAGCGCCGTCGTCGCGGCACGCTTGCCGGACGGTCGCCTCGATGTCAGACCCAAGGCCAACCGCCACTGCAAGCCCAGAATCAAGGCATGGCAGACAAGGCCGGCACAGCGGAGCCAGCGGGCGCGCCGAATGATCGTCGGTCGAGCGGGTCGTGATGACTGGCCGGCGAAAGCCACTGCCACCCAATAAAGATTCGACCGCCGGCCATGTCCTCGACCGCCTCGGCGTCACCGATGGCGCGGTCGTCCACGCCATCAAGAGCACCCCGGCGCCGTCCCCGACGGCCGCTCGCACCTGCGCTGTCTGCCTCACAGCGTAGGCGGCCCGCCCGAGCCAGGAGATCACCGCGTTCCCGCTCCGCGACGGTGAGTTCTTCGACGTCGGCACGCCACTGCCCCGGTTCACGTCCCGGGGCAGGTTCGCCTCCTACCCGGATGCGTTCGCCGCAGCCGAGGAATTCAAGGACGTCCAGGCCGCCGACGTGAAGATCTGCATCATGGTCCCTGCCGTCCAGGAGCTGCGCGGAAAAGACTCCAACGGCAACGGCGTCATCCTCGACAGCTCCGTCGAATACAACCGCATCTCCGTGATCAGCCGGCTCGCCGCGACCGTCGAGTAGGGTGTCCACCATGAAGAAAGTAGCTTCCGGTGCTTGAACGATTCAATGACCAGGCCCGCCGCGTCATCGTCGACGCCCAGAACGAAGCCCGGATGCTGAACCACCACTTCATCGGCACCGAGCACATTCTGATGGCCCTGACCCGCGACGGCGACACCGCGGCGCCCGTCAAGGCAACCCAAGTCCTGACAGCCCAGAACGTTTACCGGTACAACGTCTGGAAACTGATCCTCAGCATTGTCGGCCAAGGCAGCAGCGACTTCACCGGGCACGTACCGTTCACGCCGCTCGCCAAGACCTCTCTCGAACTGGCGATGCGCGAAGCCATTTCGTTCGCACACGACCACATCAGTGCCGAACATCTGCTGCTGGCTCTTGTCCGGCAAACCGAGGGCGTGGCCGTCGAGGTGCTCACGGCCCTCGGCGCCACCGACGCAGTCCGCGACGCTCTCGTAGCGCTCTTCGCCCACCCGACCGACCCGACCCCGCCGGCCGGTTTCACCCCCGCAGCCTGATCCACACGAAGCCGCAGGCGATCTGGCCTGCGGCTTCCTTCTGCCGGAGCCGGGGTTCATTTTGCCCAACCGGCGCGCCATTTGCCGCTGCCTCCGGGGCAAAGGCGCAGCCGGTTACAGTGGGGGCATGACGTTGGGGGACGCGGCCTCGGAGCCGCTGGTGCACATCAAAGACTTCAGGATGGATTTCGGCGACAAGACGGTCATCAGGGACCTGTCCTTCGACGTCCGGTCCGGGGAGACCTTCGGGGTCCTGGGCAGCAACGGATCCGGGAAAACCACCACGCTGCGGGCGCTGCTGGGGATCTACCAGCCCACGGCCGGGACCCTCCACATCGGCGGGAAGGTTTTCGACCCGCGGGACGGGGCACGGCTGGGATATCTGCCGGAGGAACGCGGCCTGTACAAAAAGAATCGGTGCTGGACGTCATGGTCTACTTCGGCCGGCTCAAAGGCCTGGACAAAGCCCGGGCAAAGGCATGGTCCCTGACCTACCTGGAACGGGCCGGGCTGGCCGACAAAGCCGCCATGCCGCTGGACAGGCTCTCGGGCGGCCAACAGCAGAAAGTCCAGCTCGGCGTGACCATCATGAACGACCCGGAACTGCTGATCCTGGACGAGCCGACGAAGGGTTTTGACCCGGTGAACCGGCGCCTGCTGATGGACATCATCGAGGAACAGAAACTCGCCGGCGCGACCGTCATCATGGTCACCCACCACATGGAGGAGGTCGAACGGCTCTGCGACCGGGTCATCCTGCTCAAGGACGGCACCTCGCGGGCCTACGGCACCGTGGCGGACGTCCAGGAACAATTCGGCGGGACGGTCTACCGGCTCGGCTTCGACGGTGTCCTGCCGTCCTCTGCCCTGTACGACATTGTCACCGAGTCGGACGGTCTGGCCGAGCTCTCCCCCCGCCCGGGCGGGGACGAAACGGCCGTGCTGCGCGAGCTCATCAACGCCGGCGTGGGGGTGCGGGCCTTCACTACGGCCAGGACATCCCTGGAAGACATTTTCATCAGGATCTACGGCGAAGCCCACGGCATGGCGGAGGCCTGAACCCCATGGCACAGCAAACACCCACACTCCGCTCCCCCACCCCCAAGCCGCCCCTGCCCCCTTCGCGGCCAACGATGCGGCGGCCGTTCGCACAGCACAACCTGGGGACGGTCGTCGGTTTCGAATTCACCCGCACCGTCAAGAAACGCCGCTTCTGGATCGCGACCCTGGCCATCCCGGTGGTGCTGGCGATCGTCGTCCTGCTCATCGTCGTCAGCAACACCTCCACCTCGGCCAGCGCCGACGCGCAGAAGAACGCGACGGTGTCCTTCGCCTACACCGACGACTCCGGACTCATCCCTGCCGGGATCGCGGCAGCCATGGGCGGCCGGCAGGCCGTCGACGCGGACGGGGCCCTGCAGGATGTGAAGGACGGCCTGACGGATGCGTACTTCGCCTACCCTGCCGACCCGGCCACCACCCCGGTCAGGGTCTACGGCGCCGACAAGGGGATCTTTGAAAACGGCAAATACGACGCCGTCGCCAAACAGCTCCTCGGCGCCGCCGCCCAGGCTCAAATCGGCTCCCCCCTGCTCACCGCCGCCGCCGGCGGCAACGTCAAGATCGAATCCAAGGCCTTCAAGGACGGCCAGGCCACCGGCGGGATCGGCACCGTCATCCCGCCCCTGATGTTCCTGCTGATCTTCTACGTCTCCATCATTCTGCTCTCCAGCCAGATGCTGAACAGCACCCTGGAAGAGAAGGAAAACAGGGTTACCGAGATGATCCTGACCACCCTGAACCCGACCACCCTGATCATCGGCAAGGTCATCGCCCTGTTCATGGTCGGCCTGGTGCAGATGCTGGCCTTCCTGACCCCGGTGGTGGCCGGCTACCTGTTCTTCCGCGAACAACTCGCGATCCCCGACTTCGACCTCTCCCACCTGACGTTCGAGCCCGGCGCCATGGTGGTCGGCGCGCTGCTGCTGCTGGGCGGGTTCACCGTATTCACGGGTGTCCTGGTGGCGGTCGGCGCGGTCATGCCCACGGCCAAGGACGCCGGCACGATCTTCGGGCCCCTCCTGGCCCTGATGTTTGTCCCCTTCTACGCGGTGAGCCTCATCGTTTCCGACCCGCATGCGCCGATCGTGCAGATCTTCACCTACTTCCCGCTCTCGGCGCCCGTGACCGCCATGCTCCGCAACGGCTTCGGTACCCTCAGCCCGCTCGAATCCGTGATCGTCACGGCAGAACTGTTCATCACCGGCTTCCTCGTCCTTCGACTGGCCGTGCACCTGTTCCGCTACGGGTCCATCGAATACTCGAACAAACTCTCCATCGCCGGGACCTTCCGCAAACGGAACACCACGCCCGGAAAATGAGCCGGACCGCGGTTCGGACCGGGCTCGTCCGCTTGTTGCCGGACTCCTGACTACCTGGGGTCGCCGGACACGGGCCGGGCCGCCACTTCCCGCGGGAACTGGATCGGCAGCGCCGGCTGGACCGGGATGGTGCCGACGGGTTCATCGAGCAGATCGTTGATCGAGGTCTGCCCTTCCAGCTCCACAGGTGGGTTCGCGTCCATGAGACCAGCCTAGGTGTCGCAGGCGGCAGGCAGGTGCGGGACACGCGGCGGCGGCCCGGCTCCGGGAAGGCTCAGTTGAGGCGGGTCGACTCGGCCACCAGGCCGGGCTCGACGTCAGTGACGATGCCCTTGACGTCCGGGGAGGTGACGCCGGTCGCCAGCTCCCTCACCACCGCCTGGAGTTCCTGCCGGAGCACGTCCGGGTCGATCGACGCGGCGGCGAGCACGGAGCGCTCCATATCCGCGGCTTCTGCGACGGCCTCGCGGCCCCGCTTCGTCAGGGACACCACATGGCTGCGGCGGTCGGAGGTGCTGCGCTCCCGGGAAATGTGCCCGTGCGCTTCCAGCCGGGTCAGCGTCTTGCCCATGGTCTGCGCCTGGACCCGCACCAGCTGGGCCAGCTGGGCCTGCGTCATCGGTCCGTTGGCGGAAAGCACTTCCATGGCGATCACCCCGGCGTGGGTCAGGCCGATGGCCCCCAGCTTCACGTTCCAGGAGTGCTCGACGAGGCGCGCTGCCGTGGACAATAGGCGCCCCGTGGGCCAGCGATCCATATCAGGCATACCACTGAGTATAGCGAGCGCCGGATTCGCCGGCCGCGCCGCCGCTCATTAGGCTGGGATGTTCCGCCACCCTGCGAAGGAGAACATCTTGCCTGAACGGCTCATTCCCGGTGACCCTGCACCGGATTTCACCCTGAAGAATGCGGAAGGACAGGACGTCAGCCTGAACGCCTTCCGGGGCCGCAGCACCGTCGTGTACTTCTACCTGGCGGCGTCCACGCCCGGGTGCACCAAGGAGGCCTGCGACTTCCGTGATTCCCTTGCATTCCTGCGGACGGCAGGCTACGAGGTGCTCGGGATCTCGCCCGACCCGGTGGCCAAGCTCGCCAGGTTCGCCGCCGCGGAAGGGCTGAGCTTCCCGCTGCTCTCGGATGAGGACCACGCCGTGGCCGAGGCCTACGGGGCCTGGGGGGAGAAGAAGAATTACGGCCGCAGCTACGAGGGGCTCATCCGTTCCACGGTCGTCATCGACCCTGAAGGCAAGATCACCGTGGCGCAATACAACGTGCGGGCCACCGGACATGTCGCCAAGCTGCGCCGGGATCTGAAACTGGACGGCTGACCCCGGCACCCGGCTGTAGGTACAATGGAGCCTGGCGCCCGCCGTCGGGAGTCCTGAAGTGATCCAGGACCTGACGGGCGACGGCGCCGCGCGCGAGTGGTGAAATTGGCAGACACGCAGGATTTAGGTTCCTGTGCCTTCGGGCGTGGGGGTTCAAGTCCCCCCTTGCGCACAGAGTCAATATCCGCAGAGAGAAAGAGCCCCGGCCTTCGGACCGGGGTTCTTTCGGTTTAACGCGATTAGCCCGGCGTGCGGGCCGCCAAAAAGAATTTTCAACCGGCACCCATCCGTTTCCTCCGGGCCCCCGAATACCCGTTGAGACACCAGCCGAGGGCAGGTGCCCATCAGTCGGAAAAGGGCCACGGCGGCAGTTTCGCCGCAGCCAATAATCGGCACAACACAGGAGAAAACGAAATGCAGACCATCAAGCGCACGACTTTCGCCATTGCAGGTATCGCTGCCGCAGCCATGCTCAGCCTCACTGCCTGTGGCGGTTCCAGCACGACGGCGAGCTCTTCGGCTCCGGCTTCAACGCCGCCGGCGTCCAGCATGGCGCCGTCACCGTCCAAGAGCTCCGCCGCGGCCATGGATCCGGCCGCCAACCTTGTCGGCAGCGGCTGTGCCGCCTACGCCGCCCAGGTGCCCAGCGGTAAGGGCTCGGTCGCCGGGATGGCCCTTGACCCGGTAGCCGTCGCGGCATCCAACAACCCGATCCTCACCACCCTGACCGCCGCCGTTTCCGGCAAGCTCAACCCCAAGGTCAACCTGGTGGACACGCTCAACGGCAGCGAATTCACCGTCTTCGCCCCGGTGGATGACGCCTTCAAGAAGATCGACGCCGCCACCATCGAAACGCTGAAGACCGACGATGCGCTGCTGAGCAAGATCCTGACCTACCACGTTGTTCCCGGCCAGATCACCCCGGACAAGATCGTGGGCACCCACAAGACCGTCGAGGGCGGCTCCGTGACGGTCACCGGCAGCAAGGACGCCCTCATTGTTGACGGCGCCAACGTCATCTGCGGCGGTGTCAAGACCGCGAACGCCACTATCTACATGGTCGACTCCGTCCTGATGCCCAAGTAGGCAACCCGAACCACACAGCACTCCTGCTCCGGCCCAGTCCGGCTCCCTGGCCCGACCAGGAGAAGTGAAGGCCCGCACCGGCTGGTGCGGGCCTTCGCTTTTGCCCGCGACTTTTGCACGCAACATTTGCTCGCGGTAAAGCAGACCGCACGGTCAATTAGACTGGGGCTGTTCCGCAGCCCGGCGGCCCATCCATTTCCCCCAGAGGTGATAGTCGAGTGCCCAGCAGCCCATCGCGCCGCATCGCAGCCGGTATCGGCGCCCTTCTACTCATGCTGCCGCTCGCTTCCTGCACCGGAACCGCCGGTCCCGGCCCGGCGTCGCCGGCTGCGTCGGCCGTTGCTTCCGACGCCGGACCCACCGCCGTCTTCACCTTCGGTACCGCCTCCCAGCCCCTCGGCCTCGATCCGGCCCTGGTTTCCGATCTCGAGTCCTACCGGATCACCCGCCAGGTGCTGGAGGGCCTCGTCGGCGTCGACCAGACCACCGGGCAGCCGACCCCGCTGCTCGCCACGGCGTGGGAACAGGGCGACGAAGGCCGGACCTACACCTTCAAGCTGCGCGAGAAGGTGACCTTCCAGGACGGGACGCCCTTCGATGCCGCCTCGGTCTGCAGCAACTTCAACCGCTGGTTCAACTTCCCGGAGGCCCTCCGCCAGCAGGCCCCCGGAGCCTCCTTCAAGTCCGTCTTCAAGGCGCACGCGGACCAGGCCCCGCTCTCCATCTACAAGGGCTGCACCGCCCTGGCGCCCGGCAGCGTCAGGATCGACCTCACCCAGCCATTCACCGGGTTCCTCCAGGCCCTGACCCTCCCGGCCTTCGCCATCTCCTCGCCCCGGGCCATGGCGGCCGGGACCGCCGACGTCCTGGACCAGAGCCGCCTCGGGCAGCCCATGTCCGCCTATGCCCTGCACCCGGTGGGGACCGGCCCCTACGTCTTCGGCTCCTGGGAGCAGGGCCACGTCACCCTGGCGAGCAACAAGGACTACTGGGGCGACAAGGGGCAGATCGGGACCATCAACTTCGTCACCTACGATCACCCGCAGACACGGCTGCAGGCCCTGCTCGACGGCAAGATCGACGCCTACGACCCCGTGACGGTGGGCAATTTCGACCAGCTGGTCAAGCGCGGCAAGCAGATCATCCAGCGGGACCCTTTCTCCGTCATGTACCTGGGCATGAACCAGGACATTCCCATCCTGCAGAACCTCAAGGTCCGCCAGGCGATCGAAATGGCCCTGGACAAGGACACCCTGATCCGCCGGTTCTTCATCGACAACACGGCCCAGGCTTCCCAGTTCGTCCCGCCCAAACTGAGCGGCTTCAACAACACCGCGGCAGCCCTGGGGCACAACCCGGACAAGGCCAAGCAGCTGCTGGCCGAGGCCGGCTACAAGGGCGAGGAACTGAAGTTCTACTACCCGCTGAACGTCACCAGGCCCTACCTCCCCACGCCGGAAAAGGTGTACGCCGAGATCAGCAGGCAGCTGACCGCCGTCGGCCTGAACATCAAGCCGGTGCCCGTCGACTGGTCCGACGGCTACCTGCAGAAGGTCACCTCCCCGGGTGACCACGCCCTCCACCTGCTCGGATGGAACGGCTCGTACTCCGATCCGGACAACTTCGTGGGGCCGCTCTTCGGCGAGAAGACCGGCGAATTCGGCTACCAGGATCCCCAGGTCTTTTCCAAGATCGCCCGCGCCCGCGGCCTGCCCGAGGGCAAGGATCGGACCGAGCAGTACCAGACCATCAATGCGCAGATCGCCGCCACGGTGCCGGCCGTCCCGATTGCCTTCCCGATCTCGGCGCTGGCGCTCTCGGACCGCGTGCTGAAGTACCCGGCCTCGCCGGTCTTAAATGAAGTTTTCACAAAGGTCGAGCTGAAACCTTGACGGACGGACCCAATTTCAGTTAGAGCGCTGTGCGGGGATATTCTTTGACAGCCAGAGCCGCTGCTAAACGGAGACTGATCGTGACTTTCATTTCCAAGACCAACCATGCCGACGTCGTCCTGATTGGCGGCGGCATCATGAGCGCCACCCTCGGTGCTTTCATCAAGCAGCTTGAGCCGAACTGGACCATTTCCCTGTTCGAGCGCCTGGACGAACCGGGACTCGAAAGCTCCGGGCCGTGGAACAACGCGGGCACCGGCCACGCCGCGCTGTGTGAACTGAACTACTCCCCCGCCGCCAAAGACGGCTCGGTGGATCCCGGCAAGGCGCTTGCCATCAACGAACAGTTCCAGCTGTCCCGGCAGTTCTGGTCCCACCTGATCAGCAACTCGCTGATCGGCTCCCCCAAGGGCTTCATCAACACCGTTCCGCACATGAGCTTCGTGATCGGCGAGGCCAACGTCAAGTTCCTGCGCACCCGCTACGAGGCGCTCTCGCGGAACCCGCTGTTCCGCTCCATGGAGTACTCCGAGGACCACGCCCAGATCGCCAGGTGGGCCCCGCTGATCGTCAAGGGCCGGGACCCGAAGCAGCACATCGCGGCAACGCGCGCCGCGGAGGGCACCGACGTCGACTTCGGCGCCCTGACCCGCGAGCTGACCGGCTACCTCGGCAACAACGGCGCGGAAATCAACTACGGCCACAACGTCACCGGCATCGCCAAGGCGTCCGACGGCGGCTGGGACCTCGCGATCAAGCACCCGGAATCCGGCGAACACGGCTCGGTCCACGCGAAGTTCGTCTTCGTGGGCGCCGGCGGCGGCGCCCTGCACCTGCTGCAGGCCTCCGGGATCCCGGAAAGCAAGGGCTACGGCGGTTTCCCCGTCTCCGGCCAGTTCTTCCGCTGCACCGACGAGACGCTCGCCGCCCAGCACAGCGCCAAGGTCTACGGCCAGGCGTCCGTGGGGGCCCCGCCCATGTCCGTGCCGCACCTGGACACCCGCTTCGTCAACGGCAAGCGCTCCCTGCTGTTCGGCCCGTACGCCGGCTTCTCGACCAACTTCCTCAAGCACGGCTCCTACCTGGACCTGCCGCTGTCCATCCGGCCCTCCAACATCGTACCGATGCTGGCCGTGGCCAAGGACAACATGGACCTCACCGCCTACCTGATCAGGGAGGTCGCCAAGCGCCACGGCGACAAGGTCGAGGCCCTGCGCGAGTACTACCCGGAAGCCAGCGACGGCGACTGGGAACTCATCACGGCAGGCCAGCGGGTCCAGATCATCAAGAAGGATGCGAAAAAGGGCGGGGTGCTGCAGTTCGGCACCGAGGTCATCGCAGGACGGGACGGCTCCATCGGCGCGCTGCTCGGCGCGTCCCCGGGCGCGTCCACGGCCGTGCCGATCATGATCGAGCTGCTCCAGAAGTCCTTCCCCAAGAACTTCAAGGGCTGGCAGTCCAAGCTCAAGGAGATGATGCCCGGCTACGGCGTCAAGCTCAACGAGAACCCTGAACTCGCCGCGCAGCTGGAAGCCGAAACAGCCAAGGCGCTGCAGCTCGAACCGGTCGGCGCGCAAAGCTGACACCCGGCGCCGGCTGCGGCTGCCCTGATGCTTTGAAGCCACCCCTTTGAACCACCCTTGAGGCACGTCCGCCGACCCACCAGGAGACCATGAGATGTTCCGGCTCGCAAAGCTGTCGCTGGCCAACCGGGCGCTGATCGCGCTGGTCACCGTGTTCGCGTCCGTCTTCGGCGTGATCACGATGTCCTCGCTGAAGCAGGAGCTCATCCCGTCCATCGAGTTCCCGCAGATCACGGTCATCACCTCGATGCCCGGTGCCTCGCCGGAGGTCGTGGACAAGCAGGTCAGCGCCCCGCTGGAGACAGCGCTCAACGGCGTCGAGGGGCTGGAGTCGACGTCGTCCACTTCCCGCAGCGGCGTCTCGCAGATCCGCCTGGCGTTCACCTACGGCACCAACCTGGATCGGGCCCGGAACCAGATCGACCGCGCCGTCTCCAACGCCAGGCAGTCGCTGCCGAAGGACGTCCAGCCGCAGGCGATCGCCGGCAGCATCAGCGACTTCCCGATCGTGTACCTCGCCGTCGCCTCGGACAAGCCGCTCAGCGAGCTGAACGCCGACCTCGCCCGGCTCAGCGTGCCGCGCCTGCAGAAGCTCGACGGCGTCCGGGGCGCCGAGGTGACCGGGGGCGCCACCCGGAACATCCGGATCCTGCCCCGCCCCGCGGCGATGGCCGCCGCCGGGGCGGGCGTCCAGTCCATCAGCAACGCGCTGAAGAACAACGGCACGCTCGTTCCGGCCGGCACCATCGAGGAACAGGGCAGGACGCTCGCGCTGCAGATCGGCAGCCCGGTGGATTCCCTCGACGCGGTCAAGGCCCTCCCCCTGGGCGGCGCGCAAAACGGCGCGACGATCGGGAGCGTGGCCGACGTCAGCATCGCCGAGGACGCCCGCACCTCGATCACCCGGACCAACGGCAAGGAAACCCTGGCCCTCTCCGTCACCAAGAAGCCCGAGGGCGACACCGTGGCGATCTCGCACGCGGTCAAGGACGCCATCCCGCAGCTCGAGGCCGAGCTCGGCTCCAACGCCACGTTCACTCCGGTGTTCGACCAGGCCCCGTTCATCGAGAAATCCATCAAGGACCTGACCACCGAGGGGCTCCTGGGCCTCGGCTTCGCCGTCGCCGTGATCCTCGTGTTCCTGATGTCCGTGCGCTCCACCCTCGTCACGGCCGTGTCGATCCCGCTGTCCCTGCTGATCACCTTCATCGGGCTCTCGGCCACCGGCTACTCGCTGAACATCCTGACCCTGGGCGCGCTCACCATCGCGATCGGCCGCGTCGTGGACGATTCGATCGTCGTCATCGAAAACATCAAGCGCCACCTCAGCTACGGCGAAGCCAAGCTCACCGCGATCCTGACCTCCATCCGGGAAGTGGCCGGCGCCATCACCGCCTCCACCCTGACCACCGTCGCCGTCTTCCTGCCCATCGCCTTCGTGGCCGGCCTCGCCGGCGAGCTGTTCCGACCCTTCGCGCTGACCGTGACCATCGCGCTGGTCTCCTCGCTGCTGGTCTCGCTGACGATCGTGCCCGTGCTGGCGTACTGGTTCCTGCGGACCCCGGCAGATTCCGGTGTCCCGGACGCGTCCGCGCGCGAGACCGCCGCGAAGGCCCACGAGGCCGAGCAGCGCACCCTCCTGCAGCGCGGCTACCTGCCCGTCCTGACCAAAACCCAGCGGCATCCGGTCCTCACCCTGATCGCGGCCGTCCTCGTGCTCGGCGGCACCGCCGCGATGTCCCCGCTGCTCGCCACCGACCTGCTGGGCCGTTCCGGGGAAAACAGCATGACGGTCAAGCAGGAGCTGCCCGCGGGGACGAGCCTCGCCGACGCCAGCGCGGCAGCGGTCAAACTCGAAAACGTGCTGCGCGGCATCGACGGAGTCAAGGACGTCCAGGCCACCACCGGCAACGCCACGTCCGGCTTCTCCGCGCTCCTTTCCGCCGGCGCCTCGAATTCCAGCATCACGGTAGTAACCGACGAAAAGGCCAACCAGGGCAGGCTCCAGGACACCGTCCGCAACGCCCTCGCCCAGCTCAGCGGCGCCGGCAAGATCACCGTCGGCGCCCAGCAGGGCGGCTTCGGCACCTCCTCAACGGTGGACATCACGCTGACGGCCGCGACCTCGGCCGACCTCACGACCGCCAGCGACGCGATGGTCAAGGCCATGGACGGGGTTCCCGGCAGCAGCGAGGTCAGCACCAACCTCGCCGCCAGCCAGGCCGTGGTCCAGGTGAAGGTGGACCGTGCCAAGGCCGTGGCCGCAGGCCTGAACGAGGAACAGGTCGCCGGCGTGCTCGCCGCCACGGTCAGCCCGATTCCGGCCGGAACGGTGCGCATCGACACCAACGACTTCCCGGTCCGGATCGGCGAGGGCACCCGGTTCACCAGCATCGGCGCCGTCCGGGACATCCCGCTTCCGACGGCGGCCGGCGCCGTGCCGCTGGGCAGCGTCGCCGCCGTGGAGCAGGTGGACGTTCCGGTCTCGATCACCGCCAGCAACGGCCAGCGGACCGCACGCGTCTCCGTCACGCCGTCGGGCGGCAACCTCGGCGCGGTCAGCACCGAAGTGCAGAACCGGCTCGCGTCGGTCCCGCTGCCGCCCGGCGTCACCGCGGCGATCGGCGGGGCCACGACGCAGCAGGCCGAGTCCTTCGCCCAGCTGGGCCTGGCGCTGCTGGCCGCCATCGCGATCGTCTACGTCATCATGGTGGCCGCGTTCAAGTCCCTCGTGCAGCCGCTGATCCTGCTCGTGTCCGTCCCGTTCGCCGCGACCGGAGCGGTCGCCCTGCTCCTGGTTACCGGCGTGCCGCTGGGCCTGCCCTCGCTGATCGGCATGCTGATGCTGGTGGGCATCGTCGTGACCAACGCGATTGTGCTGATCGACCTCATCAACCAGTACCGCCGGCCGCGGAACGGCATGCCTGGGATGAGCGTGGCGGACGCGATCACGCACGGGGCCCGGCAGCGCCTGCGGCCGATCCTGATGACGGCCCTGGCCACCGTGTTCGCCCTGACGCCGATGGCCCTGGGCCTGACCGGCGGCGGCGGCTTCATCTCGCAGCCGCTGGCCGTGGTGGTGATCGGCGGGCTGACTTCCTCGACCGCACTGACGCTGGTCCTGGTTCCGGTGTTGTACCGGCTGGTGGAAGGCCGGCGCGAGCGGAAAGCCCTGCTGAAGGCGCCCCGCCCCGCCGCCCGCCGCACTGCCCGCCACGCCGCCCCGGCACCCCTGGACGACCTTGCCGGGGACTTCCCGGACGACTTCGCCGATGACCTCCCGGACGCCGTTCCCCTCCCAACTGGCTCGCATTAGTTGTCGTTTAGAGGGCCCAAAACGACAACAATTGCCAGCTAGTTGGGCTCCCGGGGCGCCAGCCTGTGGATAACCCTCGGCAGGCCGCCAGGGTTTGCCACGATGGGGGTATGAAGACGCCTCGACAATTACCGGAGCCGCTGGGCAGCGCTCCGTTTACGTTCCGGGAAGCGCTCGACGCCGGAGCCAGCCACCGCAGGCTGCGGCACCCCGGCCTTGCGGCACCCAGCCGCGGCATCCGCATCCCTGCGTCGCCGGCCGGACCGCTGGCCGGAGCCGCGGCGCTGGTCCGGCCGCTCACCCGGATCACCGAATTTTCGGCGGCTTCGCATGCCACGGCATTCCGGCTCTGGGCACTGCCCGGATTCCTTCCCGGGGCCGACTCCCCCGGCATCCACATCTCGCGGCCGGACACCATGGCCATTCCGCGGCGGACGGGCGTGGTGGGCCACGTGGGCCAGTTCTTTCCGGACGAGATCACCGGTCTGGACGGCCTCCTGCTCACAAGCCGCACCCGGACATGGTTGGACATCTCCCGCAGGATGAGCATCGACGAACTCACCGTCGTGGCTGACCACCTGATCCGCAGGCCGCATCCCGAGCTGGAGGGCCGCAGCGAGGCACACGCCTGCATCGGGGAACTCGCGGAGATGCTGGACCGGCACAAGGGCACGCCCGGCATCCGCAAGGCGAGGCTGGCCCTGGAGCAGGCAAGGGTCGGCGCCGATTCCGCGCCTGAGACCAGGCTCCGTCTCGCGCTCGGACGGGCAGGCCTGCCGGAGCCCTGCCTGAACCCGCCCACGGAACTGCGGGCCGGCGTCGTGCGTCAACCCGATCTGGGGTACCCCGAATACCGCGTGGCCGTCGAATACGAAGGCGATAGCCACTCCGAGCCTGAGCAGATCATCCGCGATATCTCCCGCGAGGAGGATTTCAGCCGGGCGGGCTGGACGCTGGTCCGGCTGTCGAAGCGTCATATGGCCAACGACGCCCGCTCCGCCGTCGCGAAGGTCCGCGCCGCTCTCCTTGCGCCGGGGAAGGCCGGGGAATAAACGGGTGTGGTGGGCGTTATGCCGGGTGATAGATGCATATGCATGGAAATGGTCTATACTTGAAACAGACCCCAAGAAGTCCAGAGAACGGAAGGCGCATCATGCAAATCGGCGTATTCAGTGTCAGTGACATCACCACTGACCCCACCACCGGCCACACCCCCTCGGAAAACGACCGCATCAAGGCGTCTGTGGCGATCGCCAAGAAGGTCGAAGAAATCGGCATGGACGTCTACGCCATCGGCGAGCACCACAACCCGCCGTTCTTTTCCTCCTCCCCCACCACCACCCTCGCGTACATCGCCGCCCAGACCGAGCGCATCATCCTGTCCACGGCGACCACGCTGATCACCACTAACGACCCGGTGAAGATCGCCGAGGACTTCGCCATGCTCCAGCACCTCGCCGACGGCCGCGTGGACCTGGTCCTGGGCCGCGGCAACACCGCCCCGGTCTACCCCTGGTTCGGCAAGAACATCCAGGACGGGGTGGAGCTCGCGATCGAGAACTACAGCCTGCTGCGCCGCCTCTGGGACGAGGACACCGTGAACTGGTCCGGAAAGTTCCGCACCCCGCTGCAGAACTTTACCTCCACGCCCCGCCCGCTCGACGGCGTCGCCCCCTTCGTGTGGCACGGCTCCATCCGCACCCCGCAGATCGCCGAAGTGGCCGCCTACTACGGCGACGGCTTCTTCGCGAACAACATCTTCTGGCCCAAGGAGCACTACCAGCAGCTGATCAGCCTGTACCGGGAACGCTACGAGCACTACGGCCATGGCAAGGCGGACCAGGCGATCGTGGGCCTCGGCGGCCAGTTCTTCATGCGGAAGAACTCCCAGGACGCCGTCAAGGAGTTCCGCCCGTACTTCGACAACGCCCCGGTCTACGGCCACGGCCCGTCACTTGAGGACTTCACCTCGCAGACCCCGCTGACCGTCGGCAGCCCGCAGGAGGTCATCGAGAAGACCCTCGCCTTCCGGGAGTACTTCGGCGACTACCAGCGCCAGCTGTTCCTGATCGACCATGCCGGCCTCCCGCTGAAGACCGTACTGGAACAGCTGGACCTGTTCGGCGAAGAGGTCCTGCCGGTCCTGCGCAAGGAATACGCCGCCCTCAAGCCGGCCCATGTTCCGGAACCGCCCACCCACGCCGGCCGCGTGGCAGCTTCACTGGCCGCAGGCGCCGTGGCGTCGCAGCCGAGTGAAACTGCCAGCCAGGACGCATAATGTCCGCCAAGACGGCCGAGTCCTCTGTCCGCCTGGCCGCGGAGACCTGGGAAGCCCTGTTCCGCGCCCAGGTGGCGGTGATGCGCAGGCTGCAGGACAGCCCCGCCTTCAAAACGCTCGCGCTCAACGAGTACGACGTGCTCTTCACGCTGTCCCGATGCCCCTCCGGCTGGCTCCGCCTCAACGAGCTCAACGACCACGTGCTGTTGAGCCAGTCCAGCCTGAGCCGGCTCGTGGAACGCCTCGGGAAGCGCGGGCTCGTGGAGCGGATGCCGGCCCCCGACGACGGCCGCGGCATCCGCATCCAGCTCACCGAGGCCGGCTGGGAGCTGCAGAAGCAGATCGGCCGGGAGCATGTCCGCGACATCGCCGCGCTCGTCTCCCCGGCCCTCACGGCGGAGGAACAGCAGGAGCTGCGGCGGCTGACCGAGAAGCTGCGGGCCTCGGTCAGCTCCCGCTGAGCTGACGGTCCGGCGCGCCCCGCGCGGGCGTCGGCTAGCGGAGGGCGACGAGCTTCGCCGGATCCTCCTGGGGCAGTTCGCCGTTGACGACGGCGGTGACCTTCAGTTCCGTCAGCGACAGGCTGCCGCCCACGGTGGACAGGAACGCGGTATCCGAGGAGTCGCGCCCGGCCGTGATCCGCAGCATGCTTTCGCGCGGCGCGAGCCCGGTGGGGTCGATGACATGCCAGGCCCCGTTGATGTGGGCCTCGGCCACGGCATGGAAGTCCATGGGGCTCAGGCCCGGCGCATACACGGCGGCCAGACGGGCCGGAACGTTCCTGGACCGCAGCAGCGAAATGGCGAGGTGGGCGAAGTCGCGGCACACGCCGCGGCGGTGCAGCAGCGACTCCACGGCGCCGTCGGTCCCCCTGGAGGAGCCGCTGACGTAGCGGAGTTCGCGGAAGACCCAGTTGCGCACGGCGTGCAGCAGTTCCTCGCCCTGGACGCCGCCGAATTCGGCGTAGGCCGTCGGCAGGAGCCTGTCGGACTCGGCGTAGCGGCTCGGCCGGACATACCGGATGAGTTCCATCAGGCCCGGTTCTTCCGGCAGCGCAAAGCCGGACACCGTGGCGGTGTACTCCACCAGCACGTCCGCGGGCTCTTCGAATTCCATGTAGTGGAAGCGCCCGCCGTGGTGGTCGCGCAGCTCGGTCAGGGCCACGCCTTCGCCGCCCGCGGTGACGGACAGGGACTCCTCGAGCGAGGCGTACCCGGCGTTCCGGGCCACGGCCACCGCCAGGGCGACTTTGGTGTCGGCCACGGTCTTGAAGGCCAGCCGGGCGGCCACAGTGCGTTCCATGTATCTCCGGGGGTGTGAGGTGGCGGCAGGGGAACCAGCCGCCGTCGCCGGCCCGCGGTGTGCGCGGGGAGCGGGACTAGTTTCTGATCTTCAGAGACATTAGCATCCGTTGGACGTTGGCGAATTCGGAGCCCTCGTTGACATATTTTGCGGCCTGGTCAAGGGTGTCGAAGGCCTTCGCCGGGGCGGCCTTCTGGTCGGGGGCCAGCGTCTTGAGCACCGCCAGGTCCCCGAAGGAATAGTCGCCCCTGCCGTCCGGCCCGCGGACCAGGTTCTGCAGCGCGCAGGACGTGCCCCCGGAGCCGCCCACGATGTTGGTGATGCCGTAGGAGCCGAAGTACTTGTAGCCCTGGATCACCCGGAACACCACATGGGGATCGATGGTCCCGGCGCCGCCGCCATGCGGAAGCTCCACCGGTACGCTGCTGACGACGACGTACGGCCTGGCGGCCCCGTCGGCGCAGGCAGGCACGGGCTGCGGCTGGAGCCCGGTCTGCAGCGTGGCGAGGTATCCGCCCCTGGCGTCCTTGACCTCGATCTTGAGCGCCCCCGGCATGGTTCCCGGATCCGGCGCGACGGACTGGGCCAGCCATTCCTGCGGCAGCTCGAAACTGACGCTTTTCGCGGGGTCGGTGAAGACTTTCCAGGCCGACGCCGTAGAGCCGGGCGCCGCTGCCGACCCGCCGCCGGAGGCGGTGGCCTCCGCCGTCGCGCCGGGCGAGGAGCCTCGCGAGGCACCGGACGCAGCGCCGGCGGACGCGCCGGGCGAGGAGCCCGACGACGACGCGTCCGGCGTCGTCGTTCCGGCCGGGCCGCTGCCGGCCGTCCATGCCGGCGTTCCCTTCCCGTCGCCGCTGCAGCCGGTAAGTGCGGCCGCGGCGACGCCGAGCGCAGCGGCGATCCGGATCCCGCGTGATAGTGCCGTCCCAGTCATGCTGCCAGCCTAACCGCCGTGACGACGGACACAGTGGAGCGCGCAGCGTCGGTTCGGTGTCGGCTGCCGCGGGGTTGCGGAGGCTCAAGGGTCCGCTCCGCCACGGGCGCAATCCGGGGCCCGGAAACCGGGCTACGCTGGGGGCATGGCGGAACAGCAGTTTGACGGAACGCATTTTGGGGACCAGGACAGCGTGGCGGACATCTCCGCCGTCGACATCGCGGACTGGCGGCTCCGGACCTTTGCCCTCTACGCCACCGTCCGGCAGATCGCCGCGGACGACCCCGCAGAGGCCCATTCCTACTGGCGCCAGGAGCGCGACCGGATGTTCGGCACGCACCCCGCATCGCCGCTGACTGCCGCCGCCAAGTCCAGCTTCGACGGGCTGAAGACAACGGACTACGATCCGATCTACCGCTTCCACATCCCCCTCACCAGTGAGGGCGCGGGCCGGGAAATGAACGTTGAGACCGGGACCGACGGCCTGGTGCGCTTCGTCCGGCTCGGGACGTTCGACCTTCCCGAGATGGGACAGCTGGCCGTCTGGAAACTGAACGGCTACGGCGGCGGCATCTTCGTGCCGTTCCGTGACGCCACCGCCGGACAGCCCGGCGGCAGCTACGGCGCGGGGCGGTACATGCTGGACACCATCAAGGGCGCCTTCCACGGCGTGCACGGTTCCGGCCCGAAGGCGGAGTTTGTCGTTGACTTCAACTTCGCCTACAACCCGTCCTGTGCCTACAACGAGGCGTGGGCATGTCCCCTGGCCGGTCCGTCCAACCGGCTGGCTGTGGAGATCCCGGCCGGCGAGCTGTACTGAGCGAGCTGTACTGAGCGGGCTTTACTGAGCGGGCTGGACCGTGCGGGCCGGCACTTTTTCGCGGAACGCGGCCGTACTGTGACAGTCTGGACGGATGGAATCCCCTGCCGGCCCGGCCACCGACCCCGGGCGGCAGCTCCTTCCCGCCAGCCCCGTGCCCGCCGGGCCCCGCCAACCGGCAACGCTCCGGCGCCGCGGGATCTTCCGCTACCCCCTGGCCCGGCAGCTTGCCCGGTTCACCGGCGTCGGCATCGTCTGCACCATGGCGTCCCTGGCCCTCTATGCGGTTCTCCGGCCGTGGCTCGGATCCCAGCCGGCCAACGCGGGGGCCCTGATCATCACCTCGCTGATGAACACGGCGCTCAACCGGCGGCTGACCTTCAAGATCACCGAGCGCCGGCGGATGAAGCGCGACCACCTCAACGGGCTGATCGTGATCCTGGTGGCGCTGCTGATCACCGGCGGCAGCCTGGCTGTCCTGCACTGGGTCCGGCCGGATGCCTCGGTGGCCGATGAACTGTGGACCACCACCCTGTCCGGATTTATCGCCACGGCCGTGCGGTTCACCCTGCTGCGGCACTGGATCTTCCGCCGCGCCCGGCACCGCTGAGCATCCCGCCTTCCCCGCTGGCCACGAATGTGTGGAAGATTCGGCGCTTCCGGGTTGTTGACCTGATGGAGGGGAAACAAGTTCCGGAAAGGAATTCCGCCATGATCCGCATAGCTGTCGTGCTCGGGAGCACCAGACCGGGGCGGCTGGGAAAGCCCGTGGCCGACTGGGTGCAGGCACGGGCAGCGGAGCGCGGCGACGCCGCCTTCGAGGTCCTCGACGTCGCCGACTTCGGCCTGCCTCTGCTGGACGAGCCGGTGCCCCCGTCAAGGGGCCGGTACAGCCAGGAGCACACCAGGGCCTGGTCGCAGGCGGTCAACGCCTTCGACGGCTACATTTTCGTCACCGGCGAGTACAACCATTCCATTCCCGGGGCGCTGAAGAACGCACTGGACTACCTGTACAAGGAGTGGAACAACAAGGCCGCCGGCTTCGTCAGCTACGGCAGTGCCGGCGGCACCCGGGCCGTGGAACACCTCCGGTCCGTGGCCGGGGAGCTGCAGATGGCGGACGTCCGCGCCCAGGTCGCGCTGCCGTTGGCCACCGAGTTTGAGGGCTACCGCACCTTCACGCCGTCGGAGAATGCCGAAAAGAACCTGCAGACGCTGTTGGACCAGGTCATCGCCTGGGCCGCTGCCCTCAAGGTCCTCCGCCCTGGAAAGGAACAGGACACGGGGGCCTACACCCTGGCCGGCCCAAACAAGGGCTGAGAAAGCACCGGCAACGCCACTGCCCTGCTCTCGGGCGGATCCTCGAGCCGTGAGGGGCCCGGACCTCTCCGGGGCGGCCGCGGGCCTGGTCCGGGGCGCTCAGGCGGTGCTCCCCGCGCTCCCGCGGGACGGAACGGTTCGACCGGCGGCCCGGGGTTTCCTGGAAGGGGCCGGCAGGCCGGCGGGGCCATCGTCGAGATCGGGGTGGGGGCTGGGCGGCGAACCGGCGGTAACGATGTCCAGGGCCGCCTGCTCAAGGTCCGCAGACCGGCTCCGTGCGGCCGTGTGGAGGTAGTGGGAAGCTGCCTCGTAACTGAGCCGGTATTCGTCCATCAGGATCCGCAACGCTTCACCGACGAGGTCACGGGATCCGGGTGCGGGGAGACGCCCGGCGTCGGATTCTTTCTTCGCGGACAGCTGCATTGCGAGGCTGAGTCCGCGCATGCCCTGCCGGGTGCAACTGCGCGCCTTGGTGATGTCCTCGCTGGTGAAGGAGTGCGGCAGCGGCGCGTACAGGTTGACCGAGGCGGCGAACACGCCTTCTGACACCAGGGGAACGGACAGCAGTGACCGGACCCCGTAACCGGCAACTGCACTCGCGTATCCCGGCCAGCGGCGTTCCAGGCCCGCATCCCCGACATGCACAAATTCGCCGCCGCGCATTGCCGTCAGGGCCGGACCGTCGTCGAAAGAATGCTGGAGCCGGTCGATGGCCGCCGTGTGGGCGCTGTCTGCCACCCAGGTGCTGGCTTTCCCGGCCCGGAGAATGGCGAGGGCCCAGTTCATTCCCCGGCCGGCGCCGCCGAGATCCGCCATCAACCCGCCCAGGACGCTCCGGAGGAAGGTGCCGACCTCAGCGCTGTCCAGCACCAGGTCGAGGATGGCGGCGGGCGGTCCGCCTGGGGGGCCCGCGGCAGTTCTGTCGGCCATGCTCCACGCCTAAGTATCGCGACGCGACGGCTCGCTGCTGAACCGATATGAAAAGCATACGTCCGTCAGCATGCCGCCGGTCATGGCCCCGGCAGGCCGGCAAGCGGAGCTAAGCGGTCTGGCCGAGGGCCCGGACGCTTCCGACGGCGTTGCGGACCGCCGCCGCCGCCTCCTGCAGTTCCGCTGCCGTGATCGTGGAATCGAAGCTGAACCGCACCGCCGTCTGGGCCACCTCGGCGCCGAGGCCCATCGCCAGCAGCACCGGGGACGCCTCGTCCGAGCCTGCAGCGCACGCCGAGCCGCTGGAGCAGATGACGCCCTGGCGCTCGAGCTCCAGCAGCACGGATTCACCGCTGGTCCCGGGGAAGCAGAACGACGCCACCGAGGGAAGCCGCTGCGTGGGGTGGCCGGTGAGGACCGCCCCCGGGACGGCCGTCAGGACGGACCGGATGAAGTCATCCCGCAGCGCCGCAACGCGGACAGCCGGATCGTCCGCGGCCCCCGGACGCGACGCCCTGGCGAGCGTGAGCGCCGTCGCCAGCGCCACGGCACCGGCGACGTTTTCGGTGCCCGAGCGGCGGCCGCGTTCCTGCCCGCCGCCGTGGACCAGCGGCTCGAGCCGGATCCGGCCGCGGACAAACAATGCGCCGCTGCCCTTGGGGGCGCCCAGCTTGTGCCCGGAGATGCTCAGCGCGTCGACGCCCAGCGCCGCAGTGTCCAGCGGCAGCCAGCCGGCGGCCTGGACCGCGTCGGTATGGAACGGAATGCCGTGTTCGCGGGCCAGCGCCGCGAGGCGGGCCACGGGCTGCACGGTCCCGACCTCGTTGTTGGCGTACATGATGCTCACCAGCGCCGTCTCCGGCCGGAGCACCGCGGCCAGGGCCTGCTCCGTGACCTGTCCGTAGGCGTCCACCGGAACCACGTCGACGGCGAAGCCGTGGACCCGTTGCAGGTAGCGCGCGGATTCCTGCACGGCGGGATGTTCGACGGCGCTGATCGCCACCCGGTCCAGCCGCGGGTCCGCCGCGCGGCGGGCCAGGGCGATGCCCTTGACGGCCAGGTTGTCCGCTTCCGTGCCGCCGGAGGTGAAGATGATCTCCCCCGGGCGGGCGCCCAGGGCCCTGGCCGTGGCCGTGCGCGCCCCCGCGAGCGCGGCGGCTGCCGCCTCACCGAGGGAATGGTGGCTTGAAGGGTTGCCGAATTCGCCGCTGAGATAGGGCCACATGGCCTCGAGCACCTCGCGGCGGACCGGCGTCGTGGCCGCGGCGTCCAGGAAGATCATGGCGTGCCTCAGCCGGCGGCCTGCGCGACGGCGGCCGGCTCCGGGCCGGTTTCAACGGCCGGCTCGGCTTCCGGTTCAACGTCCAGTTCAACGTCCAGGCCCAGGTCCAGGGCGGTGACGCTGTGGGTGAGGGCACCGACGGAGATCACGTCGACGCCGGTGGCGGCGATGGCCGCCGCGGTGGACAGGTTGACGTTGCCGCTGGCCTCGACCCGGGCGCGGCCGCCCACCAGTGCCACCCCGGCGGCGAGCCCGGCCAGCGAGAAGTTGTCCAGCATGATGGTGTCCACGCCGGCGGCCAGCACCGGTTCGATCTGCTCCATCCGGTCCACCTCCACCTCGAAGTGCGTGGTGTGGCCCAGCTGCGCCTTCGCTGCGCGGAGCACGCCGGTGAGCCGCTCCGGGTCTCCCCCGGTGAGGACGGCCAGGTGGTTGTCCTTGGCCAGCACGGCATCGGAGAGGCTGAAGCGGTGGTTGGCGCCGCCGCCGCAACGCACGGCGTAGCGTTCCAGCACGCGCAGCCCCGGCGTCGTCTTCCGGGTGTCGGTGATCCGCGCCCCGGTGCCGTCCACGAGCGCGACGAATTCCGCGGTCCTGGTGGCAATGGCGCTCATCCGCTGGACGAGGTTCAGGGCCACCCGCTCGGCCAGCAGCACGGCGCGGGCGTTCCCGGTGACCCGTGCCAGCACCGTCCCGGCCGTGAAGGAGGCGCCGTCCGCCACGAGCAGTTCGACGGCGGCATCCGGGTCCGTCAGCTTCATCGCGGCAGCGAACACGTCCCCGCCGCTCAGCACGCCGGGCACGCGGGCGGCCAGGACCGCGGTCGCGCGGGCGTGGGCCGGGATGAGCGTCTGGGAGGTGATGTCGCCGTAGGGAGCGTCCTCGGCGAGCGCGGCCCGGAGCACGGCCAGGACCGCGGCCTCCGGCAGGGTTCCGGCGAGCGCCGCGGGGGCGGTGCGTGCGCTGGGTGCGGTGGTTACTGTCATGTCAGATCCTTTGCATGGAGCGGTTTCCGGCGGACTGTTGGGCTGGCTCTGCGGCGTCTGCGCGGTGGTGGGCGCCGACGGATTCCTTCCGCAGCCGTGCCGCCGCCACGAGGAGCCGGGCGGCGAGCAGCAGGTTGCGGTCCTCGTGCTCCCACGGGGCCGTCACTTCGGGGCTGCCGATAGATTCCGACCAGTTGGCCAGCTGCGCGGCTGCAGCGTCGAGTTCCGGCCCCGTGCGCAGCACACCGGCGGCACTGGTCATCAACCGCCCCAAAGCGTCGCGGGAAAACGGCCCCGGCTCAGGCGCAACAATCCCCCATTCGGTCGCGTCGTTCCGTTGCGTTTCCGAACTGCCACCCGACGCGAGCTGTCCGTCGTCGCCTGCGGGTGTTCCGGAAGCGTGCGTCAAGGTGAGGCCGCCCGCGGCCGTGGGCCCACACGATCCGGGTTCCCTGGCCGAGCTTGCGAGGCTAGGGAGATCGTGGGGAGCACGCGGAGGAGTGCCGGCAGGCGACACCCAGCCCGTCCCAGGTGAAAGGAAGGCCTCGACGGCGCGCCGCCCGAACACGAGACCCTCGAGCAGCGAGTTGCTGGCCAGCCGGTTGGCGCCCTGCACTCCGGTGCAGGCGACCTCACCGGCTGCGTACAGCCCCGGAACCGAGGTGCGGGCCCAGACATCGGTGGAGACACCGCCCATCCAGTAGTGCGCGGCCGGGGACACCGGGAGCGGTTCCGCGGTCCAGTCGTAACCGGCCGCGCGGGTGGCGGCGTTGATCGTGGGGAACCGCCGGGCCAGGAACCCGGCACCCCGGGCGGCTTCGATGCCGCGGGCGTCCAGGTAGACCGGGCTGTCGGCGGGGGCGCCGGTGGCGGCCAGGTGCAGGGCGATGCTGCGGGAGACGACGTCGCGCGGGGCGAGTTCCGCGTCCGGGTGGTAGTCCGGCATGAAGCGGTAGCCGGCGGCGTCGAGCAGCAGTGCCCCCTCGCCCCGCACCGCCTCGGAGATCAGCAGCGCGGGCGGTCCGCCCGGGACTTCCTCCGCGGCCAGCGTGGTGGGGTGGAACTGGAAGAACTCGAGGTCCCGCACCTCCGCCCCCGCGCGCCAGGCCAGGGCCAGGCCGTCGGCGGTGGCCACGGCGGGATTGCTGGTCCGGGCAAACAGCCTGCCGGCGCCGCCGGTGGCCAGGAGCACCGCGTCGGCGGCCAGCCGCTTCGGCGCCCCGTTGGACAGGTAGGCGACGCCGGTGACCCGGGCCGCCGTCGTCGGGCCCCCCGCCGGAACCGCCGTCGGCACCCCGGCCGGAGCTCCGGTCCCGGTCCCTGCGTCAGCCTGGTCCGTCAGGAGTCCGGTGACGAAGGCGCCGGTCTCCACCCGGAGCCGTCCCTGCACGGCGCGTTCGAGAACGGCGGCGACCAGCCCGCGGGCGATGCCGGCTCCGGTCGCGTCGCCGCCGGCGTGCAGGATGCGCGGGGCGGAGTGCGCGGCCTCGAGGCCCAGGGCCGCGCCGCCGCCGGGCCCGGCGTCGAACCGCACGCCGAAGCGCCGCAGCCCCGCGATGTCCCGGACGGCTTCCGTGCACAGGATCCGGACAGCCTCGGGGTCGTTCAGCCCGGCGCCGGCGGCGAGGGTGTCGGCGATGTGGGCCGCCACGGAGTCGCCCGGGGCTGCCTCTCCCGGTGAGAGCACCGCCGAGACGCCGCCCTGGGCGTAGAAGGTGTTGCTCGCCTCGAGCGTTCCCTTGCTCAGGAGCACCACCTCGGCCGCCGGGGCGCCATCCCGGAGCGCATCGGAGGCCAGCAGCGCAGCGTAGAGTCCGGCGATTCCGCTGCCGACGATCACCAGACGCAGCGGCCTGGTCATGGCCGGGCCGCCAGCATCCGCTCCAGGGCGACCTTTGCCGGGGCCGCGACGGCGTCCTCCACGGTGATGCGGTTGACGACCTCGCCGCGGACCAGCGACTCCAGGACCCAGGCGAGGTAGCCGGGGTGGATGCGGTACATCGTGGAGCACGGGCAGATCACCGGGTCCAGGCAGAAGACGGTGTGCTGCGGGTATTCGGCGGCCAGCCGGTTCACCAGGTTGATCTCGGTGCCGATCGCGAAGGTTGTCGGCCCGGTGGCGGCGGCAATGGCCTTGCGGATGAAGTCGGTGGAACCGGCGGAATCCGCCGCGTCCACCACCTCCATGGGGCATTCGGGGTGCACGATCACCTGGACGCCGGGGAATTCGGCGCGGGCCTTCTCGATCTGGCCCACGTTGAAGCGCTTGTGGACCGAGCAGAAGCCGTGCCACAGGATCACGCGGGAATCCTCGAGGGTCTGCTCCTCGTTGCCGCCGAGGTCCTTGCGCGGGTTCCACATGGGCATCTGCTCCAGGGGCACGCCCATCGCCTTGGCGGTGTTGCGGCCCAGGTGCTGGTCCGGGAAGAACAGCACGCGCTGGCCGCGCTCGAACGCCCATTCGAGCACTGTGGCGGCGTTGGAGGAGGTGCACACGATGCCGCCGTGCTCGCCGCAGAAGCCCTTCAGCGCGGCGGAGGAGTTCATGTAGGTGACCGGGATGACCGGGACCCGGCCCGCGGCGTCGGGCTCGGTGCCGAACAGCTCCTCGAGCTGTTCCCAGCATTCGGTGACCGAATCGATGTCCGCCATGTCCGCCATGGAGCAGCCGGCGGCAAGGTTCGGCAGGATCACGGCCTGCTCGGGCCGGGACAGGATGTCCGCGGTCTCGGCCATGAAGTGCACGCCGCAGAAGATGATGGCCTCGGCGTCGGGCCGGGTCAGGGCCGCGTTGGCCAGCTGGAAGGAATCGCCCACGAAGTCGGCGTATTCGACGACCTCGTCGCGCTGGTAGAAGTGGCCCAGGATGACGGCCCGGTCCCCCAGCACCGCCTTGGCCGCGCGGATCCGGGCGTCAAGCTCGGCGTCGGACGCCCGCTTGTATTCCTCCGGGAGCTGGACCTGGCGGGGGGTCGAGGGCGGGGCGGCGTCGGCGGAGGAGGCGCCGGGGCCGTAGGCAGGCACGCCGGCGAGGGCCTCGGCGAGGTCGTAGTCCCAGGGGCCGCGGGCGAGCGCCGGGCTGCAGGTCGAGGCGGCCGCCGTGTTTTCCTCGGCCTGTTCGCGTGTGATCAGCTGGATTGCCGTGTTGACGCTGCTCATGGTGTGCTCCTGTTATCTGGGTCAAGGCCGGGGCGGCCGGTGAAGCGGTAGAGGCGGGGCGGGCGGTGCTTGCCGCCCTGCAGGTACTCGCCGGTTTCTTCGATCTCCGGCGTGGCTTTGATCTGGCGGCGGAAGTTTGCCGGGTCCAGTTCGCGGTCCAGGACCGCCTCGTAGACCTCCCGGACCTGGGCCAGGGTGAAGTACTCGCCGAGCAGGTGGTAGGCGATGGAGCCGTAGGCCATCTTGTTCCGCAGCCGCCACAGCGCGTACTCGACGATCGCGTTGTGGTCGAAGGCCAGCCCGTCGAGCCGGTCCGCCCGGAACCACCGGACGTTTTCGGATTCGTCGGCGAGCGCCGCCTCGGTGGGCTGGACCAGCGCCCAGTACACGATCGAGACCACGCGCTGGGTCGGTGAGCGGTGCAGCCCGCCGAAGGCGTAGAGCTGCTCCAGGTAGCTGGGCGCGAGTCCGGTGGTTTCGCGCAGGTTCCTGGACGCGGCGTCCTGCAGGGATTCGGCGTGGGTCAGCGGACCGCCCGGGAGGGCCCACAGGCCCTTGAACGGTTCCCGGATCCGGCGCACGAGCGGGATCCAGATGGTGGGACGGCCGGACCGCTCGCTGGGGCGCAGCGCGAAGATCACGGTGGAGATGGCCAGCGACGGCGGCGCGGACTGGCGCTCGGTGACGTTGGCGGCTGTCGTGAAAATGGTGGTTCACCCCGCAATCCGGGCTCCCGGATGTCCCGTGTGGGGCTGCCCGGAGCGGTCCGGCCCGACCGCCGGATTAGTTATAGTCACTTTGACTAGAACTAAGTGTAAGGGCCGTCGCCCATGATGCAAAATGTTTCGGCCCACACTTGGCGGTTGCGGCCGTGCCGGCGGGGTTGACGCTCAGGGTTCCGCGGGAGTCAATGGACGCTATGGACGCTGACCGCATCAAATCGGACTTCCTCGGAGCCGCAGCTGCATTCCTCGAGCTGATCGGACGGGTGCCCGAGTCTGCGTGGTCACAGCCGGCACTTGGCGAATGGGATGTGCGCGGGCTGACTGGCCATGCCAGCCGGGCCCTGACAACGGTGGAAACCTACCTAGATGCCTCGGCAGCCGAACCGGCGGCCGGAAAACGGGTGGACGGCCCGGTGGCCTATTACCTCGCGGTCCGCGGCAGCACGACGCCGGATGCGATCGCGCAGCGCGGCCGCGAAGCCGGGGCCGGGCTGGGGGAAGATCCGGTTGCGACCGTGCAGGAACTCGTCCGGCGGGTCACGGCACTCGTCCGGCACACACCGGACGAAGCCCTTGCCGCCACTCCGGCCGGAACAATGACGCTCATCGACTACCTGCCGACCCGCACCTTTGAGCTGGCCGTCCACGGACTGGATCTGGCGCGCGCCCTGGGGTTCGATTCCCCGGCTTCGCTCGCCCCTGCGATCGCGGCGTCATTGGAACTTGCCGGAGCCATCGGCGCCCGGCTGCCGTCCGCCCCGGAACTTCTGCTCCTGCTCACCGGCCGCTCCGGCCTGCCGAACAACCTCAGCGTCGTCTAGTCGTGTGTCTCAGTTTTGCTTGACGGCTTGGAGTGCGACACGGCCGCGGGCGACTTTTTCGAGGATGGATTCCGCTGTCGCCGTCCACACCAGGGGCTTGGGCTCATCGTTGTGGGCGGCG
>NZ_JAGPOT010000130.1 GCF_018224015.1 Pseudarthrobacter albicanus
TGCTGCCGTGGAGGTGGTGCGGTAGTCGTCCAGTGTCCGGAAGCGTCCGGTCACCTGGGCCACGTGGCAGTGGCCGTCCACGCCGCCCGGAATAACGAGGCGGCCGGCGGCGTCGATGGTGCGCCCGGCGTCGGGAACCGGTTCGGAGGCATCAACCAGCCGGACGATTCTGCCGTCCCGCACCACGATGTGGGCGTGCTGGCGGCCGAAGCTGTTGACCACGGTGCCGTTGGCAATGACGAGTTCTGGGGTGTTGGACATCGGTGTCCTCCTAAGGGATGAAGCCAGTGGGGAAGCTAGTGGGAAGGGGCGGCGGCGTGCGCTGCACTCTGGGCCGCGGTGAGGGCGGTGTCGAGGTTTTCCGAAAGCCCCCTGCGGGCCTTGGCGGGTGGCGGCGCGAAGGCGCCGGCACGGTGGGGCCCGGACTGGAGCGCGACCACGGTCTCCGCCATGCGGATGCCGGCGGAGATGCCGTCCACTACAGGCACGGGGATCTGGCCCTGAAGTTTGCGGGCAAGCCCGGCGAGGGGCGCACCTGCCAGGATGACGACGTCGGCGCCGTCCTCTGCGACGGCCTGCCGGCTGAGTGCCAGCAGGGTTTCCTTGAAGTCCTGCTGCACGGAGCCGATGGCGTTGAGGGATTCGTTGATGGAACGGATGGAAGCCAGCCGGCCGCCGAGGCCGAAACGCTCCACGCAGTCCAGGTACCACGGCCGGATCCGGTCCGAGATGGCGATGATGGAGAAGCGGTGCCCCTGGAGGGCGGCAGCGCAGAGGGCTGCCTCGGTGATGCCGATGACAGGGACGTCCGTGAGTTCCTTCAGCGCCGGCATGCCGGGGTCGCCGAACGCGGCGACCACCACGCCGTCCACGCCGCCGGTGCTGGATTCGGTGGAGTATTCGGCGATGATCTCGGCGACTGCGCCGGCCGCGATCAGGGACTCGAAGCGGGTTTCAATGTACTCAACGCCGTGGCCGGCGGTGCGGACCACCAGTTCCGTGCCCGGGGCCGCCGAGCGCACGGCTTCTGATTCGATCAGGGCGGTGACGTCGTCGCTGATGTTGGGGTTGATGACGAGCAGTTTCATTTTTTCTTCCGATGCAGCGTGGGTTCGGTTTTCTGGAAATCCTCGGGGAACTGCTCGCGGTACTTGCCGATGTGCGACGCCGACTGCGCGGCGGCCCGGTCCGGGTCGCCGCTGGCGATCGCATCGTAGAGCTCGCGGTGTTCCTGGATCAGTTCCGGCAGGTCGCTGACGTGGCGGAAGAGCCAGTGCATGCGTCCCTGGAGGGGTTCCAGCGCGGACTTGAGGAAGCCGTTGTCCGCGATCCGGGTGATTGAGTCGTGGAATTCGCTGTTGGCGCGGTGCGCCTCCATGATGGCGCCTTTGGCGAGGCAGCGAGTGGCCTCATCCAGCAGGCCGTCAAGCTGTTCCAGGTCCCGGGGTGTGGCGCGGGCGGCGGCGAGGCGGCAGGCCAGTACTTCGAGGGACTGCCGGACGTCGAACAGGTCCTCGACGTCCTTGGGGCTGAGGGAGCTGACTTCCGCGCCGCGCGCCCCGCGGTCGCTGAGGAGGCCTTCCTGGCGCAGCATGCGCAGCGCTTCCCGGACGGGCAGGCGGGACACATTGAATTCTGCGGCGAGGTCACGTTCCACCAGCCGGGTGCCGGGAGCGTAGTGCCCTTCAAAAATCCTGGTGCGGAGGGTGTCCCGGACGGCCTCGCGGAGGGGGCGTTCCTTGTCCTGGGTCTCTTCTGCGGTCAGCATTGTTGCTCCATTCGGATTCTCGTGTGACATTGCGCTCCCGGCGGCGGCGGGAGGAGGTGCTGCGTGGCCTAGCTTAGACAGGAAGCCGCTTGTTGTAGTCCAGTGCCAGCACGGACACTCCCATGATGATGGCGGATCCCACGAAGTACAGCAGCGCCCAGGTGTACGAGCCGGTGGCGCCCACAATCAGACCGACCACGATCGGGGTGACGAAGCCGGAGATGTTGCCGCTGAAGTTCATGGCGCCACCCAGCACACCGGCGTTGGTCCGGCCGCCCAGGATTGAGGGGATGCTCCAGAAGAGGCCAACCCAGCGGAGGAAGAACATCACCACGGAGAGCAGGACCACCGCCGTCGTGGGATCCGCCACCACTGTGACGCCCACCAGGCCGCCGATCACGACCACACTGGAGATGCCCAGCAGGGTGCGCATGACCCGGTTGGCCGAGGCGCCGGCTGCCCGCCATTTGTCCGCGATGGTGCCGCCCAGGATTTCACCGACGAAGCCGGCACCGAAGATCACGAAAGTGGACCAGCCGATGGTCTTCAGGTCAAAGCCCTTGGCCTGCGCGAGGTAGAGCGGGCCCCAGGTCAGCAGGCCATAGAACACTCCGTTGAAGCCCAGCCAGCCAAAGCACATGGCCCAGAAGGAACGGAACTTCAGGTAGGGGAGCAGAGCGCGCCTGCCCTTGCTGCCGTCGAACTCGGCCTCGGCATCCTCGGCCGCGTGTGAAGCCTCGATGTACTCGGCTTCGGCCGTGTTGACCCCGCGGTGCTGGCGGGGGTTGTCCCGGACGTACCACCACACGGCCAGGCCCATGAGCACCGTGGCGGCCCCGGCGATGATGAACGAACTCCGCCAGCTGCCGGTGGATGCGATGAGGCCGGCGATGAGGATGCCGCCCAGGCCTGCACCCAGCGGGGCTCCGGCGTCGAGGATGGTGGCGCCGCGGCCGCGTTCCGCCTTGTGCATCCAGATGGCATTGAGCTTGCCGCCGGCCGGCATGACGCCGGCTTCGGTGACGCCGATGCCCAGGCGGGCGATGAACATGCTCAGGAAGCCGCCAGCCAGGCCCGAGGCTGCGGTTGCGGCACCCCAGCCGAGGCACGACGCCGTCATGACTTTCCGCGGGCCGAACTTGTCGATCAGCAGGCCGACGGGAATCTGCATGAGGGCGTAGGTCCAGAAGAAGGCGGAAAGCAGCAGGCCCACGAGCTCCGGGGCGAGGTTGAATTCCTTCTGGATGATGGGCAGGGCCACCGAGATGGAGCCCCGGTCGATGTAGTTGACGGAGACCAGGACGAGCAGAAGCAGGAAGAGCTTCCAGCGGACGTTGGTGCGCCTTTGCACGCCGTCCTTGCCGGGTTTGCCGTCGACCGGGGCTTCTGTGGTGCCTCGAGCCTCGGTGGTCACTGCTTCGGTATTAGGGATGGACACAGCTTCTCCTTCACGGGGAAGTTTACGGACAGGGAAACGAGCTGGGTGATTCAAACGTGCGGCCGCGGGTTGGGCGGCGGGAAACCTTTGGGCGAGGGCGTGTAGCGGCGGTTCCCGAAACGCCCCGCGGTACTTGGGTTTTGGGATCCCGTTTTGGGATCCCAAAATCAGAATAGGAGTGATGCCTGCCACTGTCAAGGGTTTTTTGCGTTATCCGCGGGAGTGAGGCAACTCGCCGATTGTGGCCGCACCGACACGAAGGTGCGGGCTGGTGCGTAATTACGAACGCCGGCGGCCTAGAAGGCCCGGCATGGGCGCTGGCCGTCCCGTGGGAAATGTTCCTTGGAGTTGCGCTAGGTGCAGCTGGGGGATGATGGCTCATTGCCCGGATGGATGCATCAGGCTGGTAGGGTGCTCATCCTTCAGCGCACGACAAAATTCTTCGTGGCGTGGACCAGATGCAGCCGGAGCAGGTTGACGTAATCACCACTATCGTCGCTGAATCTCGGCAGGGGAGTGGTCCGCTGAGGCAACTATTTCGGCGCCTCGGTGGCCTTCGCCGCCGTTGGTTTGCCTCCGGCATCCGTCTTGGCGGCCGCCCCTCCGTTTGGCGCTTGAGGGTTCCCTTTTTTTAATCCAGGACTTGTCGAGAGGCTGTGCTGAGGGTCGCCGTACCGGTTGGACCCATCGACCGTCGCGGTGGATACGTTCGGTTAACCGCTGCGTGGGTTCAGGCTTGTAGGAGGCTGCGGGCGGCGGTGGTGATGTGGCGGGCGGAGATGCCGGCGGCGTCGAGCAGTTCCTGGGGTTTGCCGGAGGCGGGCAGTGATTTGACGGCGAGTAGGACGGCGTGGAGT
>NZ_JAGPOT010000131.1 GCF_018224015.1 Pseudarthrobacter albicanus
CCCGCCAGAACATCGGCTTCATGCTCGAACCCCACGGCTTCTTCGACCAAAACCCGACCCTGAACCTCCCCGGCAACGAAAACCGAACCGAAACAACCGACACCGGAACATGCTGCACCACCGATAAATAAACCCTGCCCAGCTTCAGGGAAAGCCAAGAACCAGGCACATGACCTAAAGCTGGAAACGAACAACCCTCAAACAGGCGGTCCCCGGTGCTGTAACAACAGCACCGGGGACCGACCTGCACCTAACCCAACCCTGTAGCGAGAGTGTGATCCGCGTGTTAAATATCCCCGCAATTACCTGGGCCCTCACAGCCGTCCTGCTGCTCAGTGGAAGCTATCACCTCCTGCAGGCCACCAAGCCACACCAGCTCACCGACCGGGTCAACAACACCCTCCACGCCCTCATGAACATCCTGATGGCCGCCATGCTCTGGAACCTCGCACCCTCCACCGTGCTCGCCCAGATCGCCGTCCTCACCGGCGCAGCCCTCTGGTTCATCATCCAGGCCGTCGCCCGGACCGAATTCAAAATACTCTGCGCAGGCAGCCAAGGCCGCCTGAAATGCCTGTACCACAGCCTCAGCATGGCCGGCGCCGCCCTCATGATCACCATGATGACAAGCCACATCACCACCGGCCCCGCAGACGCCATGCCACTGCCCAACACCCACCACGCAATGCCCCACCCAACCCCCACCACAGCCACCGCAACCCTCGATCACCTGTCCAACCTCGCCACCCCACTGACAATCATCTTCGCAACCGCGGCACTGGTCTTCATCGCCCTCCTACTGCGCAACCGGAAACCGGCAACCACAGCCCCCAACAAAACAGCCCCAAAACACTCCCCCCGAAAACAACACAGCCTCGAAGCCCTCGGCGCCGCCATCATGGCCCTCATGTTCGCCACCATGGCATAAGTGCTGATCCCCAATGAGCGCTGCGGTCCACTCCTTCAGCAGCAGGATCCGCTGCCTGGTTGGCCGGGCGATTGGGCGCTGCCACCTGATGCGTCCACAAGCGAGAAAGTAGCGGCCATGGATACACGAACCGTAAGCGTGGCGCTAAACGATGCCGATGAACACCTCATCGAAAAGACTTGCGACTCAAGCCTCGAACCCGGGGAGTGCTTCTTCTGCACCGGACCTGAGACGGATTGAGTGCGCAACACAGCCGGGGCCTTCCGTTTCGCATTGGGGCGGTACCAACCAATGGGGAGGTTAATCTTGAGACTGGCCGGCTTTGATGCGTCAGCCATGGCCCAATTGCCGGCTAACACCAGCTTTGTTCTTCCTGTCCTGCGCCGGGGCATCCCGGCGGTGAGGCTGGCCACCGCCCCGGCCACCCGCCGTCGGGCGTTACAGGCGTGGCCAAAGGATCTGTCATGTCGTGGTTAATCCTGATTTCCTCCGGGGCACTGGAAGCCGTCTGGGCCGCTGCCCTGCACCGGACGTTCCGGTGCCCCGGCAGGCGCCGCATCGCCCCCGCACTCCTCTTCCTGGCCGCCGCACTCGCCAGCATGGCCGGCCTCGCCTTCGCCATGCAGACCATCCCCGCCGGCACCGCCTACGCCGTCTGGGTAGGCGTCGGCGTGATACTGACCTCCGCTTACGCGATGCTCACCAAAGCTGAACGCCCGACGACGGCGCGCCTGCTGCTGCTCACCGGCATCGCCGCGTGCGTGGTCGGACTGAAGATGGTGGCGCAATGAGCCAACGTTCAAGAGCCTGGCTGCTGCTGCTTGGCTCCGCCGTGCTGGAAGCCGTGTGGGCCACCGCCCTGGGCCTGTCCAACGGCTTCACAGTTCCCCTCCCCACCGTGGTTTTCGCCGTGACGGCCACCCTGAGCATGATCGGGCTGGGCGCGGCCATCCGCAGCATCCCGCTGGGCACCGCCTACGCCGTCTGGGTAGGAATAGGCGCTGCCCTGACCGTCGGCTGGGCCATGGCAACCGGCGTCGAACCCTTCAGCCTGTTGAAGGTGCTGTTCATCGCCGGGATCGTTGGCTGCGCGGCCGGGCTGAAGTCCCTGCCGGCGGACGCCACGTCCGATGCCGACCGTTCCGACACCAGGGTCCCCGCCTGAGGCTCCCGCTGGTTCTCCCGACCATTAAGGCCATCCGATGGCGTATGCCCCGCGGCATTCCCCTTGGCGCGTTCTAGGGGTTCGTCGAGCCCCCACAGCGGAGTAGTTCAGACGCCGGCCTTGATCAGAAGTGCATCAACCATCATGAAGAACTGGGCGCGGTAATCGGTAGCCTTCGGGTCGGTCATGTATTGAATGGCGGCCCCGTCGTAGATCATGAGAAAGAGCCTCACCAGCGTGGGGAAGTCTATGAGGCACCGGTCACCGCTGCCTTGGGCGGCGGAAGAGAATATATTTCCCAGCTCCACTTCATAGGCGGGATAGATCTTCACGGCCAGCGGGCTGACGGCTGCATTGCGCGTTGCCCACAGAATCAGTTCGATCTCGGAAAGGATGCTTGCGGGCTCTTCCTCCAGTGCGCGCCAGTAGCCTTCGGCCACTTGTTCCACAGCTTTGCGAAGTCCCAAATGGACCGGGGCGCCGCTGGAAAAGCGGCTCAGGTTCTTGAACCAGGCCTCGGCGGCCGCTTCCATGAGCTCTTCTTTATTGCTGAAGCAATAATGAGCCGTAGCCAACGGAGCATTAGCCTCCTTGGCTATGGCCCGAATGGTCACAGACTGGACACCCTCACGACGCATCAGTTCCACCGTCGCTGAAATCAGCTGTTCTTTTCGATCTTCAGCGGATACCCGCATAGTTCACTCTCCAGTCTCCCGGTTAGGTTCGACAGGGACACTTCCTTAACCCTATTGCTTAGCTGGAGAAAAAAGGTTCAAGATCAGCGTCTAGAACGGTTGACTTGAACACACGTCCATGTAAAAGTATTCACACCGGAGTGACCTGCATCACGATGATGCGATGTCACTTAGATTCATCAAATCAGCTCGCAATGCAGAACCCCTGAAGAAACGGTGAAAACAATGGTCACAACCACCCCTCAGCCCCCGACACTGACGACGGGGACTGCGATCGATTTCTGGCCTGCGCAGGCCCTGGCCCCGATGAAGGACCAATGGCAGAGCCTCCGCTGCAGGTTCATCAACTCCCATCCTGAAGGCCCCTGGCAAGACTTTATCCTCTCCGAGTGGGAGCTGGAGGCCTGCGCCTGGGAGGACTTCCACCCCCACACCGAGACGAATTACGTGCTGGAAGGCGAACTCCACATCGAGAGTGGGGGAGAGACCGTCATCCTCAAGCCAGGCGATTCAGCCCGCGTAAATCCCGGACGCATGGGCAGATACTGGGCACCCGTCTACGCCCGGATGGTCACCATCTACGGACCCAACCCCGCAGGTGCGGAATCGCACTCCTTCCGGTACTACGAAGTCTGAGCCCTGATCCATATCCGGCCACGGCAGGCAGCGCCAAGGGAAAAGCGTCAAGGACCCTTAGTGGCCTGGAATCGACGAAGCCTGGTCGCTGAAGCCAATGGATCCGGGGCCTCCCGGCGGGTCTACGAAGCTGGCGGGTACCCGGATCAGCAAACAGGCTGATCAACTCGCCAATTGTGTGGCCGGTGGAGCTGACGCGGTCATCCGGATTTGAAGCCGGAATCAGAACCCTGGCAGTGGTGATAGACCGCCTTATGCGTGGTTCAGCAGGACGGCTGCGCAATGCGGAACACCTTGAGCGCCGCATCCAAGGGCAGGTCGGCCGCAATGAAACAAAAACAAACCTCTATCGGTAACAACCACTGATAGCCACCCGAAAGGCAAAACAATGACTGAAACGACAGCCTCCATCTCCGCCCACCTTATCCGCGATGCAGGGAACGTTACGGAGCTGGACGACTGGGGCCCTTGTCCTGAAGCGACCGGACCGCAGATGGACACCCGCGGAAGCTACCTGTGGAAGGACGAGAACGGTTCCGAAGCCGGCATCTGGGAATGCACCGAAGGACCCTCTCGCTGGGTCCTTGAAACAAACGAATTTGTGCACGTTCTTTCCGGCTCGATGACAATTACCGCCGACGGCGGCGAGCCCGAGTTCGTTGGCCCCGGAGACACGGTCTTCATCCCTCGGGGCTGGAGCGGTAACTGGGAGCTTCACGAGACACTTCGCAAACTCTACGTGATCTTCTGACAGCGACGATGCTTGGCCGGCCGGCGCGCTTGCCCCTTGCTCGTGGCCACAGCGGCGGGCGTGGGCGGCGAGTTCCAGGTGCGTGGGCCAGCAAGTGAGGGTGCCGGTTTTTAATTTAACCGGGTCACGATAGGGCGGCCGCGAGGATTGGGTATGGATACCGGTTCTTCCGCGCAGGATGGTTTGTTCGATGGGTCCCTGGTGGAGCGGCTCCAGCAGCCCACCGATGTGCCCGTGGATGGAGATGGCGGATTTTCCGGCACCGGGCGCCCCGGCGATTCCAAGCAGGCACCGTCCGCGCCGCTGGAGCAACGCTTCAGCCCGGGCGAGGAGCTGCTGCTGGCCTGGTTCGTCCCAGCGGAGATGTAACGGAGTGTTCATCGCTACTTCTTTCCGACTCTTGCCTGGACAGAGACGACAATCACAGAAGGCATGGCGGATGACCGATGGTCAGGCATCTGGATCGTCCTACCCCTCGCACTCGATGCAGTACGAGTGGCCGTCTTTTTCGCGCGCGAGCTGGGACCGGTGCCGGACCAGGAAACAGGAATAGCAGGTGAACTCGTCCTCGGCCTGGGGGATGACCTGAACAATGAGTTCCTCCGAGACAAACTCCCCGCCGGGAGTCATGGCCTCATCCAGGGCGTCGGATTCGTCCAGCTCCCGGACAACGCTGCGGGCATCCGGTGCGTTGGCGGATTGCAGCGCCTCCAGGGACCGGTCCTGGGATTCCTTGACGTCGGAACGTACTTCGTCGTAATCGGTTGCCACTTAGGTCTTTCTCTCTTCTGACGTTCTTGTCTAACGGGACTGCAACGTACACCATAGCCCCGGTATTCCTCAGTCGCGGGGAGCGGCGGGGACGTCCGGGGAGCCCGACCATTGGGGGCGTCTTGGTCCGGGACGTCGGGGGAACGCGCCGAAGCGCTGTCCCGGGAGTCCTTATTCGTCTTGCGCCGCCGAGGTCTCGGGTTCTGCCCATTCCAGCGCTGCGACGATGTGTCCTTCGTTGGGGAGTGCCTGTTGTTCGGCCGGGGGGAGGTTGTCGTAGGTGTAGGCGGCGACGGCCATGGGTGAGGTGGAGCGCCCCAGGCTGTACCGGACGCTCCGGTCATTTTTGGTGCCGCAGATGAGGATCCCGATGGTTTCGTTGTGGTGATCGCGCCGGAGCACGTCGTCGACGAGCGCGACGTAGAAGTTGAGTTTGCCGGCATATTCGGGCTGGAACTTGCCCGTCTTGAGCTCGATGACGACGTACCGGGATTGCTCGATGTTGAAGAAAAGCATGTCCACGAAGAAGTCATCGCCATCAACGTCAAAATGCACTTGTCGGCCGACGAAGGAGAAGCCGGGCCCGAGCTCGCGCAGGGTCTCGGTGATCCGGCTGGTCAGGGCGTTCTCGAGATCGCGTTCGGCCACCTCCCCGGAGAGTCCGAGGAATTCAAAGTTGTAGGGATCTTTGGCGATCTGCTGGGCCAGCTCCGAGTCCGGTGCAACAAGCCGTTGGACAAAGTTCGAAGGCGCCGCTCCGGTACGTTCGAGGGTCTTGTTCATGATCATGTTCATGAGGACATTGCGCGACCAGCCATGCTCGACGGCCGCGGACGCGTACCAGGCACGCTCCTTTGCAGCATCGAGTTTGTCCAGCAGCACGGTGATGTGGCCCCACGGCAATTGTCCAACAGCCTGTTGGACAATTGGGTCGGGCCAGGCGGCGGCGAAACCGCGCATGTAAAACAGGTTGGATCGGGACAGTCCCTTCATTTCAGGGAATTCTGCCCGCAGGTCATCGGCCAGCCTGCCCATGACCCCGCTCCCCCAGCTCTCCGCCTCCTGCCGTTCCAGGACGGTTTTCCCGATGGACCAGTACAGCTCGATCAGCTGAGTGTTGACGGTCCGCAGTGCTTTGGTGCGCGCTGCCCGGACCCGGGTCTTCAGCTCGACGAGGAGGTCGGTGTAGCCGGTGGGGAGGGCGAGGTCGCGATCTTCAGTCATGCTTTCGATCCTAATGATCGGAGCGGTCCTGGCACGGCAGGCGGTCCGCTCCCCTAGCGTTCAAGGCCGCCGCGTTCCAGGGTCTTGCCCTTGCCGCCCTGCTTGGCCATCTTCGAGGTCCTGGCCAGCGAGGGCTTCTGCGCCACAGCGGCTGTCGCCGGCGCGCCCTGGTGCTTGTCTGCCAGGAGGCGGGAGTTGACGGCCTCACGGTCCCCTTTGCCGTCGAGGCTTTCGGCGAGCTGCTGACGTCGCCCGGGGGAATCGTAGGCCTGCTCGCGCTGTCCCCTCTGTGCTGCATAGTCCTGCCGGTTGGCGCCTTCAACCGCGGCGACGGCCATCGCTTCATCGGTGCGTGCGGCCGTGGCTTTGGTCCGTTCGTTGTCTGCTTCGGCGCGGGCTTGTTGTGCCCGGGTGAGCGCGGCGGAAACGGATGCCTCGTCCGCTCCTGTGTTGTTCACGTCGATGCCGTAGCTGGCCTGGATCTGGTTCCGGATGTGTTCAGATGCCTGGGCGGCTTCGGGGTCGTAGCCTTTCCAGGCCGTGGCTGTCTGGTGGGCGCGTTCGATCATGTCGGGAGTGGCTTTGTCCCACCAGTCATCCCGCGCGGCCGGTGCCAACTGGGCCCGGGCTGCTGCTCGCTGGGCGTCGAAGCGTTCCTGCAGCTGGCGTGCCCGGTGTTCCTCGGCGGCGGCGATGTCGCGCTGGTCCTGTTCGCGCATTCTGGCCAGCTGCTCGCCGATGCGGCTGGCAACCATCAGCCCGGTGCGCATTGCGGCGTCTACCGCATCGTCGATTCCGTCTGCTTCGCTCATGCTTGTCCCTATCGCTCGATGCCTGGATTCGGATGGAGTTCTCGGTCAGGTTCTTCGGCCCGGGTGGTCCCGGCCTGCTGCAGTGTTTTCTCTGGCCTGGTGAGTGTCGTCGGGATGGGCGAGCCGCCCCGTGACCGTTCAGCGATCAGCCGTGCCCGGAGGGCTTCCTCGCCGGCTCCCGGGTGCTGTTCCCGCAGTACTTCCATCGTCAGGGGCTGTGCCGTGATGGTCTGGGTCGTGGCGCTGGCTTCGACAACCTTGCTGGCGGCGATGACGGCGGCTGAGAGGCCGCGGACGCGCCGCAGGTCATCGGTGGCTTGGTGCATGTCGTGGATGGCGCGGGCGGTCTGGGCGAGCTGCCGGAACATCAAGGCATAGGCTGCGCGTTCGCTCCTGGACGTCGCGGCCAGGATGATCATGGTGGCCCCGCGTGCCGACGGCAAAGCAACCGCCGGCCGTGACGGGTAGCGCCGCAGCTGGGCTGATTTCGACAGCTCCCGTGCGGCGTCGGCCAGCGGACCGGGGCTGGGTTCGATGCGCTTGGACCAGGCGCCGAAAGCGGCGGATGTTTCGCGGGCTGCCTGTGCCCACGCGACGTGGTCACCGTACGGGGTGGTGGCCAGTTTCTCCCGGAGGGCGCTGACGTCGTTCGCGTACCTGGCCCACAGGTCGGCCGAGGGCTCCAGCGTCTCCCGGCCCGGGGTGACCGGCCTGCGGTTGCGAGCAGCGGCGTTCCATTCCGCGACGGCGGCAGCCGCTGACTCCGGGGTGCTTTCCCACCCGGTGCGGAGCTTGGGCAGAGCCAGGTCACGTCCCAGGGAGTTTCCGCCGAACCACACGGCACGCTCCCCCTTCCGGGGGCGAACGGCGACGGAGTATCCGGTCACGACGTCGGTGCGGCCGGCCGCGTAACGTGGGCGCACGAGCACACCTTCCTGGCGTGCCCGGCGGACGAACTCCGCTTCATCCGTTGACGCTGCCGCGCAGCTGCGGACCGTCCGTGCGAGGCTGTGCCGCTCCACCTCGGGCAGTCCCTGGCGGACGGCCTTGGCCTGTTCCGCAGGAGTGAACCCACGCTCCGCGCGAACGTCTCCGAGCTGGTTGAGGCCGTACTTTTTCTCCAGCGTCCGGGCGGCCTGCTGGGACTTGTACTTGCTCTTCCAGCTGTTCCATTTGGTGCCGTCGTCGCGGACCATGCTGGCCACGATGTGGATGTGGTCGTTGCCGTTCTTGCTCAGCCCGTGCCGCACGGCAACCCACCGGGCCGGGGCCTTTCCGCCGTCCTCGGTGAAGTCCATCTCCGTCATGAAGTCGTTCGCGATGGCACCCCATTGCTCGTCGGTGAGCTGTCCCTCTTCTGCGGACAGGCTCAGGGAGCAGTGGAAGACGTGGCCGCCGTCCACTTCCGTTTCAAAAAACTTCTGGGCGCGGTCCAGGGCGTTGGCGATGTCCAGGGCCGCGTCCCGGTTCAGTTCGTTGTCATCGTGCCACGCCATGAGCGCGGAATCGCCGGCGACAAGGTGCGGTTCCTCGTGTTCGTTCGCCCGCCCCGGGCCCGCGAGGTAGATCATCAGACCCGCCATGCGGTCGCCCTGGGTGATGTTCGGAATCACGAACAAATCACCGGCCGGCCATGTCAGCGAGCTGACGGTCGATACGGATGATGACCGCCCTCGCGTGGGCGATGGAAGCCGCCGCATCCGGCGGCACTTCCCCTGTTGAGTTGGCGTGCCGGGCGATCTGGTTGATGTTGTTCGCCACGGACCCGACGAGACGCTGCAGGTTCGAAAGCTGCATGAACTGATCGCGGCGCTCGGACGGGCTTTCACTGTTTTCATTGAGTGCCGCTTCGATCAGAAGCCGGGGAATCGTGACGCGGTGCTTTTCCGCCAGGGCGAGAAGCCGGGCTTCCTCTTCCGGGCTGACCTTGACCTCGTGACGGTGCACCCTGCCGCCGTCAACGTTGGCCCGGCGGCGGCGGGCCTTCCAACCGGCAAAGCCGTTGCCTTCATTCATCGTTCCGCCCCCTCGTAGTTGCCAGCGCAGCGACCCGGAAAGTCCGGGACCAGACTCCAGTCTGCCGGGACCGCAACGCGATTCCGGGGAGCGACACGAACTTAGCACGGCTAAGTTACCAGCTTGCTCCGTCGGCAATGGTTTTCAAACTTTTCGAACCTGGGGCTTGTGGTTCCGTCGCTCCGTCGGCAATGGTTTTCAAACTTTTCGAACCTGGGGCTTGTGGTTCCGTCGCTCCGTCGGC
>NZ_JAGPOT010000132.1 GCF_018224015.1 Pseudarthrobacter albicanus
AAATCCCGGGCCCCGGCCTCTCATTCCCAGGCCGTCAGCGGGCCGCCCAAAGCTCCGAAGAGCGGCCCGGAAGCCGTATCCCATCTCCGGATTGCCCCTTGTTCAGCGCTCTCCTAGGGTGGGTCCTATGTCACGCCGGAACCCGGGAGCTGAATCCGCCATGGGCGTCAGGGCTGCCCGGGACCGCTTGTCGGCGACCCTTGCCGGGGCAGGGAATCCAGGGCGCCAGGTCGGCCGCGCCGCGGGGCTGCTGGATTTGCCGGAGCCGCCGCGTGCTTGTCCGCCCGGGGATCCCTGCGAGGCCGGCGGGTCCGGACGCACGGATGATTCCGGGTTCCCGGCCGGCGGCCTCCCCGGGCACCGGAGGGAGCCGATGCCGCCCTTGTCCACCAGGCTCAGGGGCCGTACCGGGCTGCGGCCCGCGATCCTGATCGGGGTCCTGGCCGCCGTGCTGGGCTGCTGGTTCTGGTGGCACGTCGCCACCGGCGCGCCGCAGGTGGTCCCGCTCAGTGAAGTGTCCCCCGCGGTCGTGGACAAGCCGACGGCGGCGGCCGGGGACGCCACTGCATCGGGAGGAGACCCGGCGGCGGGCACCGGGACGATCATCGTGCATGTTGCCGGTGCCGTGGCCCGGCCGGGCGTGGTGCGGCTGCCCCAGGGGAGCCGGCTGCATGAAGCCATCGCCGCGGCAGGCGGCGGCACAGCCGCGGCAGACCCGGACCGGCTCAACCTGGCCTCCGTGCTGGAGGACGGCCAGAAGGTCCTCGTTCCGGAACGCGGTGACCCGGGCCCGGCTGAGCCGGCACCGGGGGAATCGAGCGGGTCAACCGAAGGCGGCGCGGGTGGAAGCGGCGCGGGTGGAAGCGGCTCGGCCGCCGGCGGAAAGATCGACCTGAACACTGCGGGCGTCGAGGAGCTGGGAACGCTCCCGCGGGTGGGGCCGGTCCTGGCCCAGCGCATCGTGGACTGGCGCAAGCAGCATGGCCGGTTCAAGACGGTGGAGGAGCTGGATGCCGTGGACGGTGTTGGCCCGAAGCTGCTGGAAGCGTTGCGTCCCCTGGTCCGGGTCTGAGCGGGCCCGGGGCCTGACATGGCAGAACCCGGCCGCTGGCAGCGCTACGTGGACGCCGCCGTCAACGAACCCCGGACCGGCGGCGGATCCCGGGCCGGTTCCCCGGAGGCCGCCGGCCGCGGCGCCGTGCCCCGGCAGCCTGCGCCGGGATCCGGGCAGCCTGCGCCGGGATCACGGCGGCCCGCGCCGGGACAGGCGGGACCATCTGGCCATGGGCCGGAAATCCGCCGGCGGCTCCGTGGCCAGGTCCGGGACCGGCTCCGGGCAAGGCCGGGTGCGGATCCCGCGGTTCCGGCCGGGTCCGGGGACCGGCGCCGGACGGATCTGCGTCTGGTGCCCGCGGCGCTGCTGGTCTGGGGTACGGCCGTGGCCGGCAGCTGGCTCGCCCCGGCCGCGCTGGTGGCCCTGTGCGTGATCCTGGGGGCGTCCGCGGGGCTGCTGCTGCACGGATCGGGCGCCCGCCGACGAGTAGGACTCCGCGGCGGGAGGAAGGACAGGCAGGGGAACTACCGGCCGGGGACCGCGCGGTCCAGCGGCGGCCGGTCCAGCGGCGCCCGGTCCAGCGGCGCCCGGCCGTCGCCGGCGCGGAGTTTCCTGACGACCCTGGCCATGGCGATGCTGCTCTCCACGGCGGCGGGCGCCCACTCCGCCGTCGCCGCGTCCCTCCGCCATGAGGGTGCCCTGGCGGAGGCTGTCACCGCGCACGCCGCCGTCGTCATGGAACTGGAGATCGCGGGCGCCCCGCGGCAGCTCAGGGTGCCCGGGAGGTCCGGTCTCGCTGACCGCTGGGCCGTTCCCGCCACACTGCTGGTCATGTATGCGGAGGGCCGCCGGGTCCAGGCCGAGGCCGGCCTGCTGGTCATGGGAGGCGCGGACTGGGAACACCTTGTCCCCGGCCAACGGCTGCGGACGACGGGGAAGCTGAAGCCTCCCGATCCGGGGCAGGGCGGCGCCGGGATCCTGTCCGCTTCGTCCGCGCCGGAAACGCTCCGCGCCCCCGGCGGCTGGCAGCAGGGCCCGGGCATGCTCCGCAGGAGTTTCACTGCCGCCGCGGCCGGGCTCGGCGGCGACGCCCGCGGCCTGCTGCCCGGGATGGTCACCGGGGACACGGGCGCGCTGGACGCCGGGCTGGAGGCCGCCATGAAGACCGTCGGGATGACCCACCTGACGGCCGTGAGCGGAGCCAACTGCAGCCTCATCCTCGGGACGCTGCTGCTGGCCGCCCGCAGCCTGCGGTTTCCGCGGCCGGCGGCCGCGGCGGTTTCCTTGGCCGGGCTGGGGATGTTCGTGCTCATGGTCGGTCCGGACGCCAGCGTGCTGCGGGCCGCCGTCATGGGCGCGATCGGCGTGTCAGCCCTGGCCTTCGGCCGGGCAGGGCGCGGCCTGAGCTTCCTCTCCCTTGCGGTGATCGGACTGCTGCTCGTGGATCCGGCTCTCTCTCTGAGCTTCGGATTCCTCCTCTCCGTGCTGGCCACGCTGGGGATCGTCGTGGCCGGGCGCCGCATCATGGAGTGGCTGCCGGCCTCCGTGCCGCGATGGGCGGCGGCCGGCCTGGCCGTCCCGCTGTCCGCGCAGGTCTTCTGCGGCCCGGTGATCGTGCTGCTGCAACCCCAGTTCGCCGCCTACGCGCTGCCCGCCAACCTGGCCGCTGCCGTGCTGGTGCCCCCGGTCACGCTGCTCGGGACCGCGGCCGTTCCGCTGGTACCGCTGGTCCCGGCCCCCGCTGCGGCCCTGATGGCGGCTGCGGGCGCCTGCGCCGGCGGCGTGGCCGGCGTCGCCCGCTTCTTCGCCGGCCTCCCGGGGGCCGCGCTGCCCTGGCCGGAGGGAATTTTCGGCCTTTCCACGATGGCGCTGTTCTCCGTCGTCTGCCTCACGGCGCTCCGGCTGGCCCTGCACCCCGCCGCGGCGGTACGGCTGGCCGTTGCGGCGCACTCGCGCACCGTGGCCTTCCTCGACCGGGCGCAGGCCGGGCCGCCTGGCCGGCGCGGCCCGCGGGGAGGCCGCCGCCGCGGCTTGGTGGACCGGTCCCGGCGTGGCACGCTTAGAGTCTGCAAACCAACTTCCGGGAGGAATCGTCAGTGGCTGCTGCCCAGACCCAACGCGCCAGGACGTCGGCGTCGAACACGGCCACCTGGCGTGACGTGACCCCGGCCGCCGTCGTGCTCGTGGGCGGACCGGAGGACTATCTGGGCAGCCGGGCCATGGACCGCGTCCGTTCACAGGTACGCGCGGCGGAACCCGACGTCGAGGTCACCCGGCTCAACGCCGGCAGCTATGAACCGGGCTCGCTGGCCATGAATGTCAGCCCGTCGCTGTTCGGCGAGCACAAGCTCATCGAGGTCGAGGGGCTGGAAGCCATGAACGACGCCTTCCTTGCCGATGCCCTGAAGTATCTGGCGCACCCCGAGGCGGACGCCGTCCTGGTCCTCCGCCACGGCGGGGGAGTGCGCGGCAAGAAGCTGCTGGACGCCGTCAAGGCCGGCGGCTGGCCCGTGGTCGACTGCCAGCCACTGAAGAAGGACGCAGACAAAATTGCCTTCGTTGCGGCCGAATTCAGGGCAGCGTCCCGGCGGATCGATCCGGACGCCATGCACGCGCTGGTCAACGCCGTCGGAGCCCACCTGGCTGAACTCGCGGCCGCGTGCAGCCAGCTGATCGCCGACGCCAGCGCCGGAGTCGACGCCGCGATGGTGGACCGGTACTACGGCGGCCGGGTGGAAGCCACCGCCTTCAAGGTCGCCGATGCTGCGATGGCAGGCAACGCGCCTCTTGCACTGTCCACCCTCCGCCACGCCCTCGACACGGGGGCCGACCCCGTTCCGATCGTCGCGGCGCTGGCATCGAAGCTGCGCTCCCTCACCAAGGTGGCCGGAGCGCAGGGCTCCTCTGCACAGATCGCCAAGCAGTTGGGCATGCAGCCCTGGCTCGTGGAGCAGGCCCAGCGTGAGGTCCGGCGCTGGACTCCCGAGGGGCTCGTGCGGTCCATCCAGGCCACGGCGGAGGCCGACGCCCAGGTCAAGGGCCTCGCCAGGGATCCGGTTTACGCCGTGGAGCACGTCGTGACCGTGATTGCGGGTTCGGTCCGCCGCTGACACCCGAATGCGTGCCGGTGCGGCCCGCCTGACCGGGCGCGGAGGCGCTTAAACCGGAAGTGGCCGGCACCCAGGGGTGCCGGCCACAATCATCAGTTCAGCTGAACTGGAAACCTTAGAGTGCGTTGACCTTTTTGGAGATCGCCGACTTGCGGTTTGCGGCGTTGTTCTTGTGGAGAACGCCCTTGCTGACAGCCTTGTCCAGCTTGCGGCTGGCGTTAAGCAGGGCAGCGGCCGCAACATCCTTGTCGGTGGACTCAACGGCGGTGTTGACGGCGCGGATGGCCGTCTTCAGCTCGGACTTGACTGCGTTGTTGCGCAGGCGGGCCTTCTCGTTGGTCAGGATGCGCTTCTTCTGGGACTTGATATTAGCCACGTGTGAACTCTCTTTTTCAATGCGGAAAATGGTCTAGAGGGCTTTCAGATTGGCCATTGACTGAGCGGCGTGGGGATACCTATGGCGACCAACCATCTGTGGCCGTCGACCTGCACGGACACACAGCTGTCAATGGTAGCAGAGCCGCCGCCCCGGCAACTACGTCCAGCCGTGCCTGGCCCGCAGGGCTGCGGCGATGAGGCTGAACCGGGCGGCGTCGAGGATGGCGCCTTCACGCCGCACATCGGCCGGGTTGACCTGCAGGACGCGGTCCAGCTTCGCTTCGCTGGGACGCCGCTGGCGGTCCCAGAGGCCCGTGCCGATGTCCACGTAATCGTCCGAGCTGCGGGAGTCGCCGTCGTGGTCCTTGCTGGTCAGCATCAGGCCCAGCAGGTAGCGGCCGCTGCTGCCCACCAGCAGCACCGGCCGGTCCTTGCCCTGGGAATGGTCCTCCTCATAGGGGACCCAGGTCCAGACGATCTCGCCTGGTTGGGGGCGGCCGTCGGGAGCGGGCGCGTACCGGACGGCGGCGGTCCCCCGGAAGTCCCCGGGATACGTTCCGGTCAGTCCGGCGAGGGCGCCAGGCGCACCCGCGCCGGCAGGCTGCCCGGGACGCGGTTTCCCGGCGGGCCGGCGGGAGGGGGCCGGCGCGGAGCCGCCAGGCTTGCCGGCGCCGGCCTTGTCGAGGAAGCGCAGCGCGCTGCGGACTGCATTGCCGATCGAGCGTAGGTTCAGGGCCATGGGGAAACCATACCGGCAGGACCGCGCAGGAGTTGGATCCGGATGTACTACGGATGCACTCCCACGGGTCCGGACGTGGGAGACTGGTGGTTCAGATATGCGGCGTGCCGCGCGATGGCGACGTGCCATCCCCGCGCATCCGTGGAATGCCACCATTAATGCCAACAGTAAGGACCCTGCGTGTCTCCCATGGCCCGCACCGCCCCGGTGCCTGCCGCAACAGATCCGGCCATCATCCGGAACTTCTGCATCATTGCGCACATTGACCACGGAAAATCCACGCTGGCCGACCGGATGCTTCAGTACACCGGCGTCGTCCAGTCCCGTGACATGAAGGCCCAGTACCTGGACCGCATGGACATTGAGCGCGAACGCGGCATCACCATCAAGTCCCAGGCCGTCCGCATGCCCTGGGAACTCGACGGCACCAGTTACGCCCTGAACATGATCGACACCCCCGGCCACGTCGACTTCACCTATGAGGTCTCCCGCTCGCTGGCCGCCTGCGAAGGCGCGGTCCTGCTGGTCGACGCGGCCCAGGGCATCGAGGCCCAGACCCTCGCCAACCTCTACCTGGCGATGGAAAACAACCTCACCATCATCCCGGTCCTGAACAAGATCGACCTCCCGGCTGCGCAGCCCGAGAAGTATGCCGCCGAACTGGCCAGCCTGATCGGCGGCGACCCGGAGGACGTGCTGCGCGTGTCCGGCAAGACCGGTGCCGGCGTCGAACTGCTGCTGGACAAGATCGTCCGCGACCTTCCCGCCCCGGAGGGCGACCCCACCGCCCCCGCCCGCGCCATGATCTTCGACTCGGTCTACGACACCTACCGCGGCGTCGTCACCTACGTCCGCGTCGTGGACGGGATGCTGCACCCCCGCGAACGCATCCAGATGATGTCCACCCGCGCCACCCACGAACTCCTCGAGATCGGCGTGAGCTCCCCGGAGCCCACCCCCTCCAAGGGCCTCGGCGTCGGCGAAGTCGGCTACCTCATCACCGGTGTGAAGGACGTCCGCCTATCCAAGGTGGGCGACACCGTCACCAACCTTGCCAAGCCGGCCACCGATTCCCTCCCCGGCTATGCGGACGCCAAGCCGATGGTCTTCTCCGGCCTGTATCCGCTGGACGGCACCGACTACCCGGTGCTCCGCGATGCGCTGGAGAAGCTGATGCTCAACGACGCCGCGCTGGTCTACGAGCCCGAGACGTCCGCCGCGCTGGGATTCGGCTTCCGCGTGGGCTTCCTGGGCCTGCTGCACCTGGAAATCACGCGGGAGCGCCTCGAACGCGAATATAACCTGGACCTGATCTCCACCGCCCCCAACGTGGAATACGAGGTGACGCTGGAGGACAAGAAGATCGTCCACGTCACGAACCCCAGCGAATACCCCACCGGCAAGATCGCTGAAGTCCGCGAGCCGATGGTGTCCGCCACCATCCTTGCGCCGAACGAGTTTGTCGGCGCCATCATGGAGCTGTGCCAGAGCCGGCGCGGCGTCATGGGCGGCATGGACTATCTCTCCGAGGACCGGGTGGAAATCCGGTACCGCCTGCCGCTGGCCGAAATCGTCTTCGATTTCTTCGACATCCTCAAGTCCAAAACCCGCGGCTACGGGTCGCTGGACTGGAAGGCCGACGGCGAGCAGGTCGCCGATCTGGTCAAGGTGGACATCATGCTCCAGGGCGAGCAGGTGGACGCCTTCTCCGCCATCACGCACCGTGACAAGGCCTACGCCTACGGCGTGATGATGACCGGCAAGCTGCGCGAACTCATTCCGCGGCAGCAGTTCGAGGTGCCCATCCAGGCCGCCATCGGCTCCAGGATCATCGCCCGCGAAAGCATCCGCGCCATCCGCAAGGACGTGCTCGCCAAGTGCTACGGCGGCGACATCACCCGGAAGCGCAAACTGCTGGAAAAGCAGAAGGAAGGCAAGAAGCGGATGAAGATGGTGGGCCGCGTCGAGGTCCCGCAGGAAGCCTTCATCGCCGCCCTCACCACGGACGAGTCCAAGGACAAGGCCAAGAAGTAGCCATGCCTAGCGTTCTTCCCCTGGGCGACCCGGCGCCGCCGGACGGGCTGCTGCCCGGCCAGGCGCTGGAGGGCGCCGCGGAACGGGCCTTCGGGCTCTACGTCCACATCCCGTTCTGTGCCGTGCGCTGCGGCTACTGCGATTTCAACACCTACACGGCCACCGAACTGGGCGGCGGGGCATCGCAGGATGCCTACGCCACCACCGCCGTCGCGGAAGTGGACTTCGCCGCCAGGGTCCTGAAGGACTCCGGCCTGCCGGCGCGGCCGCTCGGGACCGTGTTCTTCGGCGGCGGAACGCCCACCCTGCTCCCCGCCGAAGACCTGGCCCGGATCCTGGCCGCAGCGATCGCCGCGTGGGGCCTGCAGCCCGGCGCCGAGGTCACCACGGAAGCGAACCCGGATTCCGTCACGCCCGCATCCCTGCACATGCTGGCCGGCGCCGGGTTCACCCGCGTCTCCTTCGGCATGCAGTCCGCCGTGCCCCACGTCCTGAAGGTCCTGGACCGCACCCACACCCCCAGCCGCGTGCCCCAGGCGGTGCAATGGGCCCGTGACGCCGGCCTCGCCGTCAGCCTGGACCTGATCTACGGGACGCCGGGGGAGTCGCTGGACGACTGGCGCTGCTCGCTGGAGACGGCACTCTCCTACGGCCCGGACCACATCAGCGCCTACGCGCTGATCGTGGAGGACGGCACCAAGCTCGCCGCCCAGATCCGACGCGGCGAAGTTCCCGGCATCGACGACGACGACCACGCGGCCAAATATGAACTCGCCGACGAACTGATCACCGCCGCCGGGCTGGGCTGGTACGAGGTCAGCAACTGGTCCCGCACCCCGGACCAGGCCTGCCGGCACAACCTTGCCTACTGGCGCGGGGACGACTGGTGGGGGATCGGGCCCGGCGCGCACTCACACGTCGGCGGTGTGCGCTGGTGGAACGTCAAGCACCCGACCGCGTACGCGGGACGGCTCGGTGCGGGGGTATCGCCGGCCGCCGGACGCGAAACGCTCGACGCCGAAACCCGCAACGTGGAGCGCATCATGCTCGAAGCCCGGCTGGACTCCGGTCTGGAGATCGCAAGCCTGGGTGGACTGGGGGACACCGGGCGACACGCCGTCGCCGGGCTCATTGCCGACGGCCTCGTGGATCCTGCCGCGGCCTTCAAAGGCCGGCTGGTCCTCACGCTCAGGGGCCGGCTGCTCGCCGACGCCGTCGTCCGCCGGATCCTGCCGGACTAGCGGTCCCCGGCCTGCGCCCCGGTTGGGCCAGCGGCCGGATCCGGCCGCCGCTACCTGTAGGGCGGGAGTGCTCCATCCTTCAGGGTGGAGGTGAATCGCCCCTAAGGGGACCGGGGTGGGTGGTTCTGGTTCTCGATGTGCTGCTTCACAGCATCAGGAGGAGCGCCGCCGGCGGAACCGGCGGAACAGGATGCAGACGAAGGCTTCTGCGCGCGCCGGTAATGCTGCACCAGGTCGGGGGGCTCCTGCCTGAGCCTCCTGGACGACACCCGTTTCCGGGGGTTGACCAGTTTCGCCAGCGCGACCCTGGGCGGGAAGTGCACGGGCAGGTGAACATGGTTGGATTCGCCGTTGACCTCGACGAGTTCCACCTCAAAATCCGTGCACGCATCCCGCAGAATTTCCTCCGACCGCACCGGATGCTCCTCCCCGAAAACGCGGTGCCTGAACTTGGTCACGGACACCAGATGCGCGTGCAGCAGAAAAGCACAATGGCGCCCGGTACGAATATCCTGCGAAACAGTCATAGCCCGGCGATACATTTGCTGCATGCTTCGGTATCGTTACCGGGTTTACCCG
>NZ_JAGPOT010000133.1 GCF_018224015.1 Pseudarthrobacter albicanus
ACCAACGCTCCCATGGCCGGCGGCCGGATTACCATCGACATTTCCGGCTCCGACGCGACCATCCAGGGGTTGCCCGAGGGCATGGTCCTCCGGCACGGAACCCGGCCGTGGATGGCCGAACTCGTGGAGCAAGCAGGGCGGCGCAAAAAGGGTTAGCGAGGCGAGTGTTTCACGAAGCGGATGGTCATGGCTTTGAACCCGGGGGTGTTGGATTCGCGGGCCACCAGTTCCCGGTGGACCAGCGCGTTTGCCTCCGGGAAGTAGGCGGCGGCGCACCCCTTGGCGGTGGGATAGGCCACCAGCTGGAACCTGTCCGCCCGTCGTTCGCTGGATTGGCCGTCGGCGCCGCGGAATGTTGAAATGACATCCACCAGGTCCCGGTCCTTGAAGCCCAGTTCGGAAAGGTCGTCGTCATGGACCAGGATGACTCGGCGGCCCTCCGAGATGCCCCGGTAGCGGTCATCCAGCCCGTAGACGGTGGTGTTGTACTGGTCGTGGCTGCGGATGGTCTGGAGGATGAGGTGGCCGGCCGGCGGTTCCAGGTATTCCAGCGGGCTGACCGTGAATGCGGCCTTTCCGGTGGCGGTGGCGAACGTCCGGGTGTCCCTTGGCGGGTTCGGCAGCACGAAGCCGTTCTTGGTCCTGATGCGGGCGTTGAAGTCCTCGAATCCGGGGATGACCCGCGAGATGTGGTCCCTGATGACGTCATAGTCCGCGGCCATGGGCCGCCAGTCCACCGCGTGGTCATCCCCCAGGGTGGCCTGCGCCAGCCGGGCTATGATCACCGGTTCGCTGAGCAGATGGTCGGAGACCGGCTGGAGGCGGCCCTGCGTCGAGTGGACCACGGACATCGAATCCTCCACGGACAGGAACTGGCGGCCGCCCGGGTGCTTGTCATCGGTGTCGGTCCGGCCGAGCGTGGGGAGAATGAGTGATGTCCGGCCGTGGACGACATGTGAACGGTTGGGCTTGGTGGAGATGTGGACCGTCAGCCCGGCACGTTTCATGCCGGCTTCCAGCGGCCCCGTGTCGGAGTTCGCCGCCGCGAAGTTTCCGCCCATGCCCACGAAGACGTCCACGTTGTCCAGTTCGAATGCCTGCAGTGCTTCCGTGGAGTCGTAGCCGTGCTCCCGTGGTGTGCTGATCCCGAACTCTTTGTCCAGGGCGGCCAGGAGCGCTTCCTTTGGTTTCTCCCAGATGCCCATGGTGCGGTCACCCTGGACGTTTGAATGGCCGCGCACGGGGCAGGCCCCGGCGCCGCGTTTGCCGAAGTTTCCCTGCAGCAGCAGCAGGTTGATGATCTCCCGGAGGGTGTCCACCGAGTGCGGCTGCTGCGTCAGCCCCAGCGCCCAGCAGATGATGGTGGCCTTGGAAGCTGCCATCATGCCGGCGATCCTGGTGATTTCGTCCTTGCCCAGGCCGGAGGCTTTCTCCGTTTCGGCCCAGTCAAGGGTGCTGCGGGCCGACACATATTCTTCGAATCCTTGGGTCTGTGCCTGGATGAACGCGTGGTCCACCACGGTGCCCGGGTTCTCTTTCTCGGCTTCCAGCAGGAGATGGCCCAGGGCCTGGAACAGGGCAAGGTCCCCGCCCACCTTGATCTGGAGGTATTCGTCGGCGATGGTTGTTCCGTGCCCAGCCACTCCGGTGAGCGACTGCGGGTCCTTGAAGTTCATCAGCCCCGCCTCGGGCAGCGGATTGACGCCCACCACCTTACCGCCGTTGTTTTTGCAGTCCCGGAGGGCGGACAGCATCCGGGGGTGGTTGGTGCCGGGATTCTGCCCTACCACGAACACGAGCTCGGCCTCGTGGATGTCTTCCAGGGAGACCGTTCCCTTGCCGATGCCGATGGTGGGGTTCATGGCGGAGCCGGAGGATTCGTGGCACATGTTGGAGCAGTCGGGCAGGTTGTTGGTGCCCACGCTGCGGGCGAACAACTGGTACATGAAGGCGGTTTCGTTCGCCGTCCGTCCCGAGGTGTAGAAGACGCAGCGCTCCGGGGTGGTCGCACGGATGTGCCCTGCGGCCAGCTCGAAGGCATCCGTCCAGCTGATGGGGGAGTAGTGGGTGTCCCCGGGCCGGATCACCACAGGCTCCGTGATGCGGCCCTGGTTGCCCAGCCAGTGGTCGGTCCTGGTCTCCAGCTCCGCAATGGAATGGGCAGCCCAGAACTCCGGGGTGACGGTCCGGGTGGTGTTCTCCTCCGCAATGGCCTTGGCGCCGTTTTCGCAGAACTCCGCGGGGCTCCGCTTGCCCGTGATGGACTCCGGCCAGGCGCACCCCGGGCAATCGAAGCCGTTGTGCTGATTGACGCGGAGCATCGATCGCACCGTCCGGGCGACACCGGCCTGGGCAATTCCCCGTTCCAGCGCCACCGTCACCGCTTTGACGCCGGCAGCCGCTTTCTTGGGTGCACGTACTTCCAGGTCATCTTCGTTGATGTCTTCGGTAGGCGCAGGACGGGTCATTTTCAAGGTGGGTTCCTCACCGGTTCGGGCTTGTTGGACTAGGGTAACGCGCTTGCCACCAACGCGGGGTCACCTACGGCCCATCCCGGGCCGCGGAATGGGCCGTAGGTGACCCCGCGTTGCTCGGCCTCCGGGGCCCGGGTGTGGAAGCCTAGCGGAGCACCACTGTCCTGTTGCCCTGCAGGATCACGCGGCCTTCGCAGTGCCAGCGGACGGCGTTGGAGAGGGCTTTGCACTCGGTATCACGGCCTGCCGCCACCAGTTCCTCGGGACCGTACGTGTGGTCCACTTCCACCACCTGCTGCGAGATGATGGGCCCTTCGTCCAGCTCCGCGTTGACGTAGTGGGCGGTGGCGCCGACGGTCTTCACGCCGCGCGCGTACGCCTGGTGGTACGGTTTGGCGCCTTTGAAGCTTGGCAGGAAGGAGTGATGGATGTTGATGGCGCGGCCGTCCAGCTTGCGGGTGAGGTGGTCACTGAGGACCTGCATGTAGCGTGCCAGCACCACAAGCTCCACGTTGAACTCCTCGACGAGGTCAAGGAGCCGCGCTTCGGCAGCAGGCTTCGTGGCCGCCGTGACCGGGATGTGGAAGAACGGGATCCCGTGCCATTCGACGAGTGTCTGATGGTCCGTATGGTTGGAGACCACCGCCACGATGTCCACCGGCAATTCCCCGATCCTGGCCCGGAACAGCAGGTCGTTGAGGCAATGGCCGAACTTGGACACCATGATCAGCACCTTGCGTTTGGAGCCGTGCCGCTCTATCTGCCAGTTCATGGCGTACTTTTCGCCCACCGTCGGGAAGGCGGCCCGCAGCAGGTCTGCCGTTGACGCATCCCCCTCCGAGGCGAAGTGCACCCGCATGAAGAAGTGCCCCTCCGAGCGCTCCCCGAACTGCTTGATGTCGATGATGTCGCAGCCACGTTCCAGCAGGAATCCGGACACGGCGTGCACAATACCCTTCTGCTCCGGGCAATCGAGCGTGAGGACGTGCTCCACTGCGGCCGGCTGCTGGACTGCCTGTGCTTCAGACTGGATGGCGGTCATCGTTCAGCACTCGATCACATTCACGGCGAGGCCCCCGCGGGAGGTTTCCTTGTATTTGGTTTTCATGTCCGCTCCTGTCTCGCGCATGGTCTTGATGGCTTTGTCGAGGGATACCTTGTGACTGCCGTCGCCGTGCAGGGCCAGGCGGGCGGCATTGATGGCTTTGACGCTGGCGATCGCGTTGCGTTCGATGCAGGGGATCTGCACGAGCCCGCCCACCGGGTCGCAGGTGAGGCCCAGGTTGTGTTCGATGCCGACTTCGGCAGCGTTTTCCACCTGCGCCGGGCTGCCGCCCAGGACTTCGCAGAGCCCGGCGGCCGCCATGGAGCACGCGGAGCCCACCTCGCCCTGGCAGCCGACCTCCGCCCCGGAAATCGAGGCGTTGATCTTGAACAGGATCCCGACGGCGGCCGCGGCCAGCAGGAAGCGGACCACTCCGTCGTCGTCGGCGCCCGGCACAAACTTCGTGTAGTAGTGCAGGACCGCCGGCACGATGCCGGCCGCACCGTTGGTGGGCGCCGTGACGATCCGGCCGCCCGCCGCGTTTTCCTCGTTGACGGCCAGCGCGAACAGGTTCACCCATTCCATCGCGAGCAGCGGGTCGGCCGAGGCCGCGCCGGCCAGGTCCGCATCGGTGGCCGAGAGCGTCCTGAACAGCGACGGCGCGCGGCGGGTGACGTTCAGTCCGCCCGGCAGGACGCCCTCGGCGGCACAGCCGTTGTCGACGCATTCGCGCATGACGGCCCAGATCTTGAGCAGGCGCTCGCGGAGCTCGGCCTCACTGCGCCACACGAGCTCGTTGGCGAGCATGATGTCCGAGATCGACTTGCCTTCGCGGGCGCACATCGCCAGGAGCTCATCCGCCGACGTGAAGGGGTAGGGGAGCACCGTAGTGTCGGCGACAACCCGGTCCGCGCCGGCGGCGTCGCCGTCCACCACGAATCCGCCGCCGATGGAGTAGTAGCTGCGTTCCCGCAGCACCTCCCCCGTGTGGTCCAGCGCCCGGAACGTCATGCCGTTCGGATGGGCCGGCAGGGACTTGCGGCGGTGCAGGACCACGTCCTCGTCCCAGTTGAAGTCCACCCGGTGGCTGCCGCCGAGGCGCAGCTCGGCGTTGAGGGCGGCTGCGGCAACCTGGTCGTCGGCGGTACGGGTGTCCACGGTTTCCGGGGCCTGTCCCTGCAGCCCCAGCACCACGGCCTTGTCCGAGCCGTGGCCGCGGCCGGTGGCGCCCAGGGAGCCGAAAAGCTCAGCCTGGACGCGCACCGTGGCCGCAAGCCGGCCGGACGATTCAAGACCGTCCGTGAACTGTTTCGCCGCCCGCATCGGGCCGACCGTGTGTGACGACGACGGCCCGATGCCAACGGAAAACAGGTCAAGCACGCTGAGGGCCATTACGGGACCTCGGGTGAGGCGTACTCCCGCATCGAGTCCAGGAGCCAGCGCCCCAGGAAATCGGCGAACGAGGCCCTCGGGAACAGGCGGAACGTCTCGTCCGCGGTCTTCCAGAGCACCACCGGGATGTGCCCGATTTCCGTTGCCAGGGCGGTGCCGGCCTTGAACACGCGCGGGTGCAGGTCCAGCGAGCAGCTCTTCTCGAGGACTGCGCGGGACCGGCTGCCGGTGAGCTCGAAGGTGGTGCGGTTGGCGGACAGGTCCACCACCTGGCCTTCGTCGCTCCCCAGGGCCGCCGTGAGATCGCTGACCAGCGAGCCGCCGAGGGAGTCGTGCGACGCCTCCGGGGCGACGACCATGAATTCTGCGGGTCCGAGCCACAGGACGGCAGCGCCGTTGAGAGCAGCGCCGTTGATAACCGTGCCGTTGAGAGCAGCGCCGCTGACCGCAGTGCCGTTGCCGCTGACTTCGCCGCAGGATGCGGGCAGCCCGCCGGTCACGGAGGCAATGCGCGCCCCGGCGTCGGAGCCGCGCTCAACGCGGATCCCCACCATGGTCTGGTACGGGATTTCCTTCAGTGCGGCGGTGCCCGGCACGGAGCCGGCCGCGAAGGCCTCGGTGAGGTGTGAGGCCGGGCTGCGTCGGGCAGCCCGGAGTCCGTTGACGTGTGTTGCTTCTGCCGGTGCTGATGTTTCAGCCATCTTTGCGGGTCCCTTCAGCGTCGAAAAGTACGGTTTCGCCAACAACCACGTCCACCAGCTGGTCTCCCATCGAGGCCACGAGGGTCTCGCCGATGCGGTTGCGGCCGTTGTGGATCAGGGCCAGGCCGAAGGAACGGCCCAGTGCGGCACTGTGGTAGCTGGAGGTCACGAACCCCTGCATGGGCACGGGGCCGTAGGCGGGGTTGACGGTGATGCCCTTTTCCACGAGCTGCGTGCCTTCAGGCAACCGGATGCTTCCGTCCACCGGGAGCACGCTGACCAGGTGCTTGCGGTCGGTGCGGACGGCGTCCGTGCGGTTGTAGGAGCGCTTGCCGATGAAGTCCTTGGCCTTCGAGACGACCCATTCCATCCCGGCGTCCTGCGGGGTGACTGTGCCGTCGGTGTCCTGCCCGACGATCGGGTAGCCCTTTTCGGCTCGCAGCACGTGCATGGTTTCGGTGCCGTACGGGGTGATGTTGAACTCCGCACCGGCGGCGGCCACGGCTTCCCAGGTGGTGAGCCCGTACCAGGACGGCACATTGATCTCGTACGCCAGTTCGCCGGAGAAGGAGATGCGGCAGATGCGCGCCTGCACTCCGGAGGCCAGCGTGGTCTCCCGGAAGGTCATGAACGGGAACGCCTCGGCATCCAGGCCGCCGCCGGCGGCCAGTTGCGGGGCGAGCTTGGCAATCACGGCCCGGGACTTGGGGCCGACGACGGCGATGGTGGTCCACTGTTCCGTCACGGAGGTGCAGTGCACGTCCAGTTCGGGCCATTCGGTCTGGTGCCATTCCTCCAGCCAGTCCAGCACCTTGGCGGCGCCGCCGGTGGTGGTGGTCATGAAGTACCGGTCCTCGTCCAGGCGCAGGGTCACGCCGTCGTCGAAGATCATGCCGTCCGGGGTGCACATGACGCCGTAGCGGGCCGATCCCGGCGCGAGCTTCTTGA
>NZ_JAGPOT010000134.1 GCF_018224015.1 Pseudarthrobacter albicanus
CAGGCGCAGGGTCACGCCGTCGTCGAAGATCATGCCGTCCGGGGTGCACATGACGCCGTAGCGGGCGGATCCCGGCGCGAGCTTCTTGAAGGCGTTGGTGTAGATGCGGTTCAGGAATTCGCCGGCGTCCGTGCCCCGGATCTCGATCTTGCCCAGGGTGGTGGCGTCCATGAAGCCCACGGAGCCGCGGACGGCGGCGCATTCGCGCAGGACCGCGGTGTCCATGTCCTCGCCGGCCTGCGGGTAGTACCAGGGGCGCTTCCACTGTCCGACGTCCTCGAACAAGGCTCCCCGGGCGGCGTGCCACGGGTGGATGGACGTCTTGCGGGCGGGGTCGAAGAGCTCGCCGCGCTGGCGTCCGGCCAGGGCAGCGAAGGCCACCGGGGTGAACGGTGCGCGGTAGGCCGTGGTGCCGATCTCGCCGATGCCGCGGGTGTCTTCGGCGGACCCGTCGCCGCCGGACTTCAGGGCCGCCGCAATGACGCCGATGGCGTTGACGCCGGAGGTCTTGCCCTGGTCGTTGGCGGTGCTGATGGAGGTGTAGCGCTTGACGTGTTCCACCGAGCGCATGCCGGCCCCGGTGGAGCGGAGCACGTCGGCCACGGACTGGTCACGCTGGAAGTCCACAAAGTGGTGGTGCCACTCGCCGGGGGTGCCTTCCTGGCCGGGGACCAGCCAGAGCTGGCGGGTCGGGGCGGAGGCCACCGGTGCCTCTGGCGTTGACGGCTTTGCACCGGAGTCCGCGGCGGAGTCGAAGCCGGCGGCGATGGCCGCCGCGACCCCGGCGGAGATCCCTTCGGCCACACAGTCGGCGAGATCGAAACTGCCGCGGCCCGAGCCGGCTACCTGCTGGTCGGGAACCACGCTGCCGGGGACGAAGGCCGCCAGGTCATCGTCCCAGCGGAGCCTGCCCTGGCGCTGGGAGTGCAGGTGCACCACCGGTGACCAGCCGCCGGAGACGGCCAGCAGGTCGCACGCGAACTGTTCGACGCCGGAGGTGAGTTCGCCGTCGTCGTTGATGCTGCGGACGGTGACGCCGGCGAGGCGGCCGGTGCTGTCACCGGCGGTGTCGGCGACGGCGCTGCCGATCAGGATGCGCGTTCCGGCTGCGGCTGCCGCGGCAGCCGTTTCGCTCAGCTGCGGGCGGGCGTCAACGACGGCGGCGACGGTGATGCCGGCGGCGCGGAGGTCGGCGGCCAGGGCGTAGGCGGAGTCGTTGGTGGTGCTGATGACCACCCGGGAACCGGCGGCGACGGCGTAGCGGTTGAGGTAGCTGCGGACGGCCGAGGCGAGCATGATGCCGGGGCGGTCGTTGTTTTCGAACACCAGCGGACGCTCATGGGCGCCGGGTGCCAGCACGACCTGTTTGGCACGGATGTGCCAGATCCGCTGGCGGGAGACTCCGGGCGCGGCAGGGCTGGACAGGTGGTCCGTCCGGTGCTGGGCCGCGATGACGTAGTTGGCGTCGTAGGAGCCGAAGGCGGTGGTGCGGTTGAGCACGGTGCATTCGGCGGCGGAGACAAGCTCCGCTTCGACGTCGGCCACCCAGTCCAGGGCGGCCTTGCCTTCAATCGTCTCAACGAGCGCCGCGGCGGTGGAGCCGGACAGCAGCGCGCCGCCGAGCTCGGGCTGGTCGTCGATGAGGATGACGCGGGCGCCGGTGCGGACGGCTTCACGGGCCGCGGCCAGGCCGGCAGCGCCGCCGCCCACCACCAGGACGTCGGTGTGGACGTACTTCTTGTCGTATTCGGCACGGTCCTCGTCCGGGTCCAGCCTGCCCAGGCCGTTGAGCAGTTCGGCGCTGAGCCCGTCCACGAGGGACACCGTGGTGGCGGGGAGCATGGACTCGGCCACGTGCCCCGGGAACCGGGCGGCGATCTTCACGAGGGCATTGGGTTCCTCGACGCCGGCGGCCATGATGCCGCGGGGCCGGTCCTCGTAGAGGGAGTTGCCCGCGCTGATATGGCCGTTGGCGAGCAGCGCCGATGCGAGGGTGTCGCCGGGGTGACCGGTGAATTCCTGGCCGTCCACGGTGAACCGCCAGGAGATGCTGCGGTCGATGCGTCCGCCGGTGCTAAGACGCGCGGGCTGCGGCTGAGCGGTCATTTGATTGCTCCTTCCGGGGAGACGGGGCCGGGAACTGTGGGGGCCGTGTGT
>NZ_JAGPOT010000135.1 GCF_018224015.1 Pseudarthrobacter albicanus
GGCGGGGCGGGGCAACTTCCGGACCGGTTTCCGGTCTCAGCGCGGTGCAGCGGCCGGGCAAGCCGCTCAGCTCCGGCGTCGTCCGTGCGACAACAGGGGCAGCAGATGAGCCGCCACTGAGGCGGCGGATGCCTCTTCGAGAGGCGACGCCGGACCAAGCTGGGGCAGGCCAGGATCGGGCAGAACCACGGCGCCGGACCCGGATCCCGGACCGGCCGGCGCGGCGTCGGCATTGCCGGCACCCCAGACGAGCCAGGCCAGGGCAAGAAACACGGAAAGCATCAGTGCGCGCGCGGCAGGACCGAAACGATCCCGCAGGCTGCTTCCCATCCGATGACCCCCCAGAGATGACGGAGCCCCAGACTACGCCCGGTGCCGTCGCCCGGCTCCAGAGGTCGCGTTGACTTCCGGAAACCTCCACGTGGCCGGCGAAACGGGGCTGACGCAGGCAGGAAGACCTCGGCACGCGCAGCCGTCCGCCGTAAAATTGGAGTCAGAGGTGTTCCAGAAATGACCGGGCCAATCGTCGTCGTACTCTTGCTCCTCGCCGCCGTCACCCTGCTGGGTGTCATCGGCACGGTGGTGGTGGTGGTGCGTGACGGCCGCGGCCGGGTCCCGGCGGAGCGCTCGGAGCGCCCCTGGATGGCGGGAAACCTGCCCAGCGTGCCGTACTCGCTGTGGCGATTCTAACCGTGGGCGTCGTGCCGGAGGACGTCCGGGAGTTCGTCGACGTAGACCGTCTGGGGCGGCTCGTAGTAGATGACCAGGACCTGCTCGCCGACGGAAAAAACGCTGGTCTTGTCGAAGGGGTGGGCGTGGAAGGCGCTGGTGCCGCCCCGGAAGGGCAGCATCACCTCGCCGATCGTGCCCGGCCCGATCCGTCCGGTGACCCGTCCGATCTTTCCCGTCAGGCTCCGGTCAACGTCCTTATGCATCCGGGGCTTTCGGCGGCTGCTTGGCTCCGTCCCGACCGTTCCTGAGCGCGGACCGGAGCGCCGGGAGGTAGTCGCCCACCTGTGCCAGGATTCCGCCGATCATCCGGTTGATGCCCTCGCCGCCGTTCAGGACAGTGAGCTGCCCGACGTGCGCAAACGGGGCGGCCGCCGCCGCGATGATGGCCGGCATGGTCTCGGCCAGCTGCTGGGAAATGACGGCCTCCTGGTTGGTCCCGAGCGCTTCGGCGCGTGCCTTGATGCCGTCCGCCTCGGCGAGTGCCTTGGCCTTGATGGCGGAGGCGGCGGCGTCACCGCGGGCTTTCGTGGCTGCAGCCTCTGCTTCACCGGTGACGCGGGTGGCTCCGGCCGCGGCTGCCGCCGCCGTCGCGTTGGCCTGGGCCTGGAGTTCGGTGCGCCGGGCGTTGGCCTGGGCTTCGAGTTCCGTGCGCCGGGCCAGGGCTTCGGCGGCACTGATGTCGGCGGATTTCTGGCCCTCGGCGTCGGTCCGCTTGGCATAGGCCTTGGCATCGGCGGGCTTGCGGACGGTGGTCTGGAGCTTCTGCTCCTCCCGGTCCGCCTCGAGCTTGGCCACCTCGGTTTCCTGGACCACCACCTGCTGGCGGGCGGTGGCATCGGCGAGCGGGCCGGCCTGGGCGGCGTTGGCCTTGGCCCTCTCGGCGTTGGCCTGTGCCAGGGATTGCCGGATCGCGGAGACGCTCTGGGCGTCGGCAATCAGCGCCTCCGCCTCGGCCTCCTTTTCCGCCGCTTCACGGTTCCGGGTGGCCTCGGCGATGCGGGCCTCCATCTTGACCTGGGCAATATGGGGTTTGGCGATGTTCTGGATGTAGCCCGTAGGATCCTGCAGGTCCTTGATCTGCAGCGAATCGACCACGAGGCCCAGCTTCTCCATTTCAATACCGCTGGCGCCGCGGACCTGGGACGCCAGTTTGTCGCGCTCGCGGATGATTTCTTCCATGGTCATGCTGCCGATGATCGAGCGCAGGTGCCCTTCAAAAACGTTGTAGACCTGGCTTTCCATTTTGGGCTGCTGGCCCAGGAACCGCCGCGCGGCATTGGCGATGAAGGGCGGGGCGTCACCGATCTTGTAAATGACAACGCCTTCGACAATCACCTGGATGCCCTGGGACGTCACGCAGGAAACCTTGAGTTCGGTTTCATTCAGGGTCAGGGACAGGGTCCTCACGGTCTGGAGCCCGGGCAGCACGAGGGCGCCCTTGCCGGTGACGATCTTGAAGTCCATTCCCTCCCGGGTGTCCAGCGTGCCCCGCGTCAGCCCGGAGATGATGAGGGCTTCATTGGGCTCGGCCACCTTCCACATTAACTTTGTGGCCAGCCAGATGACGGCGACGACGACGGCCGCGCCGATGAGCGTGGCAATCAGCGGGTAGAAGCCTGACAAGTCCGGCATGACCAGGTCCTTTCACTGTGGTGGAAAAGTCGTAGAGCAACGCGGCTGCTGGCAGTCCCCGGCTGGTCTGGATGCGGGAAACACCGGCCGCCGAGCCAGCTGTTGTAGACAGTCTGTGTGGCTCCCCGCCGGGAAGTCCATAGCCGGCCCGGCTTTTTTGCCGGTGGACGTTTGTACTGCGGCAACCGCCCTGTGGCAACCCCCTCGGGCCGCGGCTACGGCCCCAGCATCCTCCGGGCCTCGCGTTCGGCGTCCAGCTCCTCGGGGGTCACCGTCGCTCCGGCCAGGAATCCGGCGCCGGCGATGAGCCGCCGCAGTTCCGCCACGGACCTCGGTGTGCTGACGCCCTGGTGCACCATGGCATGGCAGTTGGCGCAGAGCGGCACGAGGTCCGTGACCGGATCCAGTTCGTAGCCGCCGCCGAGCTGGGAGACGGGGACGATGTGATGGACGTGGATGAAATCCTTGCCGATCGCGCCGTAGCTGATTTCAAACGAGAACCCACAGGCCGCGCAGCCGGTGCCGTGATGCGCGATGCAGGCGCGCCGGGCTTCGGGGATTTGTTCATACCGGTTTATCGGAACCCGGGCGACGGTACCCTCGGGGTAGGTGCCGGGCGCGGGCTGCGTGGGGTCCGGCCCTGGTGGCGGCCCGAACTCGGTCCAGAGGGCCCGGATTCTGGCTTCCTCGGACGGCCCGACGGTCAGCACCGGGCCGTGCGTCCCGTCCGGGTGACCCTCCGCCGCGGCTTCCTCGAGAACGCCGACGTCGGGCTGGTCACGAAGCTGGTCGCCGGGCTGGTCGTCGATCTGGTCGCCGAGGGACAGGAGAGCGTCGAAGGCCACGATCACGGGCCTTGCCGTCCCGTCGGGCCCGGAATGGAGCGGTTCTGGTTCCGGCTGCGCGGGTCCTGGCTGCTGCCGGGATCCTCGTTGCGCTGGTTCTGGCTGCGCGGAGACCACGACACCGTGCCCGATCAGCCCGCGTCCGTGACGCCCCTGCAGGAGCAGCAGCCAGGCTTCAGTGCCGGAGCGGACGTTCCGGTGGCGGCCGACGTCCCAGGGCTCCACGTGCAGCCCCGAAGCGGCGACCCGATCGACGGCTGCGGGGTAATTCCAGCGGTTCCAGTGCTCCGGGTCCCAGGCCAGGATGATGGCGGTCATGGTCCATTGTCCCAGTGACCCGGCCGGGCGCGCGGCGAATTGCCGGAAACGGCCGCCAAGCCAGGGTGCTTAGCGGCCGTTTGCGGCAAATGGTGGGGCGCTCCTGCCGGTCAAAGGGGCCAGCAGTTTCCGCATTTCCTGGATTTCCGAGCAGCCGGGCTCCGTGCCGGTGGGGATGCTCCGGTGGCGGCCGAGGCCCCACGGCTCCACGGGGGGGGGGGGGGGGGGGCC
>NZ_JAGPOT010000136.1 GCF_018224015.1 Pseudarthrobacter albicanus
GGGGGGGGGGGGGGGGCCGGGTCGCTGCGGCCGGGCCACGGCGACCTGATCCAGTGCGGCCGGGTAATTCCGGGGGCTTCATCGACCGGGATTCCAGACCAGGATGAGGGCTGGCACGGTTGATCCTCCCAACGCGGCGATTTGCCGGAAACGGCCGCAAAGCGAGGTGCTTAGCGGCCGTTTGCGGCAAATGGGAGCACTTATGGGGGCCGGACGAACCGCGGCCGGGCCGGGCCGCCGTCGAGGGCAGGTTGCCGGCACAAGGAAGCTGGTGCAGGCGATGCGTTTCCGCGAGGCGCCTGCACCAGCAGGTAGTACGAATTTTCAGATTGCTATGAAACGTTACTCATTCGCGGCTCCCTTTGTCCCGGTGATTACTTCCGGGTTTACCTTGCGTCGTCGGCCATATGCCTCGACATCAGCCAACCGGCGCCAATCATTGCCACGCCCAGCACCAAAAGGGTCCAGTCGTCCGCCATGTTCAGCGACAGGAAGTTAGCCGCCGACCCCACGCCGACAATGAGCCCGTAAACGGTAAGGACGATGTACAGCAGGCCGAAGCCCATGAGGAAGTTCCGGGCGCCCATGGCATTCCGCGACATGGCCGCTCCGGTAGCGCCGATGGCCAGCTGAACGATATTCAGCAACATCGATACCTGGAACAGGTTCAGGAACATGGCCCTGGAATCAGGTCCGAAGAACCTCAGTTCGCCGTACTGCGTGGTGATGCCGGGGATGAACCCCAGGATGCCCACGACTAACAGGACGATACCAACACCCATGCCGACGTTCTGAACATCTGTCCGACCGAAGTGAACGCCGTGTGCATGTGGGGATGCGGTAGTCATTTTCTGCCTCCAACCACTGATTGCGGACATTCCAATTTTACGGCGGGCCTCTGGAAAAAGCGCCGTCGGAAGGAGGGTTTGAACGGTGTTGATCAGCGGCGGCGCCTGCAGGGTCCGGGTGTTGAGCCTGTCGGAACCTTGGCCGTGCCCCGCACATGGCACCATGGAACACGATGAAACTGCGCGCTGATCAGACCGGAGAACGTGGCCTTCCCATGCCCTTGGGGCTGCAGGGGGCGCTGGAGTCCGCGCAGGCAGCCGTCATTTCGGCCCTCGTGGTGGCCGCACCGATCATCGCCGTGTGGGCCACGGCCGGCTTCCAGAACGGCGGCTTCGACGTGCTGGCGCGGCTGGCCGGCCAGGCGTGGCTGCTGATCCACGGCGTCCCGCTGCTCCTGGACACCGCCGGCACCGGCGCGGCGGGGTCCGCGGCGCGCCCGGGCTCGGGCACCCTCTCGCTCATCCCGCTGGGGCTGACCCTGATCCCGTTCCTCCTCGCCTGGCGGGCCGGCCGCCGGCTGGCCCGCGCCTCCTACACGGACCAGCTCTGGCAGGCACTGCTTGGCTCCTGGCTGATGTACGCCGGCTTCGGCCTGACCACGGGCTTCGTCTGCCGCACCGCCGACGTCGGCATCAGCCTCTGGTCCGCCGCGCTGATCCCCGTGGTTCCCTTCGCGCTCGGCATGGTGGTCGGGGCGCGCCGCGAGGCGGGCTCGTGGAGCCGGCTGATCGGCGTCGACGCGGTGGACTGGATTTCCCGCACCAGCCAGCACTCGCGCTGGGCCGGGTCGTACCTGGGCTCCGCCGTCAAGGCCGGTTCCGTGGCGCTGATGGCCAGCCTGACGCTGTCCGCCCTGCTGCTCGCCGTCGACATCTTCATCCACTGGAACCTCGTGATCGCCGTCTATGAAGGGCTCGACGCCGGAGCCATGGGAGGTGCCGTCCTCACCATCGCGCAGCTGGGCTTCCTGCCCAACCTCGCGGTGTTCGCGTTGGCCTGGACCTCAGGCTCGGGCTTCGCCCTGGGGGTGGGCTCACAGGCGGGGGCGCTGGGGACCGCCGTCGGGCCGCTGCCGTCCATCCCGCTGTTCGCGGCACTGCCCTCCGGCCCGCCGGACTACGGCTTCGTCGCGCTTGTGGTGCCCGCGCTCGCCGGCGCCCTGGCCGGCTGGTGGTTCCTGCGTGAGGGGGAGAACCACTTCGACGAGTGGCTGTCCATCAAGATCCGTGCCCGCTGGTTCACCGCGGCCGTGTCCACCCTCGTCCTGGGCGCCATGATCGGCAGCATCGCCGGGCTGCTCGCAGCGGGTCTCGCCTGGCTGGCGCGCGGATCCGCCGGCGTCGGGCGGCTGACGGATATCGGCCCGGACCCGCTCCGGACGGCCCTGTACGTGGCCGCCGAGGTGGGAATCGGCGTCGTCATCGGTTACGCGGCAGGACCCTGGCTGGAACGCCAGCAGAAACTGCGCGAGGCGGACCTGGACAGGGCCGGCAGGGACTAGCCGGGCTGCCCGGCGCAGGCCCACGGCCTAGCGGAGCTGGGCCGGCAGCGACTTCTCCAGCTGCGTGCGGCACTCGGAGGCCCCCTGCTGTGTGAGGGCAGAGCGCGTGCACTCCTGGTAATCGCGGAACTGGTTGAAGAACGCAGCGGAGGCGAGGATCACCACGACCATGACCGTGGAGACCAGCAGGCCGGCAATCGCCCCGGACAGCACCAGGCGGGATTCCCTGTATTTCACGGCCCGGACCAGCACCATGATGCCCAGCGCGAGGCCCGCCGCCGTCAGGAGCGCGGTCAGCCACAGGTAGCTGATGTCCAGCTGGAAAACGAAGAACGAGCCCAGGACCACCAGGATGAAGATGCGGAACAGGGTGTGGGTCAACGCCCGCGAGGCTTTGGCCGCCTCGCTGGGCGGCTGACGGCTCCGCTGGCTGTCGGCGGAGCCGTTCGGGGGATTCATGTTTTCCAGCCTACGCGAGCGGCCCCATAAGCTAGGACGATGCGCATAGTTGTCCTCGTGTCCGGTACCGGCTCCAACCTCCAGGCCGTCATCGACGCCGTGAAGGACGGGCGGCTGGACCTCGAGATCGCCGCCGTCGGCGCGGACCGGCCGGGGACCTACGGGATCGAGCGCTCGGCCGCCGCCGGAATCCCGACCTTCGTGGTGGACTTCAAGGCCTACCCGGACCGGGCGGCCTGGAACGCGGCGCTCACCGGGGCCGTGGCCGCCTTCGCGCCGGATCTGGTGGTGTCCTCGGGCTTCATGCGGATTGTCAGCGCGGACTTCATCGAGGCCTTCGGCGGCAAGTACCTCAACACCCACCCGGCGCTGCTCCCCGCTTTTCCCGGCGCCCACGGCGTCCGTGATGCCCTGGCCTACGGAGTGAAGGTCACCGGCTGCACGGTGCACTGGGCCGACGCCGGGGTGGACACCGGCCCCATCATCGCGCAGGAGGCCGTGGCGGTCGGGGACGGCGAGACCGAGGAGTCGCTGCACGAGCGCATCAAGGTGGTGGAGCGCCGGCTGCTGGTGTCCACCCTGGCGTCCCTCGCCCCGGCGCAGAAGCCCGAGTATCCCGCACACCCAACTAACTCGCAGCACGGGCCGTTCTGAGCGCTCAGAACGGCCCGTGCTGCCAGTCAGTTAGGTACACGGGCCACGGCCTGTGGATCACTCTCTGAGGTAGTCCTCGGCTTTGCGACGATGGGTCGATGAAGACACCCCAACCGCTCCCGGCGTCGCTTGGCTCGGCGCCGTTTACAGTCCAGGAGGCAGTCGACGCCGGGGTCAGCCGGCGTCGACTCAAGCATCGTTCCCTGCACGTTCCGAGCCGCGGGATCCGGTTGCCAACAGAACACCCGGCTGAAGTGAAGCTCCATGCCCGGCCCCTCACCCTTGTCACCCAATTCTCTGCAGCCTCCCACGCGACCGCCTTCCTGATCTGGGACTTTCCGGGCTTCCTCCCGGGCTCTCATGCTCCGGGCATCCACATTTCCCGTCCGGACACGATGGCAATACCGCGGCGCAGGGGCGTGATTGGCCACGTCGGGCAATTCTTCGCCGACGAAATCACCGGGATCGACGGCGTGCTGGTCACCACGCGGATCAGGACGTGGTTGGACTGCGCCCGGAAGATGAGCATTGATGAGCTGACCGTGGTGGCGGATCATTTGTTGCGCCATCCTCGGCTTGCGTTTGAAGGCCGGACGGAGCCTTATGCCAGTCCGGGGCAACTGGCCGAGATGCTGGACCGGCACAAGGGTACGCCGGGCATCCGCAAGGCGCGGCTCGCCTTGCAGCAGGCCCGGATCGGTGCGGATTCGGCCCCCGAGACGAGGCTCCGTCTCGCGCTCTGCCGTTCAGGACTCCCGGAACCGGAACTGAACGTGGGCACGGTCCTGCGCTCCGGCGTCGTGCGTCAACCTGATCTTGCCTATCCGGAGCACAGGGTTGCTGTGGAGTACGAGGGCGCCGTGCATTCCGAGGCGGCCCAGGTCATCCGTGACATCGCCAGGGAAGAGGACTTCCGCGGCGCTGGCTGGATCCTGGTCCGGATCTCGAAACGGCACATGGAGAACGACGAGCGCGCCGCCGTCGCCAAGGTCCGCGCAGCTCTCGCCTGCCGCGGCTGGCAGCCCAACTAGTGTAGCGTGTCGTTGATTCCTTTGGGTATGAATTTTTGTCAGACTTGACCCATGGTTTATCTGGCAAAGGCACTGGAACTGCGCAACGGGGACCGCGAGGCCCTGGAGGCGCTGA
>NZ_JAGPOT010000137.1 GCF_018224015.1 Pseudarthrobacter albicanus
ATCCAAATATCCGCGCTGGGCCGCCTCAATTCCTTGCATACACCCAGTCTTAAGGACCACTGCGCGAAGTCCAGCAGGCGCGCCTTAAACCACCCAAATTGTTCAGCGCAGTCCTAGCGCCGGCTGCGGTCGCGGGCCGTGCCGGTCCGGGGGCCGGACTTCATCAGGTTCGCCAGCAGGGCGTCGAACAGCCCCGCGGCATTCTTGGCGGAGTCCCCGGGCCAATGGTGGATCGAGTGGGCGGCCCCCTGGATCTGCTGCCAGTTGGCCTGCTCCGGAATGAACGGGGACAGCAGCAGCTCGCCGAACATGGACTGCATCTCGGCCAGGCGGAAGCTGTGCTCCGAGGAGCCGCTGCGCACGCGGTTCGCCACGATGCCCGCCGGTGAGAGGTTCGGGGCGAATTCCTGGCGGAATAGCTGGATCGCACGCATGGTGCGCTCCGTCCCGGCCACGGAGAAGAGGCCGGGTTCGGCCACCAGGGTGACCTTGTCACTGGCGGACCATGCCATCCTGGTGAGTCCGTTGAGCGAGGGCGGGCAGTCGACCAGCACCAGTTCATAGTTGTCCGCGCCCGCCAGGACTGCGGAGAGCCGGCGCAGGTCGCGGCGGCCAAGATCCGGGCGGTCGTAGATGCCGGTGTAGGCGGAGCCCACGGCCACATCCAGGATGGCTACCGGAGATCCGGCGGGGGAGGAGCCGACGCCGCCGGCGCGTTCCACCCAGCCGCTGGGAACAACGTTGTCGGCCAGGCGTGCCCGCCGGGGGGCCTTGAGCATCCGGCCGATATCGAGCCGGTCATCCGGCCGGACCCCGAGGGCAGTGCTCGCGTCCGCGTGGGGGTCAAGGTCGACGACGAGGGTGGGGATGCCGGCGGCGAGTGCCGCCGACGCCAGCCCGCTGGTCACGGATGTCTTGCCGACACCGCCTTTGAGGCTGCTGATGCTGACTACTTGCACTTGAAAGACCAATACCTAACGCCGGTTGCCGGGACGGGGTCGTGCCGGCTCCCGCGTTCTCCGGAACCGGGGCGTGCATGCGCCACCCGCCCCTTCATCATATGTTGATGCCCACCGGAAACCTGTCTCATCCGGCCATCACGGTGAAGCCGTCCCGCGGGCCCGTTCCTCGGG
>NZ_JAGPOT010000138.1 GCF_018224015.1 Pseudarthrobacter albicanus
CATCATATGTTGATGCCCACCGGAAACCTGTCTCATCCGGCCATCACGGTGAAGCCGTCCCGCGGGCCCGTTCCTCGGGCACGTCCCGCGGCCCCCGCCGCGGCCGTGGCGCGGCCGGGCCGCCGCGGCCCACGTGACGCGCGCCGCTGTGACCGTCGACACAATGATTTGTGTTTGTCCACGCCGGTCTTGGAGACTGTGGGGAATTACTGATACGCCGGCAATGATGCAGGAGAACCATGTTTTCGAAGATTCTGGTGGCCAACCGCGGCGAAATCGCGATCCGCGCCTTCCGCGCCGGCTACGAGCTGGGCGCCAAGACTGTCGCCGTTTTTCCCACTGAGGACCGGAATTCGATCCACCGCCAGAAGGCCGATGAGGCGTATCTGATCGGCGAGGAAGGCCACCCGGTCCGGGCGTACCTCGACGTCGACGAGGTCGTGCGCGTGGCCAAGGAATCCGGGGCTGACGCCATCTACCCGGGCTACGGCTTCCTCTCCGAGAACCCCCGCCTCGCGCGTGCCGCCGAGGCTGCAGGCATCACCTTCGTCGGACCGCCGGCCGAAGTCCTGGAACTGGCCGGCAACAAGGTGGCAGCCTTGGAGGCGGCCCGCAAGGCCGGTGTTCCCGTGCTCAGGTCCAGCCAGCCGTCCAAGGACGTCGACGAGCTCATCGCCGCCGCCGACGTGATCGGTTTCCCCATCTTCGCCAAGGCCGTGGCCGGCGGCGGCGGCCGCGGCATGCGCCGGGTGGACACCCGGGAGGCGCTGCCCGACGCCCTGCAGGCCGCCATGCGCGAGGCGGACGCGGCTTTCGGTGACCCCACGATGTTCCTGGAGCAGGCCGTCCTGCGTCCCCGCCACATCGAAGTGCAGATCCTGGCCGACGCCGAGGGCAACGTCATGCACCTCTTCGAGCGCGACTGCTCCATCCAGCGCCGCCACCAGAAGGTCATCGAGATCGCCCCGGCACCGAACCTCGACGAGGGCATCCGCCAGGCGCTCTACCGCGATGCCGTGAAGTTCGCCAAGGCGCTGAACTACGTCAACGCCGGCACCGTGGAGTTCCTCGTGGACACCGTGGGGGAGCGCGCCGGCCAGCACGTTTTCATCGAGATGAACCCGCGCATCCAGGTCGAGCACACCGTGACCGAGGAAGTCACCGACGTCGACCTGGTCCAGGCGCAGCTGCGCATCGCCGCCGGCGAGACCCTCGCGGACCTGGGCCTCTCGCAGGAGACCGTCCAGCTCAAGGGTGCGGCACTGCAGTGCCGCATCACCACCGAGGACCCCGCCAACGGCTTCCGGCCCGACGTCGGCAAGATCACCGGCTACCGTTCGGCCGGCGGTGCCGGGGTCCGGCTCGACGGCGGCACCGTGTACTCGGGCGCCGAGATCAGCCCGCACTTCGACTCCATGCTGGTCAAGCTCACCTGCCGCGGCCGTGACTACCCGGCCGCCGTGGCCCGGGCCCGGCGCGCCCTTGCCGAGTTCCGCATCCGCGGCGTCTCCACCAACATCTCCTTCCTGCAGGCGGTCCTCGACGATGCGGACTTCGTGGCCGGCAATGTGGCCACCTCGTTCATCGACGAGCGCCCCGCGCTGCTCAAGGCGCGCGTCTCCGCGGACCGCGGCACCAAGCTGCTGACCTGGCTCGCGGACGTCACCGTCAACAAGCCCAACGGCGAGCTCCAGGTCCACTCGGACCCGGCCGCGAAGCTCCCGGCCGTGGAGGGCACGGAGTACGCTCCGGGCTCACGCCAGCGGCTGCTGGAGCTCGGCCCGGAGGGCTTCGCGCAGGCCCTCCGCGCGCAGGAGGCCGTGGCCGTCACGGACACCACGTTCCGCGACGCGCACCAGTCGCTGCTGGCCACCCGCGTCCGCACCCGCGACCTCGTCGCGGCCGGCCCCGCCGTCTCCAGCCTGCTCCCGGGGCTGCTCTCCGTGGAAGCCTGGGGCGGTGCCACCTACGACGTCGCCCTGCGGTTCCTGGGCGAAGACCCCTGGGACCGGCTCGCGGCCCTGCGGAAGGCGCTGCCGAACATCTGCCTGCAGATGCTCCTGCGGGGCCGGAACACCGTGGGCTACACGCCGTACCCGGAGGAGGTCACGGTGGCGTTCGTCAACGAGGCCGCCGCCACCGGGATCGACATCTTCCGCATCTTCGATGCCCTCAACGACGTCAACCAGATGGCCCCGGCCATCCGCGCCGTCCGCGAGACCGGAACCGCCGTCGCCGAGGTGGCCCTCTGCTACACGGCGGACATGCTGGACCCGGCAGAAAAGCTCTACACGCTGGACTACTACCTGGAGCTCGCCCAGCGGATCGTCGACGCGGGCGCGCACATCCTGGCCATCAAGGACATGGCCGGCCTGTTGCGTCCCGCGGCCGCCGCCCGCCTCGTCACTGCCCTGCGGGAACGGTTCGACCTCCCGGTCCACCTGCACACCCACGACACCGCAGGCGGCCAGCTGGCCACGCTCCTGGCGGCAGTGGACGCCGGGGTGGACGCGGTGGACGTCGCGTCGGCGTCGCTGGCCGGCACCACCAGCCAGCCCTCAGCCTCCGCCCTCGTGGCCGCACTGGCCCACACCCCCCGGGACACCGGGCTGAGCCTGGCCAACGTCTGCGCCCTGGAACCGTACTGGGAAGCCGTCCGCCGGGTGTACGCGCCGTTCGAATCCGGTCTGCCGGGCCCCACCGGCCGGGTGTACCAGCATGAAATCCCGGGCGGCCAGCTCTCCAACCTGCGCCAGCAGGCGATGGCCCTGGGCCTGGGCGAGCGGTTCGAGGCGATCGAGGACATGTACACCGCCGCGGACCGCATCCTCGGCCGGCTCGTGAAGGTGACCCCGTCCTCCAAGGTGGTGGGGGACCTGGCCCTGCACCTCGTGGGACTAAACGCGGACCCGGCGGACTTCAACGAGAACCCGCAGAAGTACGACATCCCGGATTCCGTGATCGGCTTCCTCTCCGGCGAGCTGGGGGATCCTCCCGGCGGCTGGCCCGAGCCGTTCCGGACCAAGGCCCTGCAGGGCCGCACCGTCAAGGTCCGCGACGTCGAGCTCAGCGCCGAGGACAGCGCCGCGCTCCAGGGTGACTCCAGGACACGGCAGCAGACCCTCAACCGCCTGCTCTTCGCCGGCCCCACCAAGGACTACCTGAAGAGCGTGGAGTCCTACGGCGACCTCTCCGTGCTGGACACCCGCGACTACCTGTACGGGCTGCAGCGCGGCGCGGAGCATGAAATCGAACTCGAGAAGGGCGTGCGCCTGATTGCCTCGCTCGAAGCAGTCTCCGAGCCGGACGAAAAGGGCATGCGCACGGTGATGTGCACGCTCAACGGCCAGTCCCGCCCGGTGGTGGTCCGGGACCGTTCCGTGGTCAGCAACGTCAAGGCCGCCGAGCGGGCCGACTCCTCCCAGCCCGGACAGGTGGCCGCACCGTTCGCCGGCGCCGTCACCCTGACGGTCAAGACGGGAGATTCGGTCAAGGCGGGGGACACCGTCGCCACGATCGAGGCGATGAAGATGGAAGCCTCGATCACGACGCCGGTGGGCGGCACCGTCGCGCGGCTCGCCGTCGGCGCCATCGAACAGGTCCAGGGCGGGGACCTGCTGCTCGTCGTCGAATAACCACACAACGCGGGGTCAGATACGGCCCGTCCGAGTGCCTCGGACGGGCCGTATCTGACCCCGCGTTGCTTTAGGCGTGGGTGGGACGCTTCGCGGTGTACATCTCTTCGATCACGGTCTCGAAGTCCTTCATCACCTGGCCGCGCTTGACCTTCATCGACGGCGTGAGGTGTCCGGAGGCCTCGGTGAAATCTGCGGTCACAATCCGGAAGGACTTGATGGCCTCGGCCTGGGAAACCGAGCGGTTGGCGCGGTTGATCAGGTCCTGGACGGCGGCCGTGACCACGGGGTTCGCCGCTGCTTCGGCCAGCGAGGTCGACGCCGGGAGGCCGTGGCGGTGCAGCCAGCCCGGGAGTGCCTCCTCATCGAGGGTCACGAGGGCACCGATGAACGGACGGTTGTCGCCCACCACCAGAACCTGGGAGACAAGGGCATCGGCGCGGATCTGGTCCTCCAGCAGGGCGGGCACCACGTTCTTGCCGCCGGCCGTGACGATGATTTCCTTCTTGCGCCCCGTGATGGTCAGGAAACCCTGCTCATCAAGCCGGCCGATGTCGCCGGTGCGCAGCCAGCCGTCCACGAAGGCGTCGGCGGAGAGATCCTCGCGCTGGAAGTAGCCGTTCATGACGCACACGCCTTTGGTGAGGATCTCGCCGTCGTCGGCGATCCTGACGGCGTTGCCCGGCAGCGGGGCGCCGACCGTGCCGATCTTGATCAGCTGCGGGGTGTTCACGGTGATGGGCGCCGTCGTTTCGGTCAGTCCGTAGCCTTCCAGGATCTGCAGGCCGATGCCCTGGAAGAAGTGTCCAAGCCGTTCACCCAGCGGCCCGCCGCCGGAGACCGCGTGCGAGACCCGGCCGCCCATCGCGTCGCGGAGCTTGCCGTAGACGAGCCTGTCGAACAGTGCGTGCTTGAGCTTCAGGCCCAGCCCCACCCTGCCGGCCTGCCTGGCGCGCGAGTAGGCGATGGCCGTGTCCGCGGCCCGGTGGAAGATGGCGCCCTTGCCTCCGTCCTCGGCCTTGGTCAGTGCCGAGTTGTAGACCTTCTCGAACACCCGCGGCACCGCGAGGAGGAACGTGGGCCGGTAGCTCTGCAGGTCCGGGAGCAGGTTCTTGACGTCCGGGGTGTGCGCGACGGTGGCTCCGGCCGCCACGGCGAGCACCGAGATGAAACGGGCGAAGACATGGGCGAGGGGCAGGAACATGATGGTCCTGGCCTCTTCGTGGACGACGCTTCCCAGCGAGGTGGCCAGCGCGTTCTCGGAGAGCTCCACGAAGTTGCCGTGGGTCAGCTCACAGCCCTTGGGCCGGCCGGTGGTGCCCGAGGTGTAGATGATCGTGGCGATGTCTTTCAGGGAGGCCTGGCTGCGCCGCGCCTCGAGCTCCTCGTCGCTGACGGCGGCGCCGGCAGCCCGGACCTGATCCAGGCCCGTGCCCGCCAGCTGCCAGACGTTTTTCAGGGCCGTCAGCGACTCGGACGCGGCGGCCTGGCGGATGGTGTCCTCATGGTGGGCGGTCTCGCCGAACGCGGCGACCGCGCCCGAGTCGCCGAGGTTCCACGCGACCTGCGAGGGGGAGGAGGTCTCATAGATCGGAACCGACACCGCGCCGGCAAACCAGATGGCGAAGTCAATCAGGGCCCATTCGTACCGCGTGCGGGACATGATGCCGACCCTGTCCCCGGCCGCGACACCGCTGGCCATCAGGCCTTTGGCGAGCAGCGAAGCGTCGGCCAGGAACTCCGTGGCCCGGATGTCCTCCCACTGGCCCGACTTGTCCAGACGCGAGAACAGCGCGGGGTTGGACGCCTTTGCCGCCTGGCGGAGCAGCAGATCCGTGACATTCGAGTCCGGGGCGACGTCGACCAGGGGCGGGACACTGATTTCTCGCACAATAGCTCCTTTGATATCCGTAGACAGGCCAGGTACAGCCAACACTAGTACGCGGTCCGCAACGGGTGTGTTCCACGATACCTACTGGCGAGTAACTTTACGATGAAGCCCTCCGTTCCGCCAGCAGGCGGCGCCCCCGGGGTCGGGGCCGGCGGCGGGCCAGGCACCTGTGAAGACGCCCCTGGGAAGTCACTCCGGCGAAGACAATCCTGCGAATACAATGGGGAACCATGCATACACCCACATCCGGCCCGCAGTCCGGCCCGCAGCACAGGCCAGGCGCCTGGCGGCGCGGTGCCGTGGCTAGTGCCGTGGCCGGTGCATTGGCCGGCGCAGGTGCCGGTGGGGTACGTCCCGGCGCCGCGGGTGCGGGATTCCGTCCGCACCGCTGGACGGGCCGGACGGGCCTGGCCATCGGCGTCGACGTCGGAGGCACCAAGGTCGCTGCGGGCGTCGTCGACCCGGAGGGGCGGATCCTCAGCCAGGCGAAGCGGTCCACGCCCGGCAGCGAGCCCCGCGCCGTCGAAGAAGTCATTGTGGAACTCGTCGAGGAGCTGGGCCGGGGCCACCGGATCCGGTCCGTGGGGATCGGCGCCGCCGGCTGGATGGACCTCGACGGCGGAACGGTCCTTTTCAGCCCGCACCTGGCATGGCGTAACGAGCCGCTGCGGGACAACCTGCAGCGGCTGCTGCGCCGTCCGGTGCTGCTGACCAATGACGCCGACGCGGCGGCCTGGGCCGAATGGCGCTTCGGCGCCGGCCGGAGCGAGAACCGGCTTGTCTGCATCACCCTGGGCACCGGAATCGGCGGCGCCATGGTGATGGACGGGCGCCTGGAACGCGGCCGGTTCGGCGTGGCCGGGGAATTCGGCCACCAGATCATCATGCCGGGCGGCCACCGCTGCGAGTGCGGCAACCGCGGCTGCTGGGAACAGTACGCCTCCGGCAATGCGCTCGGCCGGGAGGCCCGTGAGCTGGCGGCTGCCAATTCCCCGGTGGCCCAGGAGCTGCTCAAGGCCGTGGGCGGCCGGACGGAACTGATTACCGGTGTGGTGGTCACGGAACTGGCCAAGGCCGGGGATCCGACCTCCCGCGAACTGCTCGAAGAGGTAGGGGAATGGCTCGGGCTCGGGCTGGCCAACCTCGCTGCCGCCCTGGACCCGGGCACGTTCGTCATCGGCGGCGGCCTCTGCGACGCCGGCGAACTGCTGGTGGCGCCGGCGCGGAAGGCTTTCGCGAGGAACCTGACCGGGCGTGGCTTCCGGCCCGCGGCCGGCATCGAGCTCGCCGCCCTGGGCCCGGACGCCGGCCTGATCGGCGCGGCCGACCTGTCCCGCGTCCGCAGCCTCATGCGCCGCTAACAGGCTTTTTCGTTAGTTCGCCAGGGGGTCAGGTCCAGGCGGCGGGGTGGCCGGGCTCACGGACATGCCCCATGCCGGGGCCCGCGGATGGACGGTGATGATGGTATTAGGCCGGTGGCGGGCGCGACGAATGGGCATGTCCTCCCGGCGCGAAGAGGTCTTGGCGCCGGCTCGTTCCTAGGAGAGCGCTGAACAAGGGGCAATCCGGAGATGGGATACGGCTTCCGGGCCGCTCTTCGGAGCTTTGGGCGGCCCGCTGACGGCCTGGGAATGAGAGGCCGGGGCCCGGGA
>NZ_JAGPOT010000139.1 GCF_018224015.1 Pseudarthrobacter albicanus
CGCCCGAACCAGCTGGACCGGCTCCGCGAGGACGTCACCCCGGACGACCGCGCCCTGCTCGACATCGCCTCCACCACCGGCACCATCACCGAACAGGGCATCCGGAACAACATCGAGGTGGGCATCCGCTACATCGAGTCCTGGCTGCGCGGCAACGGCGCGGTGGCCATCCACAACCTGATGGAGGACGCAGCCACCGCGGAGATCTCCCGATCGCAGCTGTGGCAGTGGATCTTCGCCCGCGCCATCACCGACAAGGGCGACGTCATCACCCGCGAGTGGGTGGAGGACATGCTCGACGAGGAGTTCGCGAAACTGGAACGCTTCGAAGGGGACCGCTTCGCCGACGCGCGGGACATCTTCGAGGAAGTCACGCTCAGCGCCGAGTTCCCGGCCTTCCTGACGCTTCCCGCCTACGACCGGTTCCTGCACGAATCCGAGACCCTGGCCTTCTGAATCTTCCGTCCGCCGGTCCGCCGCGCCTTCGCAACAGGCACCCCGAGAGCCGGGAGGCGACCCGGCGGACGGAACCCACCTCAATCTCCCCCAACGCCACCACACCCGGCCGCCTGCCTCTGTCTGCGGATCGGGTCCACCGGCCTTGAAGCACAACTGTGTCCCTCTCCTGGTAGCGGCCATCGCGGCCTGATATACGGCCGCCGTCCCGCCGCCTCCGCACAAGCCAGATGTCTGAATCACTCAGGCTCCGACAACCCCACTACGAACGGTTTGATAGATGAGAATGTTGATTACAGGACCCCCCGGATCCGGCAAGGGTACTCAGGCGCAGCGCATTGCAGAGCGCCTTGACATTACTGCCATCTCCACAGGAGACATGTTCCGCACTCACGTGATGGACGAGACACCTTTGGGTGTCGAAACAAAAAGGTACATGGACAACGGCGATTTCGTTCCCGACAGCGTCACCAACGCCATGGTGCGGGACCGTTTGCAGCACCAGGACACGAGCAACGGCTTCCTGCTAGACGGATACCCGCGCACCACGTGCCAAGTGGACGAGCTGGACGATATCCTTGCCGCCAACGCGCACAATCTGGATGTTGTTCTTCAGCTCGCGGCGGATGATGAAGAAATCGTTCGGCGCTTGCTGGGCCGGGCCCGGGATGAAGGGCGCAGCGATGACAATGAACGCGTTATCCGGCACCGACTGGAGCTCTACCGCGAACAAACCGAGGCCATACTGGCACTCTACGACAGACGCGGCCTGCTTGTGCAGGTCGATGGGTGCGGCGACATCGACCAGGTCACCGACAGCGCCATGAGCGGTATCGAGACCGCCAAGGTCCGTCAGGGCACGTAAACCACGCCCTGTCGGCGGACCGTCCCGGCGAGAGTCCGAGGTGTGCCCTGCCCGGTGGCGGGGCACACCTCGGCGTTTAGTTAGGGCGTATTTTCAACGCAGAACGAGTCAGAGAAAGCAAAGAGTTTACCTATGTCCAACGACCGCACCGCAGCACTATCCACACCGCCCCGTCAGGGCGATGCCTTCGAAAACCTGTCCCATGAAGCCCGCCAGTTCGCGCCCTCGGCCGCGTTCGCGGCCGGCGCCGTCGTTACCGCCGCGGACTACGCCGAGGCCGACGCCGACCGCCCCGCCTTCTGGGCCAGGCAGGCCCGCGGGCTGCTGAGCTGGAGCAAGGACTTCACGCAGGCGCTGGACTGGACCCAGCCACCCGTCGCCAAGTGGTTCGTCGGCGGCGAGGTCAACGCCGCGTACAACGCCCTGGACCGCCATGTCGAAAACGGGCTCGGGGACCGCGTCGCCATCTACTTCGAGGGCGAACCGGGCGACACCCGCACCTACACGTACGCGCAGCTGACCGAGGAGGTCAAGAAGGCCGCCAACGCCTTCGAGTCCCTGGGCGTGTCCAAGGGCGACCGGGTGGCCGTCTACCTGCCGATGATTCCCGAGGCCGTCATCACCCTGCTGGCCTGCGCCCGGATCGGCGCCATCCACTCGGTGGTCTTCGGCGGCTTCTCCGCCGACGCGCTCCGCTCCCGGATCGACGACGCCGAAGCCAGGCTCGTCGTCACCGCCGACGGCACCTACCGCCGCGGCAAGCCCAGCCCGCTCAAGAACGCCGTCGACGAGGCGTTGTCCCATGACGGAGACGGCGGCGGCCACTCCGTCCGGAACGTCGTGGTGGTCAAGCGCAACGGGGCGGACGTGGACTGGCACGAGGGCCGTGACCACTGGTGGGCGGACACCGTGGGGGCCGCCTCAGCCGAGCACACCGCCGTCGGGCATGACTCGGAACATCCGCTGTTCATCCTCTACACCTCCGGCACCACGGGCAAACCCAAGGGCATCCTGCACACCACCGGCGGCTTCCTCACCCAGACCGCCTACACCCACAAGGCCGTCTTCGACCTGCACCCGGAAACGGACGTCTACTGGTGCACCGCCGACGTCGGATGGGTCACCGGGCACTCCTACGTCGCCTACGCGCCGCTCATCAACGGCGCCACCCAGGTCATGTACGAGGGCACCCCGGACTCCCCGCACCAGGGCCGCTGGTGGGAGATCATCGAGAAGTACAAGGTCTCCATCCTCTACACCGCCCCCACCGCCATCCGGACCTTCATGAAGTGGGGCAAGGACATCCCGGGCAAATACGACCTCTCCTCGATCCGGGTCCTGGGCTCCGTGGGCGAACCCATCAACCCGGAAGCGTGGATGTGGTACCGGGACACCATCGGAGCCAACGCCGGCAAGAACGGCGAAAAGAAAGACAACCCCGCACCGATCGTGGACACCTGGTGGCAGACCGAAACCGGCGCCCAGATGATCGCACCCCTCCCCGGCGTCACGGCCACCAAGCCCGGCTCCGCCCAGGTCCCGCTGCCCGGCATCGCCGCGGACGTCGTGGACGAGAACGGCGAATCCGTGCCCAACGGCCACGGCGGCTTCCTGGTGATCCGCGAACCCTGGCCCGCCATGCTGCGCGGC
>NZ_JAGPOT010000014.1 GCF_018224015.1 Pseudarthrobacter albicanus
GCGGCAACAACGCCTCGAACTTCGCCTTCAACGACTCTTCAACCTCAACGGCAAGGGACATACCACCACAGTACGGCCCGAAACCAGACACGCAAGATTATTTACTGGCAAGCCCTAAGCGCCAACCTTTTGGACACGTTGATCCGGCGCTACGTCGGGAACACCTTCCGCCACCAAATCACCGGCTATAAGAAGATCCAGCTGGACATGGAGATGTACTCCTTCCGTGAGTACTTCGTGTGGGCCGGTATCTCCGGAGCACATAGTGTTTACGACGGCCAGCTAGGAGCTCCTGTTCCTCGCGGCTTTACCAGGCATGGCACCGCTCATGGCGTGTCACGCAACCAGTACAACCGAATCAATGCCGTCATCGCTCTCATGCACGTAGTAGCGCTCCTGCGTCTGCTCAACAGCCAGCCGGGACTGGCACTCAGCGCGAATGCAGCGCGTCCGGCTCTTCCAGCAGCCAGAGACCACACTCCCCGAACAAAATCCGGAATGTCCGTCCAAGGTACGCACCGCCCACGGCGAGCGAACCCCGCTTGAGGAACAGGATTTCCAACGCTTGGCAGGTCATACACGCGATACCCGAAAGGGAGACGTAGATCCGGCGCTATCTGGAGGCATGACGCCTTGGTTGCTCTCGGGAGCGGATACCATCAGGGAGCCTTAGTCATGTAAAAGCGAACCCTTGGGGGAAGTTATGGACAACGCGGTCGCCACACAGCTGATCTGGGCCGGCTTCTGGCTGGTCGTCCTTGTGGTGGTGGTGATTGTCTTCAAGGGGCCGCTGGGTAGGCTCGTGTCCAGGATGCGCACGGCGGAGGGATCACTCAGCATTTCGCTCAAGAATGGGTTTCATGCCGATCTCAGGAGACTGGAGCTGGACGCCGAGACGGCCGAGGCGGAAGCGCAGGCTTCGAGCCCGGCCCCGGCCGTCGTAGAGGCCGCTAACATCGCGTTCCCTCAGGACGAGGAGAAGCGCACTTCGGATTCAGACGAGCACGCATCCACGCGAGATCTCCTGAGGCTCGGAGCAGAATGGGGCGTGTTGCTCGACGAAGTCAGAGGGCTGTTCGACGGGTTCAACGTCGACGAACCGGAGGATGAATCCTCCGTCGGCGAATGGTTCGCCGAGCTGGACCGCCAGCGAACCGGGCTCCTGCCGAACAACGCTCAGCATCTCGCGCGCACGGCAGACCGGCTCATGGATGATCTGATGAAGGCTGCACCAAGGGATTTCAGCGGCGACGAGATCGAGCGGTTCGTGAAGTCCTTGGCCTCCCTACGCCGAATCGTCGACATCTCAATTTCGAAGCTGCGCCATCCCGGGAACGCCTTTCGTTGGGCAAGGCCTGACGGCACGGGAGCCGCCCGCAGAATAGCCAAGCCTAGCCCCTAGTCGGCCGCAGGCGACGGCGATTCGGGGTCACGACACCATGCAAGGTGGCTGCAGCTGGTGTCCTCGAGATTCGTGCGCGCTGTTGCGTCACCCCGGGCACCAGGCGCACATCTATATATAGAGAGATGGAGCTCGGCTCTAAGCCGAGGCCGAACTGAAAGGGCGCGTACTCAACGCTGTAAGACGTAACGGTCTTGAGACCACGAGGTATGAGTCCGCTGTTCCCCCCATCCCGATAACGACAGCCGAAAATGTCTGCGGAAGGTGCGCGGTCAAGGGTGGGCTGGAGGCCCATCACGAAGTGACGCGCAGCTGGAAATTGGGAGCGGTTGGGGTAGCTCCCTTAGCGGCAGTAGCCGTGGATAACCCTCCGGGAATTGTCCCCGGCTGTGGGCAGCGGAATCGAGCTCAGGAGCGGGGATCAGGGAAGATCAGGTTGAAGCCCATCAGAATCCCTATGGCGATGAACAGCAGACCGAAGCCGACGGATATTCGCGGCATCCAGCGAAGTATCCAGGCTTCGTGAGGCTTGAGCGCGGGGACCTGAACGGCGATAGACGCGATGAATCTTGCGTAGAAGTTACGGATCAGGATTACGAATATGCCCACGATTGCGAGGACGAGCAGTGGTGCGATTCTCATGTTCTAGCGGCCCGTCACTAGACCGAAGACCGAGATCCCAGCTCCGAGAACGATCCACACCAAGCCCATGACGCGGACGACGCGCAGGTTGCGCCGAATGAATGCTGCCTTGTCGAGGCCTGGTCGCAGATATGCCTGACTGTTGGCTGAGAGCTTGGTTAAAGGCCCTGAAATCGCCAGTACGAGAATAGCGGCAGCTATTAGCGCCAGCCCGAAAATTGTTCCGCCAGCCATTGGCGACCCCCAAGCGTCGATGATGAAAGTTCTGGTGATCACCCAGGGGTGGCGCCGACGGCCGCGACTGGCCACAGGTGGAAGTGGCCTTCCTACGAACGTCCATTCAAACTGCAGTCTATTGGGCTACGGCAGTGGCGAAGTCATGGATGCGGGCCCCGTGTCTTCCTTCACGGCCAGGAATGGCGAGAGATCCTCCACTGTGGGCCTGGTACTCCTGAACGTATCGGGGCGTGAGCAACAACGGAACGGTCAGTGGCGATAAGCAGATGATTTGAGTCCATTTACCGCCACTGACCCCGAAGTTGTTGCATAGATACGTTTCACGCATCAGTCCTGATGCAACATCCTATGAAACATGATCGGGCCCGAACCACTCACACTGCCAACCGTGTTTCACAGGCGGTCACCTATGAAACACCCCAACTCGGTTGCGTAACGCCACTGACCGTTCCAATGTTGCTCATGCCCCGTCTTCGCGAGGCCCTTGCAGCGGTCCGCGCCGGCGACACCCTCGTCGTAACCAAACTCGACCGCCTCGCCAGATCCTTGCCGAACGCCAGGGACATCATCGAGGATCTCACCAAGCGGGAGGTGAAGCTCAGCCTCGGCGGATCCATCCACGACCCCACCGACCCCGTGGGCCGGCTGCTTTTCAACGTCCTGGCCATGGTCGCGGAATTCGAATCCGGCCTCATCCGCGCCCGGACCCGCGAAGGCATGCAGGTCGCGAAAGCCAAAGGCCGGCTCCGCGGTAAAAAACCCAAGCTCAGCACGAGCCAGGAAGCCCACCTCGTCCTCCCTGTATAAGGGAGGACAACACACCACCGCCGAGATCGCCGACTGTTCAAGGTCGCACGGAGCACGGTGTACAGGATCGTCCAACGCAACCTTTAGGGCTCTGGCTCAGCTTCAGGGTCACCAATCTCTACCGTCCCGCCTCTTCCGTAGGGGAACGCAGTCGAACTACTTGTGTCGCGCACGATCGCAATGTCGATGCTGCCCTGCTCCATCTGCGACGATAGGGCTAGCTGAAAATCAAGGAAAGGTGATCAATCGTGGCAAGGGCAGATTTGCTGCTCGCCCTCGTAAAATCTGGGGCGGGCGCCGACGATCTTGCCTTTCGGCGCGCAGCGGAAGCACTCATCGCTGAAGAAGAGGCAAAAAAACACGGAGTACTCGCTAATCAGTTAACGGATGCCCTTACCCGGCGACGACCACAAAACTCAGCTTCGAAGGTAACTTCGCTAACGCGAGTTGAAGGGGTGGCCGCTCTCCTGCATGAAAGAGAGCCGGAACGGCAAATATCTGATCTCGTTTTGCCCGGGATGGTGCGACAGCAGTGCGCGGATCTTCTCGAGGAGCACCATCGAAGAGACCTTCTCCGTAGCCACGGGGTAGAGCCACGTCACCGCATCTTGTTCGTTGGACCCCCTGGTGGCGGAAAGACTTCACTCGCTGAGGCGATCGCCACAGAATTGGCCGTTCCGCTTCTGACGGTGCGATACGAGGGCCTCATTGGTAGCTTCCTGGGCGAAACGGCCGCAAGAATGGATACGTTGTTTTCCGCGGTCCGTGTGCGACCCTGTGTCTTATTTTTTGACGAGTTTGACGCTGTTGCCAAAGAGCGCGGCGACACGCATGAAACAGGCGAAATCAAGCGGGTCGTCAGCTCCTTGCTTCTACAAATCGACAAGCTACCCAGTCACGTTATTGTCATCGCCGCCACTAACCACTCCGAACTACTTGATCGTGCGGTCTGGCGACGCATGCAAGTACGTGTAGAACTTCCTCAGCCCACTCGTGCTGGAAAAATTGAATGGTTGAAGGCTTGGTCCGCGCGTACAGGATTGGACTTCGGACTTTCTGTACGGACAATCGCCGACCGCTTGCCGCACGTCAGCTATGCAGAACTCGAAGAATTCGCATTGGACGTCCAGCGGAAGACGATACTCAGCGGACCTGATGCGAGCGGACGTAGCGCGACCCAGCAGCTCTTGGAACAATGGAACAAGCGGGCAGGCGCTGATACTAATGAGCCTTGAGGCTGTGGGGTCTTCATCCCCCCGCCCCGTCCTGTTTGGCTCGGTGGGCCGTCCACGGTCCGTTAAAGTTACGGGTGGAGGTAAGCCAAAGGTTGCGTTCCGCAACCAATCGGAACGCATGACGCGTCTCGGCGAACGTTTCGATGAAGCTCTGAGCGACTTCAGCGCTCAAGTTGAACTCTCTCGATCCATTCACGCAGCTGATCCTCAACTCGTCCTTGTCTTCGAAGCTCTCGACGAACAGACGGATCTCAGCAAGGTTGCGGCCAAGTTGGGATTCGAAATCCTAAACGAGTCCGAAGGTGCCATGTCGCCAACCGAGGACTTCGAACTCATCTCTCAGGCGCCCAAGGACCCAGAGATCAAGACGTGCCTCCATGCGATCTGCCTGGACGAGCGCACAATGTCCCGATTGCTCGGACTTTGGAAGGCTTGGACTCGCACCGGCCGTGTCGAACACGGATATGGACCTCTCAAAGGTCTTTTCAGTCATTTGAAAGACGTCCGCCCTTGGGGACCGGCTGACCGTTTGAAGACGATCGATTGGGACCGATACTTTGCGGAACGCCTCCCTGGCCAGCTGCATACGCTGGAGATTGAGCTTTGGTACAGACAGTCACCTAGTATTCGCCAGCGCGTTCAACTGGAAGTAGAGGAACTTGTCAGAGCGGCAGACGGAACAATTCTGAGTTCCGCCATCATAGGCGCAGTCGGTTATCACGGCATCAAGTGCACCGTTCCAGAGGACTTTGTGCAGAAGCTCGCCCAACGTGAGTTCGCGCAGGTCCAAGTCGTCAAATCAGCCAATGTCATGTACCTCCGACTTTCGGGTCAAACTGTGTGGGCTGAGTCTCCCTCAGTTGAATCGTTTGAGTCGACCGGATCGCTGCCAACTGGAAGCCCAGTTGTGTGCATTCTGGATGGTGTTCCAGCTGCTAACCACCACCTGTTATCGGACCGGGTTATTGTTCATGATCCCGATGATTTATCTGCTGACTCCGACAGCACCGTTGAAGATCGCAAGCACGGAACCTGGATGGCCTCCGCTGTCATTTGGGGCGATCGCGGCAACGAGGGGGCCGCATTGAGAAGACCGGTGCTCGTGCGTCCCATCCTGGCACCAGCGTCGGACACCATAGAGCGTGTTGAGGAAATTAGGGCAAAGGACCTTACCCCTGACCTAATGCAGCGCGTGTTCCGGGAACTCTACGAGGGTGCCGATGGTCAAGAAGCGATTGCCCCCGAAGTTGTCGTCATCAATCTCTCCGTTGGGGATCCGACTACGCCCTTCGACTCCATCTTGTCATCCTGGGCTCGAACCTTGGACTGGCTAAGTTACAGATACGGGGTCCTCGTTGTCGTTTCGGCAGGGAACTACGGAGAACTTCCCTTGGGGCCTTTGGACTCGGATTCGATCCAGCAGTTGAAAGCCGAGGATCGAAGGGAGGCCATACTCGCAGCCCAGCACGCGGATCAAGCAAACCGGAGGCTGCTTTCACCTGCGGAGTCAATCAACGCTCTGACTGTGGGAGCCATGCATGAAGACGCGTCCGGCGTGACGCCAATGGGTTATGTCTTCGATCCAAGTGACGGACTTCCAAGTGTCAGCCCGGTGAGCGCTCTTGGCGGTGGTTACCGCAGAAGCCTCAAGCCAGAGGTGACAGCGCCAGGCGGCAAAGTACTCTTCACGGCGCCCCCTATCCCCAAGGGTTCGCTCACTGTTGCTAGAACCACGACGAGGGGGCCCGGGATCCGCGTCGCTTCGTCCGTAATCGGGCAGGAGTCGTATGCTACTGGCACGAGCCCTGCCGCTGCTCTAGTTACCCGCCGTGCCTCACTTCTACATGACACACTGGACGACATCGTCGGTGGAGCTCCTCTAGGCCGTCACGAACGAGCAGTAGCCATCAAAGCTTTGCTGGCCCATGGTGCTCGCCATCCTGAGGGATTCAGGAGCGACACGCTGTCGGTCGAGAAAGCAATTGGATTTGGATCTATTGACAGAGACTTTTCACTCGGATGCGTCGGTCACGAGGCTGTAGTCCTTTATCTGGGCAGCTTGGGGGCTGCAGAAGAACAAGATCTACTACTGCCCCTTCCTGACGGATTGAATGTTCGCGGGACAAAGCGGATAACCGCTACGCTCGCATGGCTCAGTCCCGTTAACTGGCGGCATCGCCAGTATCGCAGGGCCGCCTTGGGGTTCACCAAACCGACGGGAACCCCGGAACTGGACGCTCCCACTGACCTTTCAGACGATGAAGCAAAACGAGGCAGCGGCACCATAAAACATCTCATCTGGGAGACGGAGAAGGCCTTCGCGTCTGGCCGCGGATCCGAAGTCTCACTCAAGATTAAGTGTCTGGAACAGGCCGGCGGGCTGGGGGGAGAACGAATCCCCTATGCGGTAGCCCTGTCGCTCTGGGTCGCGCCAACTCTAAATGTTGATGTATATGCCCAGGTCAGACAACAAATCAAGCCGCAGGTGATTGTGCATCCCGAGCCATGACAGGCCTACCCGGCTGACCAAGCGCCGATACCACGCATCTGTCGCGTGACATAACGAAGAGCGTCAGATTGACCTCTCGGTGTGACTGTTAGCTCAGAATGGCGGCTTTCTCACAGCTCGGTTTGGCGGTTTAACGTGCCGTTTGAGGATCCTTCACCGGACGCGCGTCACCAAGGCGAGTCGGGGGCTACTTCAACTTGGGGATCTTCTCGGGCGGGACGTAGAAGGTCACTTCGCCGGTTTCGACGTCGACCCGTGCCTTGAGCCCTACTTTGCCCAGAATCGGGTGACCGTGGGAGATCGCGACGGGATAAGAGCCCCCAGCATAGATTTCGCAGTCTTCGATGAATTCAGCCATTCCCGAATCCTATACACCCCACGGAAATGTGATCCTTCATTAGTCGATCCCTGACCGGACGCAGGTCAACCGGATTACGTAGTCAGCGGAGTGCGAGAATGTCAGGCCTCGGCTACCGCATCGATTTGCACTTTCGCGCCGAGCGGGAGTGCAGCGGTTTGAAGAATGGTCCGAGCCGGGTAGGGTGCGGGAATCCGCTCGGCATAGATCGCATTGATCTGGCTCGGACGCGCTCATGCCGGACCGGCTCCGGATCGTCTGGGAGCGGAAGCCCTGGCATTCAGGGAAGTGTTTTCCCTGGTGAGCCTTCGTGGACGGTCGATCAGGGCAGCTGACAGAATGAGCTCATGGACTCCGTCGCACCAGATCAGAACACCATCGACTCGCTCTTGTGGTGCCGTCCCACCCCTGACGTCGCGATCGCCACGGACATCAAGCCACTGATCGATCAGATGCTCGGCGACGGCTACTCCATCCTGGACCCGAGCACACGGATTTGGACGCCGGAGGCCGCCGAGGAAATCCGGGTACGAGTCGAAGACAACCCGATTGAGGGCAACGACGATACCCAGTGGGTGAAGCTGGACCAGCAGCTGGCCGGCGCCTCACGCGAGGCGATCCTGCTGGCCGCCGAGATGGTGTTCCTCCGCGGCCACGGGCTCAAGACGTCCCGGCCGGAGTCTCGCCGCGCTAACGTGGAACGCGTCCTGTCCTACCTGCAAGAACCCCTCGGCATTCCAGAGCCCATGGCAACTTGCCTCGGCCGGCCGGCCAACACCGCTGGATTCCATCCGGGCCCCTGGTACAACCAGCGACTCTGGCTCCACCTGCCCTGGCTCTGTCACTTCGTCCAGCACTGGGCCTCCCTTGATGACATGCAGAGGGATGCTGCCCGTTGCGATCCGTGGGAGCTGCAGCGGGTCATGCTGGCCTCCGGGAAGGACCGCAGCGATATGCGCAACGCCTTGCAGTTCTTCGCCCGGCCCGACGTGTTCGAGCCGATCTCGGCGGCTTCCATGAAGCAGAAGATCCGCAGCGGGCTCGGGTCCCTGATCGGTGGCTCCACCGGAAGCGGCCCTGCAGCATTGGACCGGGACTTGTTCGCCATCCGTGCCACACTCGCCCAGGACCACACCGAGTCATTCCAGTTCTGGGACGATGGGCTGGAGGAGCGGTGGAACTTCAAGGACCGGGCCTCCGGGACCGATGAGCTGGATGAGCCGCGGCGCCGGCACTACTGGCTCTACTCCCCCGGCGCACAGGCCTCTGAATGGGGCGAGTTCTCCCGGGCGGGGATCATGGGAATCAACTGGGACAGCCTCGGGGACATCTCCGACTACCCTGACCGCGAATCCATCCGCGCCGCCCTGGACGTCGAAGGCACCGGGGCCTCCAACAACAACGCAGTCCTGGCCGTGTGGCAGTTCCAGAACGAGATCACCGAGGGCGACATCGTCTATGCCAAGCGCGGGCGCCGGGAACTGGTCGGCCGCGGCGAAGTCATGTCCGAGGCCACCTACGATCCCGAGCGCGGATCCTTCCGGAACATCCGCTCCGTACGCTGGACCCACGACGGATCCTGGCAGCACCCGGGTGACGCGGCCACCAAGACCCTGACCGACATCACCGCGCACCGCGACTACGTGGCGAAGCTCGAAGCGCTCTTCGGCGACAACGCGGCCGACGAGCCAAAGCTGACGGACGCCCCCGTCGAACTGCGTCCCTATGACCGGGCAGCGTTCCTGGAGCAGGTCTACGTCGACGAGGCCCACTACGACCGCCTCTGCTCCGTTCTTGCCCGCAAGAAGAACATTATCCTGGCCGGCCCTCCCGGCGTCGGCAAGACGTACACCGCCAAGCGCCTGGCCTACTCGATCATGGGCGTGATGGACCCTGACCGCGTCCAGACCGTCCAGTTCCACCAGTCCTACTCCTACGAGGACTTCATGATGGGGTACCGCCCCACGGAGGCCGGAGGATTCAGCCTTACCGAGGGGCCCTTCTACCAGTTCTGCGAGCAAGCCCGCGATGACAGTGACCGCCCGTACTTCTTCATCATCGACGAGATCAACCGCGGCAACATCTCCAGGATCTTCGGCGAACTGCTGATGCTCATCGAAGCCGACAAGCGCGGCCACGAGCTTCGCCTGCTGTACAAGAACGAGTCCTTCTCCGTCCCGGCCAACGTCCACATCATCGGCATGATGAACACCGCAGACCGCAGCCTGGCCGTCCTGGACTATGCTCTGCGCCGCCGCTTCGGCTTCATCGAGATGCGGCCCGGATTCAAGTCCGAAGGCTTCACTCGGTGGATGAATGACGCCAAGAGCCCCAAGCTGCAGCAGCTGGTGGGCACCATCCGGAAGCTGAACAAGGAGATCGCCGCCGACCCGGGCCTGGGCGCCGGCTTCACCATCGGCCACAGCTACCTGACCGGCACCGCCGAGGACGCCCGCCAGGACTCCTGGCTGTTCTCAGTCGTAGAGGACGAGCTGATCCCCCTGCTGCAGGAGTACTGGTTCGACGAGGCTGGGAAGGTCGAGGGCTGGGCGGACAAACTGAGGGCCTCGATCGCGTGAGCGGTAAGTCCATCCCCATCCGCAACGTGTACGTCATGATGGCGTACGCCTTCTCCACCATCCGGAGCCCCGGGCAGGACCGCTTCGCCTCCGAGAAGTTCGAGCATCTGCACGAGCTCTTCGCCGCCATCCTGATCGATGGCGTCTCCCGGCAGGTTAAGCGCGGCCTTCAGCACGGGTACGTCGCCCGGAGCGAGGAACTGGCCACTGTCCGCGGCCGCATCGACGTCACCCGCACCGCCGTTCAACGGTCCCTGACCCGCGGGCGCCTGGTGTGCGAGCATGACGAGTACGAGCCGGATACCGCTCACAACCGGGCCCTCAAGGCGGTCATGACCCTGCTCATCCGGCACGGCGACGTCTCCCGGGCCCGGAAGGTGGAGCTGCGGAACCTCCTGCCGTACTTCTCGCAGGTACAGCTCATCGACCCTGCCTCCATCCGGTGGAACACCCTGACCTACCACCGAGGCATCTCCGGGTACCGGCTGCTGCTGGGCGTCTGCGAACTGGTGGTCTGGGGCCTGCTCCAGGGCCAGGCCGGCAGGGACGCCATGCTCTCCGAATGGCTGGGCGATGAGAAGATGCACGACCTCTACGAGCGGTTCCTGCGCAACTACTTCAAGGTCCACCACCCTCAGCTGAAGCCTGCGGCCAGCACCATCCCTTGGGACAAGGACGCGACCCGGTCTCCCAAGGACGACCACCTGCCGGCGATGAACACGGACCTGGTGCTTCGGGGCGGCGGGCGGACCCTCATCGTCGACGCCAAGTACTACGGGAAGAGCCTGCAGGTCAGCCGCTTCGGCAAGGAGTCCATCAGCAGCAGCAACCTGTACCAGATCCTCAGCTACGTCCGGAACGAGGAAGCCCAGTCCGGCGGTACCGTGGGCGGCTGGCTGCTCTACGCCCGTACCGACGCCCCGCGCCAGCCCGACCTGGACGTCACACTCCACGGCAACCGGATCCTGGCCAACACTCTGGACCTGAACCTACCCTGGGAAGATCTCCGGACTGAGCTCGAGCGCATCGTCACCGAGTTCTGGCCGGCACCAGCCACGGCACCATAGCTGTACAGCCGGACAGCGTACTTATCCGGCGTCCAGACCCTGCCCGCAAGCCGGTCCTTAGCAGGACACTCGGGTTCACGATGCCCGTGTTCGAGGCAGGCAGCTGAGCCGTGATATTAGTCAGGAATGACTCTCCTCGACGAACTGATCATTGGCGCCACCGATGACACAGTTTCTACCTCAAACCTCCTGCGCAAGATGCTCGTCCTGGGCTATTCACTCGAGGCTGCAGCCCTCCAGACGTGGGCGCAGAAAGAACTTAACGGTTATGGAACAACCCCTGTCGAGGAATACCCTGCATACCGGGGCCCAATCAAGGTTCCTGTTGAAGTCACGTTCTCTGGCCCGGTGGGATCCTGGTACAAGCACTATGTATCTCCAGAGGCCGTGCCGGATGAGCAAGGATTTCGTGCGGCAAACTTCTATTCCTTTTTCAACCAACCTGTTGCTGAATTGGAGAAGCTGAGTCAAGCAGAAACCAACCTGCACCAAGCATGGCCAATTTCAGCCGCCAACCAGCTTGAGAATTGGGGCAAGGAGGGCAGGGCACCGCGAATGGAGTACTGCGGCGTCTATTCGGCCTCGAAGATCATCTCGCCGCAGCTGATCCATGGGATTACCGAGACCATCAGGAACAAGGCTCTGATGTTCTCTCTTGAACTCCGCCAAACTCTTCCTGGTGCGGGCCAACCAGCAGGCCCGACAGTCAAGGACCCCAATATAAGGAGCATTGTGACCTGGAACATCAATCAAAACATCTACGGTGGCACGAATACAGTTGGCGTGGGGGAGACCCTCACGCAGAATGTCAACATCAGCCAGGGCGATACTGGAGCGCTATTGGAAGCCCTGAAAGGACTGGGATTGAATGGCGAGGATCAGGCGGCACTCCGCGTTGACCTAGAAGCCGTAGACGGGACGTCGAAGGACCAGAAAGCAAAGAACTTCCTCAACAAGCTCCAAGACGGCCTGATCAAGCTAAGTGGCGCTGCTGCCACGCCGATCCTGGTTAGCACTGCCAAGACGGCGTTCACTGCGTGGTCCGGAATTCCGATCGCCTAAGCGTTCGTAAACCGATCTCATACCCGGACACCTGGAGGGAGCCGACCGGCTCCGGTCGATGCCCATCTAACGGGGTCTCGGCGGGTGCTACTTCACTTGATGCAGCCTGACGGTGGCCGGTTACCGGACAAGCCGCCGCCCTAGTGCCCTGTCCATCACGACAGGACACTCTCCGTTACGACCGCCGACGACCAGCACAAACCAGCGGAGACGTGGAAACCCGACGCCCACCAGCGACAACAGGCCCCACCAGCACGAGCAAAAACACAAAAGGGACGTTACCATCGCTTTCGTTGAGACCTGACATAAGGGATGTGTGCGTCACTGGTATGACATCCGCAAAAGGGCGCTATGATCACCAGCATGGGCCTGGAAGACGAACTGGATTCACGATTCTCAACAGTAAGTCGAACACCTTCTTACGTTGAGGCCGAGCGCCTCGTCGGTGAGGCTTATTCTCAGCTTGCAGAGGTCGCTCACATCCTCGCAAAACGAGGGGTCCCCACTGAAACGATCGAAACTTGGCCGGAACGGGTATTCGATTCCCCATGGAAGCGAGTTTTTGGGACATATCGCCCAACGAAAGCGGCAGACGGCTGGGAGTTGTTCGAGGGATTCTCAGTTGATACGAACGGGCGTCCCTGGCGCAGAGAATGGACACATCATCCTTGGGAGAGCGAAAACTATCCGAGTAGCTTCGATCAGCAACTCGTGGCATCCAGCGAATGGGTGAAGAGCCTCAGCTACGAGTTCGAATGTAGTTTTTCGCTCGGAAACGGCAAAGTCGAGAAGTGCTACATCGAGGATGGACAAGCATATCTCGTCCTGGTGCCGAACGATCCTACTGGAAAAGGGCCGTTCAAAGACGTCCTGTTGAGACTAACGGCTACTCTGCTCCGTAGAGCAGCGAAGTAGGCTTCGCCATTCTGTGACCGCACACAAGGTGAGGGGCCACGGGACTGCCCCGGCTTTCGTTGGCTCGTGGGCTTAGGCCGCTGTGAGCGCGGTCCGGTTGACTGTTCCATCGGGCCCTTTCAGGCTCTCACTAACGCAACTGGGTTAGGAACAGAAGCGCAAGGCTTTCTCTGGCTGAGGCTGCTGGTTTTCAAGCCTTGTGTGCCGTCCTCAGAGGCTAGCGGGTTGTGGGTGCTCCGGAGAGGCCGGCCACTGGCGCGAACACCCATCGCTCGACAAGAAGCTCATAGCTGCCAACTTCCAGCGGTCGGCCACCAGCCTGGCTGCTGCTCTGATACTCGGTGTCCGCCTTCACACCAGCTACGAGGTCGTCAGCGGCGGCCAAGGTGCGAACGTGCGGCAGCAAGTCTTTCAGACAGTCGATTGCGACACTTGGGTCAAATGCGTGAATGTCGAATCGAGCGCCCTCGTGTGCGATCCAGTTCCGCGCCTTCAGAGCATCATTAAGTAGGGCTACGCCATCTGTGGTGAAGGTACCGCGAGATTGACTCTTGAGCTGAGTCAAGGCGCTGTTCAAATAAATAAAGTCCCGATCGCGGAGGTCATCCATGATCTCGTCGATAGCCGCCCCGAAGTCGTATGGTTCGGCGTCCGCCAGCCCCATCAGCTGACCGGTGAGTTGAAGGCTCGTTAGCAGGTCCTTGCAGTTATTTTCAAAGTTTTGAGCGACGTAGGTTGCCCGGCCAACCGTCAGGAGCACGGGAACTGCCCAGTCCGGCGCTGGTTCGGCTGACACACTCCACGACATGACCGGAACACTAATACAAGGGCTCGGAAGAATGAAGTGCCAAGCGGCAGTATTTGTCCGTTGGCGCAATGTGGCCCTTGGTGAATGAGGCAAACGCATTCGGCCCGTTAGCCGGTCCTCCACCGGACAGACCAAGCAGTGACCTGCGCGCTTGAAGCTCCGGGTCATGGTGTGACTTTCGGCGCTATTTGGCGGCGTTTTGTGATCGATAAATGGCACGTAGAATCATCACGGCACGGCACGGCACGGCACGGCACGGCACGGCACGGCACGGCACGGCACGGCACGGCCCTGGCCTAGCCCTCGGTCTCGTATCCCTAGAGATTCTCGCCACGCTGAGGTTGTGAGACAGGAAGCTTCGGTACGAACGTCAGCGGAAAATGACGTGTTTACGCTGCTGAATCTCACCTGCTGCTCCGGAAAGCTTGCAATCGTCTGTAGAACGTTGCTCGGGACATCCCGAGCCCTCGGGCAACCTACGCCGCGGGTTTGCCTCTGTTGAGCAAGCGAACAGCGCTTCGAATCTAGCTGTCGGTAACCTGACGTGGCCGGCCGACAAAGTCCTTCCTTGCTTCTCTTCTCCTAGTGTTTTCGAGGGGCGGCCACTCCTCAGAATCGCTAAGGCTCATTAGTATGCAAGAAACTGCCTCGCCCGACAGATGGAGACCCCAGTCAAAGGCGAGCCGGACGACGTCGGATCGTTTCAGTCGAAAGCAGGAGGTTCTTGTGGAAACCCATCGGATTGAGCTGAGCACTGTCATTGCATCGTTGCGTGCGGAGATCTCCAAGGCGTGGTGGGAGGGCCAGTACGACACGGTGGGGTTCGAAGCCGGCGCCATTGAGGTCGAGCTGACAACTGAGATCGAGATCGTGCAGATTGGCGGAAAGCTCTCCGCGAAGTTTTGGGTGTTGACTGCCGAGGCGGAGGCCCGGCGGAAAAGGACGGATACTCAAAAAATTAATTTTTCCCTGACTCCGAAGGACCGGCGAGATCCTTCCAAGCCGCTGGTGATCGCGGGACAAGCAGCGCCGGGAGAACATCGGCCCGCGGTTTCACAGGATGAGAACGATGCGGCAGGATCGGCCCAACATGCCGCCGATTGATACGGCCTGCGGTCTGCGAGGATGAAGAATGGGCATGGACCTTCGCCGCGTAGTTCAGTTATGGGCCAAGGACCCTGGCGGTCCTGACCGGATCGGGACAGGGTATCTGCTGAACGACTCGGCAGTGCTTACTGCGGCTCATGTCTTTACGCCGCTGCTTGCTGGTTGCAATAACGGCATCCTGGCAACCGACGACGTGACAGTGCAATCGCGCTGGGGAGCCAGACAAAACATCCGGGCAGTCCAGCTGGTGCCGTTAGGCGGGGACCTGGCCGTGGCGATCCTTGCCCAGGCGTTCACCCACCCGCTGGGACAGGCACCGGTACGTGGCACGCTCGGCTCCAAGGCTGTCATACGAGACACCGTTATCGCCGGGTATCCGGCTTTTGCCCTGCAGTCGGAACAGTCCGAGGGTACGACAGCGCCGGGCCGGAGCGGTGCTCCTGCCGCCCGCCGGCAGTACCGGCGGGACACGCAACTGGACGGAGAGGTCAGCTGCGGGACAGGGTTTGGGGACAGCACGGTCACGGTCCATCTAAAGCCACGTCATCTCCCCGAACCCGGTGTAGCGGGTCCGGGTCACTCGGTATTCGAGGGTTTGTCGGGGGCAGGGATTTTCATTGAGGACTATCTGGTCGGTGTAGTGAGGGAAGATCCACACCCGGATCACCCGACCGTCGTGGTGGGCCAGCGCCTGGACCAGGTCCTGGAACCGGTGTGGGAAACACTCCGGTCCTTGGCAGGAGGCGTACTCGAAGGGCACGTAGTCGACGTCTCTCTCGCTCCCAAGGCCCGCGCAGTCCGTGAAGCGCACTTGTGGCAGGCCCGCACCATTCTGGAGAACATCCCGGACGGTAGGTTGTTGGACCGGGGCGCAGAGATCTCGCGGATGGTCCGCTTCTGCACTGACCCCACAAGCAGCTATCTGGTTTGGCATGCCGACGAATGGTCCGGTAAAAGCGCATTGATGGCCACCTTCGTCCTCGAAGCTCCGGCCAGCATCGACGTCCTCCCGTTCTTCATCAACAGCAATGACACCGAGGCCCGAACGGCCGTACATTTCCTCGCTTCCATGATCGATCAACTCGTGGCATACCTAGGCGGCTTCTACGAGACAGCCAGCCTGGAAGTGCCCGGGGCGACCAAGGGCCGTTACCGTGACCTGCTGGCGCGCGCCGCAGCAGCAGCCCGCGACAACAAAAGGTATCTAGTCCTCGCCATTGATGCCCTCGACGAGGATGAAGCATTGACCCGCCATCCCCGTTCCACCACCTTGATCACGGACCTGCTGCCCCCTGCCGTTCCCGGCTTGCACGTCATCGTCACGACCCGGCCCTACAAACGCGTCCTGGAAGCCACATCGAAAGACCACCCATTCCGCGCCACCCCACCGGCAACATTGTCCGCATCCCAACATGCCAGGAGCATTCGTGATGAAGCCGCACGCGAAATCGTGAACGCAGCGCACGGCGAGGACGAACTGCCACGGTTCATCCTGGCGTTCCTGTATGCCACACAGGCCGATCTCGCCCCAGTTGAGCTCGCAGGCCTGATCGGTCAGCTGACGGGCACCGACCAGCTCACGACAGCGGTCGTCCAAACACAGCTGCATACGGTGCTGCGGCGGACCGTCCGGCGCCGTGTCCGCGCCGATGTTGTCACCGACTTCGGCAAAGGTAGCGGGAACGAGGAACGTTACGAGTGGGCGCACGAGACGTTGCCCGCAATGGTCTTCGAGCAGTTCGGTCCTGGAGTGTTCACCAGGCCTATTGAGGTCCTGCATCAATGGGCAGCCGGTCATCAACGTCGCGGCTGGAACATTGAAACGCCGGGCTACATGGAAACCGGTTACCCTAACCTGTTGGCCTCGTCCCGGCGTGGTGCCGAGCTGGCCGTCTACGCCCTTGACCAAGACCGCCACCGCTGGCTCTACAACCGTCGCGGCGCCAACGACCAAGCCCTCAGCGAGATGAAGCAGGCGGCTGCGATACTTGCTGGCTCGGTTCCCCGGGACATTGGCACGCTAGTGCTTCTGGCCTTCGGACGGGACCGCCTGCAGGAGAGATACACATATCTCCCCGCTATCATCCCCGCTGTATGGGCGATGCTGGGCAACGTGCAACGTGCTGAAGCACTCGCGCGCAGCATGCGCAGCGAGATACAGCCGGAGGCGCTGGAGGGGATCGCCAAGGCCTTGGTCGGGGCGGGCAACACGGCCGAGGCCGAACGGATTGCCGATGCCATCACCAACAATTACCAGCGGGCAGAGGCGCTGGCGACGATCGCGTCGGCCGTGGCCAAGGCGGGCAACACGGCCGAGGCCGAACGGATGGCCGGCAAGGCCGAACGGATCGCCGATGCCATCACTGAAACTTACGTGCGGGCTCAGGGGCTGGAGGCCCTTGCCCGGATCTTGGCGAAGGCGGGAAACACGGCCGAGGCCGAACGGATCGCCGGCAAGGCCGAGCGGATCGCCGATGCCATCACAGACACTTACGTGCGGGCTCAGGTTCTGGAGCAGATCGCCGAAGTCTTGGCGGAGGCGGGCAACACGGCCGAGGCGGAACGGATCGCTGATGCCTTCACCACCCGCCACCGGCGGCTGTGGGTGCTGGTCTGGATCGCCCGGGTCTTGGCGAAGGCGGGAAACACGGCCGAGGCCGAAAGGATCGCCGGCAAGGCCAAGCGGATCGCCGATGCCATCACAGACCGGGAACGGGCTCAGGCGCTGAAAGGGATCGCCCGGGTCTTGGCGGAGGCGGGCAATACGGCCGAGGCCGAACGGATCGCTGGGACCATCACCGACACTTCCGAGCGGGCAGAGGCGCTGGAGTGGATCGCGGGTATCCTGACGGAGGCGGGAAACACGGCCGAGGCCCAACGGATCGCCGCCGAGGCCGAGCGGATCGCTGGGACCATCACCGACACTTCCGTGCGGGCTCATGTCCTGGTACGGATCGCCGAAGTCTTGGCGGAGGCGGGAAACACGGCCGAGGCTGAACGGATCGTCGGCGAGGCCGAACAGATTGCTGATGCCATCACCGACCAGCACGAGCGCGCGTGGGTGTTGGAGGGGATCGTCGAGGTCTTGGGCGGGTTGGGTAAAATCGTCGAGGCCGAACGGATCGCGGAGGCCGTCACCGACCAGGACCGGCGGCTGCGGGTGCTGGTCCGGCTCGCCAGGGCCACAGCGAAGGCAGGCAATACGGCCGAGGCCGAACGGATCGCTGAGACCATCACCGACAATTACCGGCGGGCAGAGGCGCTGGAGTGGATCGCTTCGGTCATGGCCAAGGCGGGCAATACGGCCGAGGCCGAACGGATCGCTGAGACCATCACCGACAACTACCGGCGGCTGGGGATTCTGGAGAGGATCGTCTGGACCTTGGCCCAGTCGGGCAACACCGTCCAGACAGAACGGATCGCCAGCAAGGTCGAACGGATCGCTGAGTCCATCACCGCGCATCGCCCGCGGGCTCAGGCGCTGGGGGCGATCGCTTTGGTCATGGCCAGGGCGGGCAATACGGCCGAGGCCGAACGGATCGCGGAGGCCATCTCCAGCCAGCGCCTGCGAACAGACGCCCTGATCGGGATCGTCTGGACCCTGGCACAGGCGGGCAATACGGCCGAGGCCGAACGGATCGCCGGCAAGGCCGAACAGATTGCTGATGCCATCACCGACCAGAACGAGCGGGCGTGGGGGTTGGTGGGGATCGCCGAGGTCTTGGGCGGGTCGGGTAAAACCGCCGAGGCCGAGCGGATCGCCAGCAAGGCCGAACGGATCTCCCAGGCAATCACCGACGACGACCAGCGGGCGACGCTGTTGGAGGGGGTCTCCCGGGTCCTGGCCGGGGCAGGTAACATCGCCGAGGCCGAGCGGATCGCCCAAGCAATCACCGACAACTACCAGCGGGCGACCCTGCTAGCCGGGATCGCCAGAGCCCTGGCCAAGGCCGGTAACATCGCCGAGGCCGAGCGGATCGCCAGCGACGCCGAACGGATCGCCCAAGCAATCACCGACAATGGCCTGAAGGCGGCGGCGGTGCTGGAGGGGATCGCCGAAGTCTTGGCGGAGGTGGGCAATACCGCAGAGGCCGAACGGATCGCCGAGGCCATCACCGACCAGGAACGGCGAGCTCAGGCACTGCAGCGGATCGCCGAAGTCTTGGCGGAGGCGGGCAACACCGCCGAGGCCGAACGGATCGCCGAGACCATTGCCGGCCAGAAAGGGCGAGCTCGGGCGCTGGAGCGAATCGCTGGGGCCTTCGCTGCGGCGGGCAATACCGCGGAAACCGAACGGTTCGCCGGCAAGGCTGAACGGACCGCCGAGGGCATCACCGACTACTTCTGGCGACCGACGATACTTCAAGGGATCGCTTGGGCCTTGGCCGAGGTGGGACATACGGCCGAAGCGGAACGAATCGCCGCCGAAGCCGAACGGATCGCCGAGGCCATCACCGACGATCACACGCGGGCGACGGTGTTGGAGGGGGTCGCCCGAGTCCTGGCCAAAGCCGGCAACATCGCCGAGGCCGAACGGATCGCCGACGCCATCACCGACGATCACACGCGAGCTCAGGCACTGCAGCGGATCGCCGAAGTCTTGGCGGAGGCGGGCAACACCGCCGAGGCCGAACGGATGGCATGCCGACTGCTATCGACAAACAGTTGGCCCGACGCAGTGCCGTTGTTGCTTGATCATGGATTAGGTGACGGCGTAAGCAGCTGGCTGACCCTCGATTTGATTTCCAGTCTCGTCGACGATGGACGAGTCCTCCCGGGAGCGACATAAAACAGACGTTCAGTGGTCGTTCAGCGATCGCACTCCAGACGCAGCATTGATCATCCGTGCAATGTCCGGAGATCAGGGGGTGTTGCGCTAACCGGTGATCACGGCGAAGAGTGTATTGGAACCCTTGGGTTGCAAGACTGGTAATCGAGACATTCCAACGCCCTTGACACTTCAATGAACTGGGTGTCTTGCTACTATGTCCTGTAAGTAGGAAGCAAAATTGCGATAGTCAACCACTGTTGCGGGACGCGTCCAGCCATCCGGGCTGTCGGCGAGACCGTGCTTCCGCCGATTCGGAGCCCGCCCGCACGGGGAACGGCCAGCCGATCCACCGGGCGGTGGAGGACCTGACGGGCTGCTTCGAGCGCATCGATGGGGTCGGACTTGCCGACCCCGGCACGGGCTTCCCGGCGCGGTGGCTTCACCTCTGCCACGGGATACCGGCCGTCTTCAGGGCACGGGTGAGCCCGGCCCCATAGGAGGAAGTGCCCTCAACGGCGGCGAGCACGTTCCCGTTCGTGTTCCGTTTCACCCAGGCGATGGCCCGTTGGATGCCGGCGGCGGTCGTGGGGAACGCCTCGGTGGCGGTGCAGGCACCGGTGGAGGTGTCGACGATCGCGTAGGTGTGGGTCCTGGCGTGGGTGTCCACGCCCATGACGTGGCCATATTCTTCTGCAACGATGGTCATTGCGGCTCTTTCCTTCCTGGAAGCAGGTGCCGTGGATCGGCGTCGGCCTGGAAGGGTTCTTTCGAGGCAGCTCTCTAATGAGTCACAGGTGGCACCCTGGACGACCTTCTAGCAAGCCATCGGAAGAGAACAGGCCGGCGCCAGCCCCACCGAACGGACAGATCATGAAAAGGACACCGGGACCGGGTCAGAGTCAACGGGAGTCAGGTTCAGCAGGACTGGCAGCCATCCTGCCAGCCAGGCACCAGGCCAGCCACCAACCATTAGAGAGTCAACGCGCCCTCGACTGCGGCCCCGGCAGACCGGTAGAGTTCCCGCAACCGTTCCGGACACTTATTGGGGGGCATCGTGCTTAAAGGAATCAGCAGGATGAGAGGTGCCGTGGCGGGGCTGGTGCTGTCGCTGGGGATGATCGCACCGTCGGTGCCGGCAGTGGCCTCGGAGGGCTACGACATCGCTTCCGCCTCCAGCCTGCAGGTGGTGGTCAACAAGCACCGGCAGCTGAACCCGGCCGCGTATGTGCCGGGGCCGCTGGTCAGGGTCCAGGGGGAACAGTTGCGGGCGCAGGCCGCGGACGCCTACAAGCAGTTTGCCAAAGCAGCCAAGGCCGCCGGCGTGAACATCATGCCGATCAGCGGCTACCGTTCGTTCAGCCAGCAGGCCAGCCTCTATGACAGCTACGTTCTCCAGTACGGACAGGCGACGGCGGATACCCTTTCCGCCAGACCCGGCTACAGCGAACACCAGACCGGCCTGGCGATGGACATCGGTAATGCCAGCGGAATCTGCGCCCTGCAAGCCTGCTTCGCAAATACCCCGGCGGGACGGTGGGCGGCTGCGCACGGCTGGGAGTACGGTTTCATCATCCGATATCCGGCCGGGGCCGAGGCCACTACCGGCTACACCTACGAGCCGTGGCATCTGCGCTATGTGGGACCGGACCTCGCCCTGGATATGAAAAACCGCGGCATTGCCACCCTGGAGGATTACTTCGGTCTGGAAGCGGCCCCGGATTATCTCCCATAATGGATCCTCTTCCCCGTCGTGCAGTCGGTTGAACGGCAGGCCTGGGGAGGTTTCTGAACCTTCACGGGCCTGGTGCGGCCAAGAGCCGGGCCGGCAGAGCTGGCCGAGCCGCGAAGGACCGACCGGCCCGGGTCCCGCCGGCAGGTTGTGACATTCTCACCCCTACCCCCTGCCCGGCAATCACTTTGGCCAGCTGCCACTTTGGCCAGCTGCGCTCTGGGCTGGGCCGCCCACCTTCGCACGGCGAAAATTTGCCGGAGATCCACACAGCGCTCAGGGTGTCCCGGGCGACCGGGCCCGGTGCTTTAACCTCCTGCCCTCAGGTATTGGTAGAAGGTTTCGCGGCTGATCCCGAATTCACGGGCCAGGCCGGTCTTCTGCTCCCCCGCGCCGGCCCGCCGCCGCAGCTCCCCCGCCTTCTCGGGTGAGAGCGCTTTCCTGCGTCCGCGGTAGGCTCCGCGTGCCTTGGCCAGGGTGATGCCTTCGCGCTGGCGTTCACCGATCAGGGCCCGTTCAAATTCGGCGAAGGCGCCCATGACGGAGAGCATCAGGTTCGCCATGGGGGAATCCTCCCCGGTGAAGACCAGATGCTCTTTAAGGAACTCGATCCGCACACCCTTTGTGGTCAGCCTCTGCATCAGCGACCGTAGGTCATCAAGGTTGCGGGCGAGCCGATGCTGTGCACCACAAGGGTGTCCCCGTCCCGGATGAAGCGCAGAAGCTCATCCAGCTGCGGGCGTTTCGTGTCCTTGCCCGAGGCCCTGTCGGTGAAGATCCTGTCCAGCTCGATCCCCTCGAGCTGGCGCTGGGTGTTCTGGTCCAGGCTGTTGACCTGATGTATCCGATGCACTGCCCGGCCATGATGCCTTCCGTCACGAAGAGTGTGAGGTTGAATCCTAAAACCCCTACCCCCGAGTGCCAAGAAACTGGAAAAGCGACCCTAATCTGACATGGCTGCCCGCCACGGTCCTGACGTCAATCACGGGTATACCCCAACCGGACGTCAAAACCCGGATGCCTATTCCACGACTCCCTGTGATGGTCCTGAGGGCGTCGATTCTCTAGGATCGTTCATCGTCCTGAAAGCTCGATGCCCAGAACGAATTGTTTGTCGCGCGGCCCCGGCCCCTGCGTAGTGCGTGCCACACTTCTCCGGTGGAAGTTCCGACCGGGATCCCGGGATTTGAATCCCGCTGCCTTCCGGGCCTCCGGGCCGCAAACACGGCCGGGCGCGCCTCACGGCGTCTCGAGCCGGTCATCATGGCGGGCTTACCAGATCTTGATGCCGAAGCGTCCGGCCACAGTCTGCAGGGCTGTGTTCCGGGTGGAGATCGGCGCACCGTCGTCGGAGGTCATCTCATCGCCGTCCAGGCCGTCATCGCGGCGGCGCAGCCAGTACGCCCAGCAATCCCCTCCCCCGTGCTTGCTCTTGAACCGAATACCCAGGGGCAGGCTCCCGTCATCCAGGATCTGCTTCCGGATCCAGGCGGCCACCATGGTTGTCGCCGCCCGGTCCTCTCCGTGCAGGACCCCCAGGGAGAGCTGCGTGAGGCCCAGCTCGCCGTGCAGCTGCGTGCCGATGCCGGCGCTGACGGCCGCGATGGAGTCGGGGTGCCCGACATCGACCCACCAGCCGGTGCTGCCCAGGGTGAGCTCGTAGATACTGCGGCGGTCGCGCCAGTGCTTGGCCAGGAAGCCGGGCCCGACATGATTGCCCCACTCGGCGATGACGGAGCGCAGGTAGACATCGAGGCTCATCCCCATGAAGTCGGCATCCTTCTGCAGCGGGTGCTTGGCGCCGAGCGTCAGGGCATAGCCGGAGAGGACCTCCGCGAAGGCGATCTCCTCATCGGCGGAGATGTAGAGCGTGGAGCCCGGCGTGTCGTAGCGGTTCCAGTCGGCCGGATCATCCCCGGCCAGGCGTTCCGGCGGGTCCAGAGGACCGCGGTTCGTGGTGGCGATCCGGCATCCGGTCCGGAAATCATCCGTGATCCAGAGGCCCGTTTTCGTGCACTTTCGCCCGCTCAAACGTCCTGCCTGTCCTCGAGGAACGCCGTCAGCGCCCGGGCAACTTCCTTGTGGCGGTCTTCGCGGATGGCAGTCAGCGGGGTGTCCTCCCCCAGGAACGGGTTCCCTCCGACGAACCACGCGCGCGCGATCGCGTCGGTCTCGGCGTCGGCGATCGCGATCCACACGCGGTGTGCCAGATACAGGCGCTTCTGGAAGGAGGGGCCGGGCGTCGGGCCGTTGGGCTTCGCCCATTTGTGCGGCAGCTTGGGGTCCTTGGAACCAGCCAGTGTGGCCACCAAGAGGGGACCGAGGTGGGAGTTCAGACGCCGCACAACCTCGTGAATATCCAACCTCGCGGTCGCGCTGTGGCCGGCAGTGATGGTCGCAGAGATGCTCATAACCACTAGAATAACACCCAAATTACACTGCACCTCCACCCGGGCTGAACCCGTCCGTGGAATCATGACCGAAGGGGGCGTACGGGGCCCGATTCCGGCTAGGGTCCGGAGACGGAACCCGGGGCACCCATTTATCGGGGGGTCTTCACTGTCCCGAAAGTTGTTCTGAACGGTCTCCGTGGGACGCCCGAAGGGGAAGAATTGTGGAACGAAAATCGGTCGTGTGTCGCGCCTTGGCGACCGCCGTCCCTTCGCGGGGGCGCATCCGGAGCAGGTCCGCCTCGAACTCGGTCAACATTCCCGCGACGTTGAGCAGCAGCAGGCCTACCGGATCAGTCGGGTCGTAAGGGCTGCCGCCAAGACTGAGCACTGCCCCCTTGGCCGTCAGCTCGTCGGCGATGTCCCCTGGCATTGGAAAGGGATCGGGGCTACATTGTCGTGTTCGCTTGCATCGGCATCCGTTCGCTTCGCTGCGAAGCTCGGTAGCGGACCGGAACCCGCTGACGTCTCCCCGGGCGCGGGTGTATCGTCGTCATACCCTGCTGGTGAAGGAGGATGGCCATGCCTGATCTTGATGACGCCGTGTCAGCGTTCCGGGAGTCGTTCGGCGGTGAAGTGATTGCCCCCAGCGATGCTGGCTACGACCAGGCACGGTCGGTCTGGAACGGCGACATTGACCGCAGGCCCGCCCTCATCGTTCGCCCGTCCGGTGCTCCCGCAGTGGCCCAGGCCATCACCTTTGCGCGCGGAGAAGGGCTCGAAGTGTCAGTTCGCGGAGGCGGGCACAGTTATGCTGGCCACGGCGTTTGCGACGGCGGCCTGATGATCGACCTCAGCCGGCTGGACGAGATAGCCGTGGATGCTCCGGCACGACGGGTGCGCTGTGGTGGGGGAACCACCTGGGGCCAACTCGATGCAGCCACGCAGGAACACAGCCTTGCCGTCACCGGCGGCTTCATCAGTACGACGGGAGTCGGCGGGCTGACGCTGGGCGGAGGAATGGGCTGGCTCACCGCACGGGCCGGGTTGAGCTGCGACAACCTCGTCTCGGCAGAGATTGTCACCGCGGACGGACGTACCGTCACTGCGTCCCAGGACGATAACCCGGAACTTTTCTGGGCCCTTCGCGGCGGCGGAGGCAACTTCGGCATTGTCACCACCTTTGAGTTCGCCCTTCATGACGTGCCGCAACTGACTCAACTGGGCATGTTCTTTTGGGACGTCGAGCACGGCCGTGAGGGTCTGCGGTTCAGCCGCGACCTGGTCAGATCATTGCCCGATGACATGGGTTCCCTGATCGCCGGGCTGAGCGCCCCCGAGGCGCCCTTCGTGCCTGCCGAATACCAGGGCAAGCCGGGATTCGCCGTCCTCGTCGCCGGTTGGGGCACGCCCGAGGAGCACGCTGCCGCGGTCGCACCGGTGCAGCGGATGACGTCTCCACCCCAATGGCAGCTCATCACCCCCGTCCCGTACGTCCAGCTGCAGCAGATGTTCAACGAAGATTCCCCTTGGGGTGTTTACAACTATGAAAAGGCGCTGTACCTGGACGAGCTAAGCGACGAGGCTATCGACATATTCGTCGATCAGCTGCCGCGGAAGACCTCACCCCTGTCCTTTGTCCCCGTCTTCCCGCTCTCCGGGGCCTTCAGCCGAACGGACGACCAGGCCACGGCCTTCGGCGGCAGCAGGAACGGAGCTTGGGTCTTTAACATCTCGGCGACCTGCTCCACCCCCGAACTGCTGGACAAAGACCGGGAGTGGGTACGGGACTTCTGGAAGGCCCTGCGTCCCCAGGCGGCAAGTTCCGGCGGCTACGTCAACTTCCTCACGGAAGCCGACCAGGACCGGGTCCGCATCTCCTACGGACCCGAAAAGTATGACCAGCTGGCCCGGATTAAGGCAGCCTGGGATCCTGAGAATGTCTTTCACCGCAACGCCAACATCCGCCCCGCCGCAGGCACCCCGGCGGCGGCCACGCCAAGCAGTGAACTGGCCTGACCCGTACCGAATGCACCCTGTGGGCTTTTAACGGGGTGAGGTCGTGTCCTGATCGCCGGGACTGAGGAACATCGGGCTTCCACTGCTGACATTGAGGACAAATTGAAAAACAAATCACGTGCCCGGTCTTGGGCCTCGGTTGCCATGGGTACGTTGTGCGGTGTCCCGCTCGGCCGCGCCCACCCGGGCGCATCCAAGGCGCGCCATATGGGGCCCTTCCGGCCGTCTCGTCAAAGGACGATTTTTCGCGGTACTGAGAATATCGGGACGAGACACGTTGCTGAGACGGGGCAGGGTCGGAAATCCCAAGGCTGACAGGAACCGGAACGACCGGGTGGACGCAGTCCCGGCAAAGGATCCTTTCCTGAGATAGCCATTGAGTGAATCGGACCGTAAACGGGCTCTTCGGACATCCGGTGGGGATCAGGGTATGAGTCCTCCGGCGGCCAGGAGCATTCGGAGGCGGTAGTTGTCTCGGTTGCGGTAGCCGAGGGTCAGGAGGCGGTGGAGCTCGATGATTCCGTTGATGGCTTCGGTGCCGCCGTTCGATGAGCGTTGCGTGGTGAAGTAAGCCAAGAACGCGTTGCGCCAGCGGTGCAGGGTTCGGCCCAGCCTGACAGGCGGCGGTTCAGCTATTTTCTGTCGGCGGCGGGCACGGATTCCCAGTCTCAGACACCTTCGGAGGCCGGGTCGTTTGGAGGTGTAGCATATCGGGCGCATTTACTACGGGACGCATCTGGGTGTTTTTGGTCGGGGTCAAGTCCATTTGCTTGGTGTATCGCGGTTGCCGCCTGATTCTTGAAGTTGTTTAGGTGCTGAGCGCCAATTCGGGGTTCGTGTCCTCCTTCGTGGGTCCGGTGGTTTCGGTGCCGACGGTTTGGGCTTGCTGGATGAGATCGAGGTCGAGGTAGCGGCGGACTTCGATCCATTCATCGTGCTGTTCGGCCAGCACAGCTCCGACGAGCCGGATCAGCAAGGTGCGGTACGGGAAGATGCCCACGATAGCGTCTGCTATCCTCCGTTGAAACGTTGTCCTGGAACCCGCTCACAGAATCGTTCCACCCAAACCCAGATGATTTCCCGTGGATATACCACCATGAGCCAAGGAACAATAATGCTTGAACGATCCGATGACCACGACTTTAGCTATGAGCTCCATGAGGGTTCACCAGTTCGTATCCAATGGCATTTCTATGGTGAATCGGAGCTGCCGGTCGCGGTGCAGACCTGGGAACTCCCGCCTGGCGGATTCGAAGGTATGCATGCCCATTCTGAGAATGACATCCCGCTGGAGGAGATCTATATCGTCATCGAAGGTGCCGGACGCATGCGTATCGATGACGAGACCTTCGACGTAACTACGGGAGATTCGGTGTTAGCCCGTGTTGGGACGAGCCACGATTTGCGCAATACCGGCGACGGGCCGCTAAAAATACTGGTCGTCTGGGGAAAACCAGGGACAGCGGACTATTCGGATTTCGGCTCCGCCAAGCTGGCACAGGCCGCACGTGCACACGATGTTCCACAGGCTAAGCCTGCGTAGCGCCTCCCTTCGATGTTAGTGACCGCTAGGGCCTGCCGTTCTCCCCGACCTGGTGGTCCTTCACCTTCCCTGTTGGTACCTGCGTCACCGGTCTGACCGGGCTCGACGTCCAGACGCACCTGGCCGTGTGCGACGCGATGGCCGTCGCTGGCTACGCATTGCCGGTCGCCGCCTGGACCTTCCACGGAAGCATCCTCCAAGGCACCTTTTTCCAGAAGCGCGCCATGACCACTATCTGAGCCGCTAGAACGCCCATCTACTCACCGCTCTGACCGATGGCAGTCCCGTCTCAAGCACCCGTCCCGCCGACCGGTCACCTGGGATTCGTTAGAAAGGTAAGGGTAGTTTGGCGGTTCTGCCGCCGTCGAGCACGATGGTTTCACCGGTCAGGAATGCTGCTTTGTCGCTGGCCAGATAGACGGCAAGGTCGCCGACGTCGGTTGGTGTTCCCACACGGCCGATGGGGTGCAGGCGGTTGAGGGCGCTACTTGCTGCAGCCGAATCGGGGTGGGATGCCAGGTAGGCATCGCTGAGTTCGGAGGTGATCCACCCGGGGGCAATGGCGTTACATCGGATGTTCTCGTTCCCCAGGTCTACGGCTATAGCGCGTGTCAGTCCGTGGATGCCGGCTTTGGAAGCGCAGTAGGCCGCGTGGTGGGGGTTGGCGCCAAGGCCTTCGATGGAGCCGATGTTGATAATGCTCCCCCCTCCGCGCTTTCGCATCTGCGGCAGGGCGGCCTGTATCAGGAACATGGGAGCGCGCAGATTGATGTTGAACATCAGGTCCCATTCCTCTATTTGGATGTCCGAAACAGTGTGTTCGAACATGATTCCGGCATTATTGACGAGGATGTCGAGGGCGCCGAACCGTGCCACGGCATACTCGACTGCCGCCGCCGTGGAAGGGGGAGCCGACAGGTCTGTTTGGATGCCGACGATTCGTGGGTGGCTGTCCAACGGAGCCTTTAGTGCCTCCCTCTGGGCCACAACGACGTGCGCTCCTTCGTCGAGGAACCGTTCAACGATGCCGCGGCCGATACCGCGGCCGCCGCCAGTGACGAGGGCCACCTTGCCTTCGAGCTGCATCGGGTCCTGGCTTCCTGCCGACTCGGGGCCGGTCGCTTCGATGGTTTCATTGCCGGACCAGCGGCCGGGAATTCGATGACACCGGCCACGTGTCCGTTGCCCGCGGGCGGCGGTCTCTTATGCCGGCCGGACCGCGCCGGGTGATGCGGTGCGTTATTGACGCGGGGAAAGCCGACTGGCATGGCCGGGAGATCAATAACGGCGCGTCAGGCGGAACGGACGGGACTTTACTCGCCGTACATGAGACCGGTCAGGAAACCCTCCAGCTCAAGGTCACCGCCGGCTGCTGATGCGCTGTCGGCTCCGCCGGCGGCGGGCATTGGGGCTTGTGCTAAATAAAGGCCTTCCCAGGGGGAGCATGTGATCCCGGGGTGTTGATCACTCCGGGCCTCCGTGTCCTGGGTGCGGGCCGGCGTGGCGGTTCCCCAGGTGACGGCGGGCCGGTGGTTGAATGCGCTCGAGATTGCGCGGTAGCTCATGGACATGGTGGCTTCCTCTCTGATGCCTGCCTGAAAATGCTGAGTTGGTACCTTGCGTCGTAGGTGCTGCGGCCCCGGGGATGGCTATGCTTTTACGGCTTACAAAAAAATGAACGTGGCGTTCAACTAATGAACGTCGTGCTGAAATGATGACATGGCTCACGTGCGATTTCAAGGGGTTCAGGAGAAATATTGACAATCTTTATGCCCGACATCAAACTGAACGCAAGGTTCAATATCTGAACGAGTTTGTCTGTAACGAGCATGCCGGGGTACATGCATGGTTGACGGGCGGCCCTGTTTTACGGGGTGCGGGAAGGGAGCTGGTTTTGGCCACCAAGGAGGGAACCCGGCACATCGTGCCTGTCCGCTACCGTGCGGCGTTGAAGGTGCTGCCGGCGCCGGTGGCGGCTGTCTGTGCCGTGGACCCGGAGACGAGTCAGCCACATGGGCTGCTGGTGCACAGCTTCCGGCTGGTTTCCGTAGATCCGCCGCTGGTCTCCTTCAGCGTGGGCGGAAGCTCGCGGACGTGGCCGCGGATGGCATCGGCTGGCTGCTTCAGCGTCAGTGTCCTTGCATCGGATCAGCGCATGGTGTGCCGGTCGTTTGAATCCAGGGGCCAGGACAAGTTCCGGTGGGTCCGCTGGCATACCTCGGAGGCGGGTGTTCCGCGCATCGACGGATCCGCTGCGTGGCTCGACTGCCGCATCAGCCGGATCCTCCCGGTTGGAGACCATCTGATGGTGATTGCGGAACCGCTGGCCCTCACCGTGGGTACGGGCGTGCCTCTGGTGTCCGGGCGCGGCGGGCCGTTCTGATACCGCGCAGCTCCCGCACGGGGCTGTGTCTGCGGCGGACGCTGCCGACGGGCCTGGGGCCCTAGATCATGGACCTGCAGACCGTGTTTGCGGCTTCTTTCATCCGGTCGACGATGGCGGGCAGCCGCCCGGTTTTCATGCGCTGGATGGGTCCGTTGACAGTCAAAATCCCGATGAGCTGGCCCGTGACGTCTCTGACGGGGCAGCCGACGGCGAACAGCCCCTCCTCGAGTTCGTTGTCCAACGTGGAATAGCCCTGGCGCCGGACATCGTGCAGTTCAACGGTGAGCTCGGCACGATTGGTGATTGTTTGGCGCGTGTATGCTTCGAGTTTTTCGGGCAGGACAGCGGTTACTCGGTCGTCCGTGAGCTCGGCGAGAATAATTTTCCCGCTGGCACTGGCATGGAGCGGATACCGGTGGCCGATGTATTCCTGGGAAACGTTGAGCATGCGCGAGCCGTTGGCTTCGGCGATCATGTCAAAGTCCAGTTCACCGGTGACCACCGCGAAGCCGATGGTTTCGTTCAGTTCAGCGGCGAGTTCATTCAGGGCCGGCTGGATGCGGGCCACCAGGCCGGTGTGCGGGTCCGCCAGTCGTCCCAGACGGGCCACTTCCCATCCGAGCAGGTATCGGTTGTCGATCCGGTCAACGAAGCCGGTCTGTTCAAGGCTCAGCAGCAGCCGGAACGCGGTGGGGCGCGTCATGCCTACGGCCTGGGAGAGTTCGGTGACGGTAATCCCGCGCCGGTGGCGCCCGAGTTCGCGCAGCAGGACGGTTGCCTTGATGACGGATTTATTGGTCAGGTCCGGGGTTTCCTGCGGTTGCGGATCTGTCTGTGCTTCAGCGTTCATGTCCTCGTCTTTTCCCCTCGACGCAGTTGTTCCGGCGGTGTTGCTCCGGACCCCGGGCCGCCGACGTGTTGCATCCATCCTATGACCTGCGTTCTTTTTGAACACCGCGTTCAGCGCGGGGACAGCCTTTCGTGCCCGGCGCTGCTTCCGTACCCGGGCATCGCCCCAAGCTGCGGTGATGCGCATCCGGCTGACGAACGGGACGGGGCCCCTGCCGTGTGGCAGGGGCCCCGTCCCGTTCGTCAGCCGGAAAGGCGGCGGAGTGCCCGGGCCGGTTACGCGCTCATACGGAGGCCGAGGCGGGGGCGGAGGCCGCGTTCAGGCTCAGGCCCTTTGTTTCGGGGGCGAGCCGTTGGGAGACCAGCGCCCCGATGACGCAGATGCCGGCGGCGAAGAGCATGGTTGTTCCGATGCCCAGGCCGCTGATGGACAGCGGGAGAAGGAAGGTGCCGGCGGCGGCGCCGACCCGGGAGACAGCAGTGGCGAAGCCTACGCCGGCGCCGCGGATTTCGGTGGGAAAGACTTCTCCCGGGTAGACGCCGGTCAGTGCGGTGGAGACGGCGTTGGCGAAGGAGAAGATGATGAAGCAGGCCAGGATGATGATCGGGGAGACGTGGGCGAACAGGCCGATGATGATCAGGGCTCCGGCGCCGATCCACATCGGCGGGATGGCGAGTTTGCGGCGGCCGACTTTTTCGATGAGGAACATGGAGGTCAGGGCCCCGGCGACCACGACGCCGTTCAAGGCCAGAGCCCCGGTCAGCCCGTCTTCAATGCCAGTGCTTTCCAGGACGATGGGGGCAAATGTGGCAATGGCGAAGTACGGGGTGACGTTGCAGACCCAGTAGATGCAGACAAAGGCCGTGGCTTTGCGGTATTGGGGGGAGAACAGCCGCCAGACGCTGGTGCTTCCGCGCACCTCGTTCGTCACGTCCAGCACTTCGGCCTCTTCCATGTACTTTTCGGCGATGGCGAGCCCTTCCTGGACCCGGCCCTTGCTCATCAGCCAGCGGGGGGATTCCGGAGTGCCCAGCCGCAGCAGGAACACAATGAGCGAAGGAACGGTGCTCATGCCCAGGATGATGCGCCAGTCGGCGGTGAATACGGAGGACATGTAGTAGCCGACGGCATAGGAGACCAGGTAGCCGATGTACCAGGCGACTTCCTGGAAGGCCAGGAGCTTTCCGCGCATCCGGGCCGGGGAGAATTCGGCCAGCAGTGGCCAGCCGATGGCGTAGTCCGCGCCGATCGCCATGCCCATGACCAGCCTGATGACAAACAGCTGCCAGGCCTCGGCGACGAAGAACTGGGCGGCGGAGCCTGCGAGGAAGATAGCCAGGTCAATGGTGAACATCGGCTTGCGCCCGATCTTGTCCGCCAGGTACCCGCCCAGCGGGCCGCCGAGGAAGATTCCGATCAGCGCCGAGGCGCCGATCAGGCCCTGCCAGGCGAAAGAGAGGCCGAGATCCGCAGTGAGGGCGGGCATGACCAGGCCGATTCCGCCCAGGATGAAACCGTCGATGAACATGCCGCCGGCGATGACGCCGCTGAGTTTGTAGAGGAAGCGGCGCTTCCCCGGATCGGGCGTGGCGGGCGGGCGCATTGCCGGTTCAGTCTGCTTCGCGGTAGGTGGGTTCACGGTGACTTCCTTGTCTTCGTTCAGGATACGGCGGCCCGGTATCGGGCGGAATGATGGATGCGGCGGTCCGGCCACACGACGGACGTTCAATAAGCGAACGCGGTGATCAAAAATATGACACGCACCACAGCCCCCGTCAAGAGGTTGTCGTCACAAGACCCGAATTTGATGCACCCCTTGACAGTGATTCAGATAACAAATAAATTTGAACGAGACGTTCATTATGTGAACGGATGATGTTCATGTCGCTCCGGCGACCGTACCGGGACAAGGAAGTGCCGCTGATATGAAAAACAAGCCCTTGAGTCTTTTTGCCTTCGACATCCTCGCTCCTGCCCACCTGACCTCCGGGTCATGGCGCAACGAGGGGGACCAGGGCCACCGCTACACCGATCTGAGCTACTGGACGGATGTCGCCAGGATGCTCGAAGATGCGCATTTCGACGGGATCTTCTTCGCCGACACGATCGGATACCACGACGTTTATGAGGGAACCGCAGATGGTGCCCTGCGGGACGCGGCCCAGTTCCCGGTCAACGATCCGACGCTGCTGATCAGCGGCATGGCCGCCGTGACCAGGCACCTCACCTTTGGGGTGACGTGTTCGCTGACCTACGAACAGCCCTATCTCATGGCCCGGAAGTTCAGCACCCTGGACCACCTCACCGCCGGGCGTGTCGGCTGGAACATCGTGACGTCCTATTCGGAATCTGCGGCCCGCAACCTCGGCTACACGCAGCAGCTGACCCACGACGAACGCTACGACCTGGCGGATGAGTACATGGAGGTCTGCTACAAGCTCTGGGAGTCCTCCTTCGACGAAGATGCCGTCGTCATGGACCGCGAATCAGCCGTTTACGTGGACCCGTCCAGGGTCCATCCGATCGAGCATTCCGGGAAGTACTTCTCCGTTCCGGGTTTCCACCTCTGCGAGCCCTCCCCGCAGCGCACCCCGGTGCTGTTCCAGGCCGGGGCCTCACCCAAGGGCATGAGTTTTGCCGGGAAACACGCCGAATCGGTCTTTATCAATACCACCTCCGCTGAACAGGCCGGGCGCAGCGTCCAGAAGATCCGGCAGGCCGCCGTCGACGCGGGGCGCGATCCGGACAGCATCAAGGTTGTCGCCCTGATTACCGTCATTGTCGCTGCGACTGACGAAGAGGCCGAGGCAAAGCACCAGGAATACCGGAAGAACACCACCATCGAAGGCGCGCTGGCCCGGTTCGGTGGCTGGACCGGCATTGACCTCTCGGCCTATGACCTGGACATGCCGCTGAAGTCCATCGAGACCCGCGGCATCCAGTCGATTGTTGACATGTTCTCCAAAGCGGACCCGGACCGGGAATGGACGCCGCGGCAGGTCGCGGACTTCCTCGCCATCGGCGGGACCGGATCCACGATCGTGGGTTCCCCCGAAACCGTCGCCGCTGAACTTCGGCGCTGGCGCGATGTCGGTGACATCGACGGCATCAACCTCAGCTACACCACCAAGCCCGGCGGCTGGGAGCAGTTCATCGAGCTCGCACTGCCCGAGCTGCGCCGCCAGGAACTCGTCTCCGGCATCCGTGCCGAGGACCAGCGGCCGCTGACATTGCGGGAAAAGCTCAACGGTACCGGACACCGCCACACACTGGAGGGCCACCCCGCCACCGGACACCGCGCCCGGCACCTGTCCGCCGCCAACGGCCCGGCCTGACCGGCCACGACCAGCAAAACTGCAGGAGAGACAGACAGATGAGTGAAACAACAGACATCGTGGTCATCGGAGCCGGTATCGCCGGACTCATCACAGCGCGTGAACTAACCCGGCACGGGCACCAGGTCGTCGTCCTCGAAGCCAGGGACCGGATCGGCGGTCGCACCTGGACCGACCACCGGCTGGGACGGAACCTGGAAATGGGGGGCACCTGGCTGCACTGGGTCCAGCCGCATTCCTGGGCCGAGGTAACCCGCTACGGGCTGGCCGTGACCCGCGGACCCCGGTCCGAGGAAACCTACTGGCTGGCCGGGAACGAGGTACGCCGCGGAAACCTGGAAGACTTCATGACCCTGATCAACCCAGGCATGACCCGGCTGCTTGAAGACACGATGAAATGGATTCCCCGGCCCGACACCCCGCTGTCCGTACCCGGGATCGCGGAAGTGGACCAGTTCAACCTTCAGGAAATGCTGGACGAGCTGGACCTGGGCGAGGACGAAAAGAACGCCAACGAGGCCGCCTGGGTCGGGCACTTCAACGCACCCCTGGTCCACTGCGCCTACACCAACGCCATGCGCTGGACCGCGGCAACGGCCGGCTCCTGGCACCTGATGCACGAGGCCTCCGCGATCTACCGCCTCACCGAGGGCACCCAGGCACTCGTCGGCGCCATCGCCGACGACTCCGAGGCAGACATCCGCACCCAGGCCCCCGTCAGCTCCATCCACCACACACCCGACGGAGCAACAGTCACCTACGGCGGCGGCCTCGAAATCCACGCCAAGCGGGTCGTCGTCACCGTCCCGCAGAACCTGCTCCACAAATTGGACATCACCCCGGCCCTGTCGGCCGGGAAGATCACCCCCAGCCTTGAAAAGGCGGCCTCCCGAGGCGTCAAGGTGTGGATACGTGTCCGCGGTCCGATTAAGCCTTTCTTTGCCTACTCCTCCCAGCACCATCCCCTCTCGGTGGTCCGCACCGAATACCTTGGAACCGATGACGCCGTCCTCGTCGCGTTCGGGGCCGACGCGGCCAGGATCGATGTCAACGACCGTGACGCGGTCGCCGACGCCCTGAAAGTCTGGCGTGATGACCTAGAAGTCCTGGAAGTCACCGGACACGACTGGATGTCCGACCCCCTCTCGGAAGAAACCTGGCTCATCCAGCAGCCCGGACAACTGACAAAATACCTCCACGCGCAGCAGGCCAGCGAAGGCGTCCTGCACTTCGCCAGCGGCGACTACGCCAACATCTGGGCCGGCTTCATCGACGGAGCCATCGAAAGCGGCACCAGGGCCGCACGCAACATCCACACCGGCCTGCAGGCGCGGGTCCCCGTACCGGTTCTCCAGGGGCAGCCATGAACACCAGCGCCGCCCTCCGGCCCATTGACCCGGCGCACTTTCGTGCCGTCATGCGCCACCTGCCGACCGGCGTCGCGGCCGTCTGCGCAACCGACCCCGACACGGGCGCACCCAGCGGATTGATCGTCGGCTCATTCCAGTCCCTGTCCCTGGAACCGGCACTGGTGACGTTCAGTGTCACGCACACCTCCACCAGCTGGCCCAGGATCGCCCGCGCCGGCCAGTTCAGCGTGAACCTTCTTGCCGAGGGACAGCAGCCCGTCTGCGCAGCACTCTCCAGCCGGGGGGAGGACAAGTTCGGCTCCCTTAACTGGTACGCGTCAGGCTACGGAACCCCCCACATTGAAGGCTCACTCGGGTGGATCGATTGCCGGGTCGAACAGGAAATCGTCGCAGGAGACCACCTCATCATCATTGCGGCGGTGCTGGAAATGACCGCCAGCAAGGGAGAACCCCTGGTCTTTCACGGCGGCCGCCTCGGCGGCTTCCGGGAGAGCCAAGCAGCGTGAGCAGCATCTGCGGTCCAGCCTCCGCCACGAGACACTGACGAAGGGGGACCGGCATGATCGGTACAGCCATCGAGGTTATGGGTTGGCTCGGTGCCCTGATTGTTACGTCTGCCTATCTGTTGTTTTCGATGCACCGGATCGGCAACGGCTACCTGTTCCAGGCAGCCAATCTGGCAGGTGCCGTGGCCATGCTCCTCAATGGCATCTACCACGCGGCCTGGCCATCGGCCACTGTGAACCTCATCTGGTGCGGTATTGCGATCTGGGCACTGAGCCGCCTGAAACGCCAGCATCAGGACGGGCCCCGACCAGCAACGGCCGGGGTGGATCTCGGCGACGAACTCATCCCGCCACCGGGCCCGGAAGTCATCTGTGAGGAAGCAACCGCGGTACAGGACATCCGGTAAAGCACAACTGAACATCCACCCGCCGGCCGGTTCCCCCTCAGAACCCCAGCTCCGGCACCGCACTAAAAAGGAAGACTGCCATGGAGATAACTGCACCCACCGAGATCACCCCGGCGCACTACCGCAAGGTGCTCGGCCGGCTGCCCACCGGGGTCGTTGCGATCACCGGGGTCAACGATGAAGACGACCAGCTCGGACTGATCGTGGGCACCTTCCAGTCACTGTCCCTGGACCCGCCCCTGGTCATGTTCTGCGTGGACAAGTCCTCCTCCACCTGGCCAAAACTGCGTAACCTGCAAAACTTCACCGCCAATATCCTCTCCGAGGGCCAGGTGGAGGTGTGCAGGGCACTCTCGCGAAAGGGTCCGAAGAAGTTCGAGAACCTGCCGTACGCCACCGGCCCCCTCGGAACGCCCCGGCTCGAGGGCGCCTCGGCCTGGATCGACTGTGCCGTCACAGCCGAAGTCGCTGTCGGTGACCACTACATGGTCATCGGCGCCATCAGCGCCATGGAGGAAGGAACCGGCGACGCGCTCCTGTTCAAGGGCGGCGCATTCGGCCAGTACCTGGGCCATCCGGCCCCCGTCACGGCAACAGCCAAGGAGAAGTAGCATGACCACACGACAAGAAACCATCCTCCAGGCCTGGGACCTCGCCTGGGGCCGCGGCGACATCGCGGCCTTCGAAAAGCTCATCTCACCGGACTATGTCCGACGATCCAAATCCGGCTCGGAAGACTTCAGCCAGCTCCGGAAAACCATAGAAGCCACCCACGAGGCCTTTCCCGACTTCTCCACCCGGATTATCCACATCGTCGAAGACGGTCCCATCGCCGCCATCCACTGGGAAAGCACAGGAACCCATCAGGGCCCGTTCATGGATGTTCCGGCCACCGGACGCAGCATCACCGTCTCCGGCGCCTCCTTCCTCCGCTTCGAAGCCGGGCTGCTGGCCGAAGAATCGGTGATCTGGGACCCCCGGGAACTCCTCACCGCACTGGGAATCTGGCACCTCGGGCCCGGCGGGCTCGCCAAGAAGGCCTGACCCCCCCTCGCGCGGCCCGACCATATCAACATCAACGACAGACAGGAACGAACGGGGCCTTTCGGGGCAGGGCGCGTTATCGGCAACAGCAAGGACAGCACCATGGGTACCAACCACCGACCGCTTCAACGGTCCCGGCAACCGTTCCGCACACCCGAACCGGTCCGTGACTGGACCGACCTCCACCGTGACGACGAGGTGGACGTGCGCCTTAACGGCCAGGTCATTGCCTCCGGACGGATCGACATGCGCGCCCTGGACGGGACCGTCTTCTGGCTCCTCCAAAACAATGGGTGGGGCCGGAAAATGATCCTCCAGAGCGAAGGCCTGACCGTCCAAAAACGTGCCCGCGACGAACGTCCTTAATCCTTTCGCCACCGCACCGCTGCACCCACGCGGCCTGAGCCCGACCTGGTCCGAACCCCGCGGTCGGAATTTCGCCCGCGGTTCGGACAATCACCCGGCAAAACTACTGCCCAGATTCACAGGAGCACCACCATGACACTCACCGGACACTCACTCATCGCCGGGCAGATTGTAGCCGGCGTCAACGGAACCATCTTGGGCATCAACCCCGCCACGAACGAACAACTCGACCCCGCTTACACGCTGCTCACCGAGGAGCAGCTGAAAGCAGCAACCGCCGCCGCAGCTGAGGCCTACCCGTCCTTGAGCACCCTTGATCCCGAGACACATGCCGGATTCCTGGAAGCCATCGCCGGGAACATCGAGTCCATCGGAGAGGAACTGATCATCCGCGCGGGCCAAGAGACCGGCCTGCCCGCGGCCCGCCTGCAGGGAGAGCGAGCCCGCACCACGGGGCAGCTGCGCCTCTTCGCTGCCGTGGTCCGCCAAGGCGATTTCCGCGGCGTCCGCATAGACCGCGCGTTGCCGGAGCGCACGCCAATGGCCCGGGCCGACATCCGCCAGCGCCAGATTCCCCTCGGACCGGTCGCCGTGTTCGGTGCCAGCAACTTTCCCCTTGCTTTCTCTACGGCCGGAGGAGACACCGCATCGGCCCTCGCAGCCGGCTGCCCCGTCGTTTTCAAAGCCCACAACGCCCACCCCGGCACCGGAGAGCTCGTTGGCCAGGCCATCGCCAAAGCCGCCCGGGACACAGGACTGCACCCCGGCGTCTTCTCCCTCGTCTACGGACCAGGGGCCAGCATCGGTCAGGCCCTCGTCGCTGACCCGGCCATCAAAGCCGTGGGCTTCACCGGCTCCCAGGCAGCCGGGATCGCGCTGATGCGCACGGCGGCGGGCCGGCCCGAGCCCATCCCGGTTTATGCGGAAATGTCCTCACTCAACCCGGTCTTCGTCTTCCCCGGCGCCCTCAAAGGCAACGTGGACGCACTGGCGCAGCAGTACGTCGCCGCAGTCACCGGCAGCTCCGGACAGCTCTGCACCTCTCCCGGCCTGCTCTTCGCCCCGGCCGGTGAGGCAGGGGACAAACTCGCTGCCGCAGTCGGAAGTGCAGTCTCCGCCTGCGCTGGCCAGACCATGCTGACCGGAGGCATCGCCGCGTCCTGGAACGCCGGCGCCACAGCGCTCGGTTCCGCCGAGAACGTAACCGTCGTCGGCCAGGGCAAGGCCGGTCCCACCGAAAACGCGCCGGCCCCCACCATCTTTGGGACCGAGATCGCGGACTTTGTCGGCAACCAAGTGCTTCACGCCGAGATCTTCGGTGCCGCGTCCCTGGTGATCCGCTACTCGAACGTCGCGGAACTGGTCGAGGCAACCAACCGGCTCGAAGGCCAGCTCACCGCTTCCCTGCAGCTCACCGACGAGGACCACCCAATGGCGGCGCAGCTGCTTCCCGCACTCGAACAGAAGGTGGGGCGCATCATCGTCAACGGCTGGCCCACCGGCGTCGAAGTGGGCCACGCCATGGTTCACGGCGGCCCGTTCCCGGCAACGTCGGACACGAAAACCACCTCCGTCGGTACTCTGGCGATCAACCGCTTCTTGCGGCCGGTCGCGTACCAGAACCTGCCCCAAGAACTGCTTCCGGCACCGCTTCAGGACGACAACCCCTGGCACCTGAACCGCCAACTCGACGGCGTGACAGAGACGGCCGAAAAAACACACGCCACCCTCTGATATGACCGCCGCCCCGCCGGCTATCACTTACCGGCGTGGCCGCTAAGCGGGGCTTTTCTACCCACCATGAGTGAACAGACAAAGGCGCAGCCAGTGAAAGTCAATGACAACGCCGAAGGCGTGGACCGTAAACTGACGAACTACGGTGACCCCGGCTTCAGCCGGTTCCTGCGCCGTGCCTTCCTTTCCTCAGCCGGGCTCGATACCGAGGACCTGAGCCGCCCCATTGTCGGCATCGTCAACACCGCGTCTGATTACACAACCTGCCACCGGGACATGCCCCAGCTGATTGAACACGTCAAACGCGGCGTCCTCGAAGCCGGGGGCCTGCCATTCGTGTTCCCTGTCATGTCCCTGGGCGAAATACTGACCAGCCCAACCACCATGCTCTTTCGAAACCTCATGGCTATGGAATTGGAAGAACAAATCCGCGCCCAGCCCATGGACTCGGTAGTTCTGCTGGGCGGATGCGACAAGACGGTGCCGGCCGAACTGATGGCCGCCGCCAGCGCAGATGTCCCGGCCATCGCCCTGGTGGTGGGCCCCATGTCCGTTGGATCGTACAAAGGAGAACGCCTCGGCGCATGCACCGACTGTCGGCGGATCTGGACGGATTACCGGGGCGGACAAATCGACGAGGCGTCCGTGGTGGAAGTGAACCAGGAACTCGCCCCGACCGCAGGTACCTGCATGGTGATGGGCACGGCCTCCACGATGGCCTGCTTGGCGGAGGCCCTGGGCATGTCGCTCCCTTTCGCCGGCACAGCTCCCGCTGTGTCTTCGCAACGGTTGAGACTGGCGGTTCAAACCGGTCGGCGGGCCGTGGAAATCGGAGCAGCTGACCGGCGGCCCTCGCACGTGATGACGGCAGGGGCATTCCACAACGCAATCACAGTGCTCGCAGCAATCGCCGGATCCACCAACGCCATCATCCACCTGACAGCCATCGCCCGGCGCCTGAATATCCGGATCGACCTAGATGAGTTCCACAACATCTTCTCCCAGGTCCCGCACCTGACCGACTGCAAGCCTGCTGGCAGCAATTACCTGCCGGACATGCACCGCGACGGCGGAGTACCGGCCCTCCTCAAAACCCTGGAACCCCTGCTTGACCTGAACGCCCTGACCATCACCGGTGAAAGCATGCGCGAATCCCTGCAGGACCAATCACCACCCCAAATATGGCAAGAGACCATCCGCACCCTCAGTCATCCGCTGGGACCGACAGGTTCGCTGGTTACCCTGACCGGGTCCCTAGCTCCTGGAGGCGCCGTCATCAAGGCGGCCGCCGCGTCAAAGCATCTCCTAGTCCACGAAGGAACAGCTTGCGTATTCGACTCCCTCCAAGACCTGGCCGAACGGCTCGATGACGAGACATTGGGCCTGACCGCGGACCACGTCTTGGTCCTGCGCAATATCGGTCCCGTCGGTGCCGGGATGCCCGAAGCCGGGGCGATTCCGATTCCTCAATACCTCGCCAGGGAAGGCGTCAGGGACATGGTAAGGATCTCCGACGGGCGCATGAGTGGAACAGCCTACGGAACTATTGTCTTGCACTGCGCCCCGGAGGCAGCTGCGGGTGGTCCGCTAGCACTCATACGCGACGGGGACAAGATCCGCCTCGACGTGCCCAACCGTGTAGTGGACCTTTTGGTTGAGCAGGCGGAACTCGACCGACGAAAGGCCGATTTTACTTCCCGGCCACTCCCCGAACGCGGCTGGCAACGGCTCCATGCGACCAGTGTTCTCCAAGCGTCGCAAGGAGCAGACCTGGACTTTCTGCAATAGCTGCAATAGCTGCAATAGCTGCAATAGCTGCAATAGCTGCAATAGCTGCAATAGCTGCAATAGCTGCAATAGCTGCAATAGCTGCAATAGCTGCAATAGCTGCAATAGAAGGATAATCTCATGGTCCTGATGGTTGATCATCCGGGAGCCGATTCTGTCACACCGATGTCAACAGTCCTGTGCACTAACTGCATTTTCTTCGGAAGCCGCCTGCGCCAGCCTGAACCACCGTCAGCAGTCGTCTGCGGTCCGCTCGAGTCACGACATTCGCCCATTGGCGATCTCAGCAAGGGATCCTTTGACAGGACGAAACGCAGCCGTCCTCACGTTCCTCAAATTGTCATTTTCAGTAGTAGTCTGCACGTCCATTCCGTTCCGTATGGGAATCCCCAATGGTGCACACCTTTCTGCCGGGCTTCCAGTTCCTCCCCGGCGTGCGTAGCCATCCTTGTCCAGACCGACGGGCGTGCCGCCTTGCTGCCTCGTCGCCCACGGTTGGCTTCCTGTCCGGATCGCTCGTCAACGATTGCCTGGATTCCGCGCCGACGAAGAATTTCCCTGTTCGCCCGGGTTAAGCACGCTTTATCGGCCAAGGCCCGGCCTGGAAGGGAACGGGCCTTCGCCGCCGCCAACCCTGGCCACCGTCAACGCCTCTTTCAGGAACTTCGAGTAATCACCCGCCTGGCCGGGATCGTCTGATCGCGTGGTCACCGGGAAGTTCTAGCAGTTCCTCTAACCAGCGTTCTGCTAGCCGGACCCCGGCTCTCCCATGGTTTGCCGGCAGGCGTCCCTGACTTTGGCGACCAGGGCTGAGTCAGTCATGTCGTTGCTGTAGATCAGGCTGACGCGGGAGATGGCGCTGGTGTCCTGGATGTCGAGGTAGGCAAGGCCGGGGATGGCGAAGGCGCGGAGGGATTCGGGGACGACCGCGATGCCGAGGTGGGCGGCGACCAGCCCGAGGATGGTGGGGAACTGGACGGCTTGCTGGGCGAGGTCGAAGTCGACGTCGGCGGCGTGAAGCAGTGCGGCGATGTGGTCGAAAAGCCGGGAGATCCGGTCCCGCGGGAAGGCAATGAACCTCTCCCCCTTCAGTTCGCCAAGCCCGACCGAGGTCCGGGCCGCCAGAGGGTGGTCTGTCGGGACGGCCACGACGAGGCGCTCGTTTTGCAGCAGCGTGGTGCCCAGGCCCGGCACGGTCCGGACTTCCCGGGCGATTCCGGCATCCAGGGCGCCGGCGGTGATGAGGTCGATCTGGGCGTCGGTGGTTTCCTCGCGAAGTTCGAGGTCGATGCCGGGCCATTGGGACCGGAGTTCCCGCACCACTGGTGGAAGAGCCGAAATGGCTGCCGAGGAGACGAAACCGAGACGGAGCTTGCCGATTTCGCCGTCGCGGGCCTGCCGGAGGGCCGCGGTCATGGCCCCGTACTGGCTGAGGACTTTGCGTGCGTGCGCCAGGAGCAGTTGTCCGTCGGCGGTGAGCTGCACGTTGCGGGAGTTGCGCACGAACAGCTGGGTCTTGCATTCCTCCTCGAGTTTGCGGATCTGCTGGCTCAGTGGTGGCTGGGCCATGTGCAGCCGCTCGGCGGCACGGTTAAAGTGCAGTTCTTCAGCCACTGCGACGAAAAGCTCCAGGCGACGAAGGTTCATGAGAACAAGACTAAACGCATATTGATTCTCGTCAAATAGATACTTCAGCAGATGGCTTTGCCGGTCTACCGTTGATCGTGAGGACAGTCACAGATCAACAAACACTAAGAGGTTCGAGAATGCCCGTCATGACCAAGCCCGTCAGCAGCTTCATCAACGGCAGTTGGGTTGAAGGAACCGGGAACACGACGTCCCGGTTCAACCCGTCGGCACCGGAGGAAGCGGTCACAACGTATCACCAGGCCGGCTCCGCGGAGCTGTCCCGGGCGATCCAGTCGGCCACTGACGCCGCTCCGGCATGGGACAGGCTGGGGATTCTGGCCCGGGGCCGGATTCTGTCGGCGGCGGCGGCACTGATCCGGGAACGGGCCGAGGAGATAGCCCGCGTCATGACGGCCGAGCACGGCAAGACCCTGGCGGAGTCCCGGCTGGAAGTCGACGCCTCCGCCGACACGTTCGACTACCACGCGGGCTCTGCCAGGAACCCTGTCGGCACCGAATACCCTTCCAGCCACCCCGAGGAGCGGATCCTCACCGTCCGGCGCCCGCTGGGCATCGTCGGTGTGATCACCCCGTGGAACTTCCCGCTGCAGATCCCCGCCTGGAAAATCGCCCCTGCACTGCTGCATGGCAACACGGTGGTCTGGAAGTCCGCCAGCAACACCCCCGGAGTATCGGTCCTGCTGATGGACATCCTGGCCGCGGCCGGTGTTCCGGCCGGCGTCGCGAACCTGCTCCTTGGCCCGGGTCCGCTGGGCTCTGAACTCGTTTCCCATCCGTCCGTGGCGGGCGTGACGTTTACCGGATCCGTTCCGGTGGGCCACCACATCCGCGGGATTGTCTGTGGACGGGGCGCGAAACTGCAGATGGAACTCGGCGGACACAACGCGACCCTCGTCCTGCCCGACGCCGACGTCGAACTGGCCGCGTCCAGCGCCGTCAACGCCGCGATGGGTTCCACCGGCCAGAAGTGCACGGCCACCCGCCGGATCATTCTGGTCGGCGACGGCCACGAGGCGTTCCTGGCCAAGGTAAAGGAGAAGGTCGCAGCCCTTGTCCTGGGCCCCGGCACCGACCCGTCGGTGCAGATCGGCCCCGTGGTTTCCGCCTCCGCCCGCGATGAAATCACCGCAGCGATCGAGACGGCCATCACCGAAGGCGGGGAAATTCTTGCCCAGGCCCCCGCGCCCGCCGCGGAGGGATACTACGTCCGGCCGACCGTACTGACCGGGCCTGCATCGATGACAATCTGCCGCGAAGAGGTCTTCGGGCCCGTGGTCACCATTCTCCGCGCAGCCACCCTGGAGGAAGCCATCGCGTTGGCGAACAACACCGACTTCGGCCTCACGGCCGCGGTGTTCACCAGCGACGAGCGCGCCGCCCGGCAGTGCGTGACCTACCTGGACGCCGGCCTCGTGAAGGTCAACGCTCCCTCGACCGGGTCCGAACTGCACGCCCCGTTCGGCGGGATGAAGGATTCAACCTTTGCCGGCCCCCGGGAACAGAACAGTACCGTCGCCGCGGCCTTCTTTACCCACGAAAAGACCGCATATCTCCGTCTGGCACCAGCGAAGGCATGATCATGACACTTCAGGACGAACGAACCGCACACGGGCTCCGGACCCCGGAGGAAGTGCTCTCTGGTACCGACATGAACGGCGCCTGGGCCACCCGGCACAGCTTTGCCCGCACCATGCTCCGCCGCGCCGCGGCCCAGGGATGGGCCGTGTCCAGGACCCGCCTGGATCTGGACGCCGATGCCCGGGGCACTGCCGTCTACACCGTCGACGCCGAAGGCCGGCAGCTGACTTTCATCGCTTTCTGCCGCACCCTGGAGGAAAGCGAACGCACCGACCGGGTCATCGCCGATGCCTGGGACGTTACCGCGGCACTCATCGAAGGAGACCTCACACCGGAGCGCGAAGCCGAACTGCGGCTCAATGTCCCCGTCCAGGAACGCGGCCGTGTCGACCCGGACACCATCATCCTGACCCGGGCGAACCGCAGCGCACGCTTCTTTGACTACGTCAGCGGCTGTTTGGCCTCCGGGGTCCAGCCCGACGTCGACTTCATCGGCCCCAGCCCGTACCTGATCCGCAGCACCGCGTTCTACGGCAACGGAAAATTCGGGCTCAAGGAATTCGCGGATATCCCCGCGGACCACCCGCTTGCCGTCCCCTACCGGTCCCAGATGCTCACCGCCTGGCTGCTGCGTGAACTGAGCATGGACATGGTGGAACACGTCGCCCGCGCAAAAGCCACGGCGGCCGGCACCACCGCGGTCCCCCTGGACCCGGAGTGGGGCAAATACCTGGGACTGGGCAACGCCACCGGGCTGGGCATGGTCCCGTTCGTGATCAACCACCCGGACTACCTGGACGCCTGGTGCCGGCTGCGGGAAACTCCCCTCGCCGCCGGCCTCGGCCGGGACTACGCCCCCGGGCACCCGGACCTTTCCCGCGTCGCGGAACTCCTCGTCAAGGCTGACCGCCACCTTGAAGAAAAACACGCCCTCCACACCGCCCCGTTCCTGCCCACCGACGCGATCCGGCCCCAGCTGCAGCAACTCCTGAGCGAGCTGCAGACCCACACGGCCTCCGCGACGGAACCCGCGCCGGTCCTGGCACGCCTCCACGACAGGGCAGCCAGCCTCAGCCCGGAGGCCCGGGGGATCTTTGCCTCCATCGTCATCGAACTCCGTACCGACTTCGACGAGGACGCCGAGTCCCTGCTCAGAGTTGACGGCGCCGCGCCGTTCGACGCGGCCATGCGCTGCTGGGAACTGAAGCAGTTACTGGAGACCAACTACGCCTGGGCCCGCGGCTACGACTTCACCGATCCGGAGCGGACGGGCTATTACTGGTTCTCCTCCGCAGCCAACGAAGAACCCCGCCGTGCACTGCGCACGGCCCGGGCCGCGGGCGCGGCCGAGCACTGCACAGACATCGCCCGCCGCATCAACGCCCTCGCCACGGACCTCGAGCGGTTCCCGGCCCACCGCAGCATCGCGGACTTCCTCCTGGCACACCCCGGCCACCGCTTCGCCGCGGCCCGGGTCCAGCAGACCCGGCCTTACCTCTACGGGGAGCTGCAGGACAACCTCATCGACACCGAGTTCCTGCCCCTGAGTACCCAGCGCTTCCAGCTGGCCAGTTACGGGATGAACAACTTCAGTCCACAGTCCACGGACTGGCTGCGCGTGACGTTGTTCAGCGGGGCCCCCCGCGCGGTGGATATCAACCACGGGACGGACGAGGACGACTGGCTCTTCCCGACGGCGCCGAAGGGGCCGGAACAATGAGCCTGCACGAGCAGCTGACCGTCGTGGACGGGCTGCAGATCAGCAACTGGAGCCGCCCCGTCCTGGAGGAACTGCGTACCGGCGGCGTCAGCGCGGTCAACGCGACCTGCGCTGTCTGGGAAAACGCCGCGGACACCCTCCGGTCCGTCGGTCAGTGGCTGGACCTCGTCAACCACAACCCGGACCTGGTGTTCCTCGCCGCCACCGGGGCAGACATCGACGCCGCGAAGCAGCAAAACAGGATCGCCGTGTTCCTGGGGTTCCAGAACGGCAGCCCGTTTGAAGACGACTACCGTTACGTTGAGCTCTTCCACCGGCTCGGCGTCCGGATCGCCCAGCTGACCTACAACAACCAGAATCTGATCGGCAGCGGCTGCTTCGAAGCCGACGATGCCGGCCTGACCCGCTACGGGCGGGTGATAGTGGAAGAGATGAACCGGGTCGGCATGCTCATCGACCTCTCCCACGTCGGATACCGGACCAGCCGCGACGCCATCGAAGCGTCCTCGGTGCCGGTCTCCGTCACCCACTCCAACCCGCTCTGGTTCTTTGACACCCCGCGGAACAAACCCCACGACGTCATCCAGCCCCTCGTGGACCGCGGCGGCGTCATCGGCTGCTGCGTCTACCCCACCGTCAGCGGCGGTGAACACGTCACCATCGAAAGCTTCTGCACCATGGTGGCGCGCATGGTGGACCAGTATGGTCCTGGCAGCGTCGGTATCGGCAGCGACTGCACCCGCGGCTGGGACCAGGAATTCGTCGGCTGGCTCCGCAACGGCCGCTGGCAACCCACCGACCCACAGAACACTCCCACCTGGCCCCTGTGGCCGGACTGGTTCACCGGCCCCCAGGACTTCCCCCGGCTCACCGACGGCCTCGCAGCCGCAGGCCTCACGGACCACACCATCGCCGCCGTAATGGGCGGCAACTGGGCCCGGCTGTTCACCCACGTCATGGACACCACAAAGGAACACGCGCATGTCTGACACCACCACCGGAGACGCCCCCGATCGCCAGCTGACGGACCGCACCATCGACGTCCAGCCCCGCGAAATCAAAGAAGCGGCCTTCCGTGCCCTCTGCGCCGCCGGCGCCGACCCCCTCGAAGCCCAGGAAGGAGCCCTCGCAGTCCTCCGCGCCGAAGCCGAAGAACACGCCGGCCTCCGCCTCCTCGAACAACTCCTGGACGCGGACTGGACGACACCCCTCCGGCCGGCAGCCGCCAGGGACGCGTCCTGGGCGGGAGGCACCCTGCGCGAGCTTGACTCCGCCGGACAGCCGCCCCTGCGGACCGCCCTCCAACTCCTCGACCTCGCAAGCGACACCCAAGACGGCGAGATATCCGTGACCCGCACACCGGCCCCCCGCATCCCGGGACTTCTCTGGAACGACCTGCTGCTCAGGCATACCGCTTCCCTGCGCCGCCGGATCGTCATCGCCACGGCCCATGCCGGGACGGCACCGGATGACGGAGACGCCACAGACTACCTCACCGTCCAGGACGGGGTGCTTTCGGCCACCCGGACCCTGGCGTCGGAGGCAGTCACGGCCCTCCTGCCCCAAACCAACGCGGACAGCACCGTCGTCATGGTCCTGCCCGAACCGGTCAACACAGATCCGGAAACAACCAACATCGCGCCCAAAGCGCTGAAAGTGCGGGAGAAACAATGGCAGAGCATGTACCGGCTGTCCCGGAAGTACCTGGTGCCGGACGCATGAGCGCGATCGCCCGGACCCAGTTCACCGACGGTAAACCGCGTCCCTACTCCGCCTCCGCAGCAACCGGCGGCATCATCTACCTGTGCGGGCAGATACCGGCCCGGGCAGACGGCACCGTCCCGGCCGACATCGCAGGCCAGGTGACCCAGGCGTTCGACAACCTCGAAGCCGCTCTCACAGAAGCAGGGTCCAGCCTGTCCCACCTGCTCAAGCTCACGGTCTTCCTGGCCGACCTTGACGAGTTTGATGACTACAACGCCGCTTACCTCACCAGGCTCAGCGGCCACCCCCTGCCTCCCAGGACCACCGTAGAGGTGGCCCGGTTCAGAGGCGAAAAACGCATCGAGATCGATGCGGTCGCAGCCGTAACAGCCTGACCGGACCACGGCCACGGATCTGTTGGGTTACCAACGTCGCTTTCCCTCTTCCCAGATCGGAACCACCATGCTTTCCCACGCAGCACCTGCGTCTCAAATGACCATCGATTCAGCGCCGCTGAACTCCTTCCACAAACGCCTCACCCTCTTCAGCTCAGGGGGCCCGTTCCTGGACGGATACATCCTGGCCATCATCGGCATCGCCCTGGTCCAGGTCATCCCGGCCTGGCAGATGAATGACTGGTGGAACGGTCTCATCGGCGCCTCCGCCCTGATCGGTGTCTTCCTCGGCGGGCTCGTTTTCGGCAACATCACCGACAAAATCGGGCGCAAGCTCATGTACACGATCGACCTCATGGCCATCATCGTGTTCTCCATCGCCCAGTTCTTCGTCCAGGAACCCTGGCAGCTGTTCGTCCTGCGGCTGCTCATCGGCATCGCCGTCGGAGCCGACTACCCCATCGCGACCGCCCTGGTCGCCGAATTCGTCCCCGCCACCTGGCGTGCCCGGCTCCTCGGCGGGCTGAACGCCATGTGGTTCGTCGGCGCCACCGTCGCCGCCTTCGTCGGCTACTGGCTCCTCTCCTTCGAAGACGGATGGCGCTGGATGCTGCTCTCCTCCGCCGTGCCCGCCGTCCTGATCCTCATCGCCCGGGCCACCATCCCCGAATCCCCCCACTGGCTCGTCGGCAAAGGCCGCCACCAGGAGGCCCTGGACATCCTGAAGAAAACCATCGGCGAAGGCGCCACCCTGGACGGCATCACCGCCCACGACCCCAACGCGGCCAAACTCAGCAGCGCCCAGGCCTTCAAACTGGTCCTGACCGGCGGCTACCTGCACCGGGTCATCTTCATCTCCATCTTCTGGACCTGCACCATCGTCACCCTGTTCTCCATCTACGCCTTCGGACCCCAGATCCTGGCCCTGTTCAACCTCCAGTCCGGCGACGAAGCCAACATCGGCTACGGCCTGATCAACCTCTTCTTCCTCGTCGGCAACGTCGTCGCCCTCCTCGTCGTGGACAAGCTCGGCCGCCGGCCCGTCCTGATCTGGGGCTTCATCCTCTCCGGCGTCGGGCTGCTGTTCCTGGCGCTCTTCCCGACCGCGCCCCTGGGCCTGATCGCACTGGCCTTCGCCTTCTACGCCATCTTCAACGGCGGCCCCTCGATCCTGGAATGGATCTACCCCAACGAACTCTTCCCCACCAAAGTCCGGGCCACCGCCGTCGGACTGTGCACCGGCACCAGCCGCATCGGCGCCGCCATCGGCACCTTCGCCACCCCGCTGGCCCTGACCCACCTCGGACTCTCCGGCACCATGTGGATCGCCGCCGGCATCGCCCTCCTCGGAGCCGCAGCCAGCTACTTCATGGCCCCCGAAACCAAAGGCCAGAACCTCGAAGAAGCAGCCGCCCTCCACGCCTGACACCGCTACCCACCCACCGCAGCGGGAGCACCCGTCCCTTCGGGGATGAGGGCTCCCGCCGCGGCGTCCGGCGGCTCCACCGCATCCGTGTCCGAAAGAAAGCCAGCCAGCAGGGTTCCCGGTCCATCCACCGGCCATAAAGTCCCCCACCGCCCCGCAGCCGCCCGACAAGCCCGCAAGACGCAGACAAGGAAACAACAATGAAGTTATCCGGCAACACCGATCATCCGACAGCCGGCCACGCTCGCTGGGCGGGCAGCCATCAGGACACGGCGGCCGGGCCCCTCGACCCGGAAGCGGGCGGACGATGACCCAGACCGCCATCGCACCACAGTCCGTCCCTGTTTCCGGGGGCGCCCGCGCGCGGAAGTCCGCAGGTCACGTCATTGTCGATTCCCTTCTCGCCCACGGGGTCCGGCGCGCCCATGTGGTACCCGGAGAGAGCTATCTCGATGTCCTGGACGGGCTGCACACCTCTCCGATCGAGACCATCGTCTGCCGTCACGAGGGCGGCGCCAGCTACATGGCAGAAGCCGACGGAAAGATGAACCAGCTGCCAGGTGTCGCCATGGTGACCCGGGGACCCGGCGCAGCAAACGCCCACGTCGGGCTGCACACGGCTTGGCAGGACTCCACCCCCATGGTGCTCTTCGTCGGCCTCATACCCTTCGCCCACCGGGACCGGGAAGCCTTCCAGGAATTCGACATCAAGGCCTGGTTCGACACCGGCGCCAAACGCGTCATGGTCCTCGACCACGCCGAACGCGCCTCAGAAATCGTGGCAGAAGCCTTCTTCGCCGCGATGAGCGGACGCCCCGGACCGGTCGTCATCGGGCTCCCCGAAGACGTCATCCTCGAACAGATCGCCCCGGAACTGCACCCGCCCATCCCCGTCGCCACCGGCGGAATGACCAACGCGGACACCGAAACACTCGTCGCGGCTCTGGCCGCCTCGACCAAGCCCTTGTTCGTGACCGGAGGGAACGACTGGACCCAGAAAGGTGCTAAACAGCTGACCAGGTGGCTGGAACAACACCACATCCCGGCCGCGGCCGAGTGGCGCACCGAAGGCACCGTCCCGTTCGATTCCCCCTCCTATGTCGGACCGATCGGCTACGGCCGGCCCCGGCCCACCTACGATCTGTTGGAGGAGACCGACCTGTTGGTCTTCGTCGGCACCGTCCCCGGCGACGTCATCACCGACGGGTTCCTCTGCCGCCAGGACTGGAACAAAACCAACTTCCTCGTCACCATGGACCCCTCCCTCCGCGGACGCTCCGGACCCGTCTCACGCCAGATCGTCGCCAAACCCGACGGGTTCATCCGGGACCTGGCCAGGATCGAACCCGAGGTCAAGCCCGAATGGAAGGCCTGGACCGCCCGAATGCGTGCCGAACAGGAATCCTTCGCCGCACTCCCGCCGGCCGGCCCCGGTGACGGCCAGGCCCGGATGGACACCCTGATGGCCAACCTCGTACCCACCCTGCCCCACGACGCGATGGTCACCTTCGGCGCCGGCGAACACACCAACTGGGCCCACCGGTACTTCCCCACCCGGGGCTACGCCTCGATGATCAGCGCCCGCAACGGATCCATGGGCTACTCCATCCCCTCCGCAATCGCAGCATCGCTGGCCTACCCGGGCCGCCGCGTGGTCACCATCGCCGGAGACGGCGAATTCCTCATGAACGGCCAGGAACTCGCCACCGCCGCCCAATACGGCGCAACCCCGCTGGTGATCGTCATGGACAACCAGGAATACGGGACCATCCGCACCCACCAGGAACGCCACTACCCGGACAGAGTCTCCGGCACCCAGCTCAAGAACCCGGACTTCGCCCTGATGGCCCGGGCCTTCGGCGGCTACGGCATCAAAGTCGACAACGACCAGGACGTCCCTGCAGCCATCACGGCGGCGCTGCAGGCCATCGATGAGGACAAGGTCTTCGCCCTCATCCACCTCATCGTCGAACAACGCGTCAAGGCCTACTAGGAAAATCCACAAGCTGTCCCCCGGATTCATCTGAACGAATGGAAAAATGAATGCCCGTCACCCCTGACGAAGAAAAAGCCCTGCTGGCCTCTGTTCCGACCGGCCTGCTGATCAACGGCCATTGGCGTCCGGCCGCGTCCGGGAAGACCTTCGACATCGAGGACCCGGCGACGGGCAAGGTGCTGCTGAGCATCGCCGACGCCGGCCCCGAGGACGGCGCCGCTGCCCTGGACGCCGCCGCCGCAGCACAGGAGTCCTGGGCGAAAGTCCCGGCCCGTGAGCGCGGCGAGATCCTGCGCCGGGCCTTCGAGCTGGTGACCGAGCGCGCCGAGGACTTCGCCCTGCTGATGACCCTGGAGATGGGCAAGCCGCTGGCCGAGGCCCGCGGCGAGGTCACCTACGGGGCGGAGTTCCTGCGCTGGTTCTCCGAGGAAGCCGTCCGCGCGTTCGGACGCTACTCCGTCTCCCCCGACGGGAAGTCCCGGCTGCTGGTGACCAAGAAGCCGGTGGGCCCCTGCCTGCTGATCACGCCGTGGAACTTCCCCCTGGCGATGGCCACCCGCAAAATCGCCCCGGCGGTCGCCGCCGGCTGCACGATGGTGCTCAAGTCCGCGAACCTGACCCCGCTGACCTCACAGCTGTTCGCCGCCGTCATGATGGAAGCCGGCCTGCCCGCCGGCGTCCTGAACCTGATCCCCACGTCCACCGCCGGTGCCACGACGGGTCCGCTGATCAAGGACTCCCGGCTCCGGAAGCTGTCCTTCACCGGTTCCACCGAGGTCGGCCGCCGGCTGCTCGCGGATGCCTCTGAGACCGTGCTGCGGACCTCGATGGAGCTGGGTGGGAACGCCCCGTTCGTCGTGTTCGAAGACGCCGACGTCGATGCCGCCGTCGCCGGGGCAATGCTGGCGAAGCTGCGGAACATGGGCGAGGCCTGCACCGCGGCCAACCGGTTCATCGTCCACGAGTCCGTCGCCGACGAGTTCGCGGAGAAGTTCGCAGCGAAGATGGCCGGCATGACCACAGCCCGCGGCACCGAGGCCGACTCCAAGGTAGGGCCGCTGATCGATGCGAAGAGCCGGGACAAAGTCCACGAGCTCGTCACCGACGCCGTGGCCTCCGGCGCTACGGCCGTGACCGGCGGCTCCGCCGTCGAAGGCCCGGGCTACTTCTACCAGCCGACCCTCCTCAAGGGCGTCACCGAGGGCACCCGGATCCTGTCAGAGGAAATCTTCGGCCCCGTGGCCCCGATCATCACCTTCGACACCGAGGATGAGGCCGTCAGGCTCGCGAACAACACCGAATACGGCCTGGTCGCCTACGTCTTCACGAAGGACCTGAACCGGGGGATCCGGATGGGCGAACGCCTCGAGACCGGCATGCTGGGCCTGAACGCCGGTGTGGTCTCGAACGCGGCCGCTCCGTTCGGCGGGGTCAAGCAGTCCGGTCTGGGCCGCGAAGGCGGCCTGGAGGGCATCGAGGAATACCTCTACACCCAGTACATCGGCATCAACAACCCCTACGCCGGCTAACTCCCCCGGGACCAGGACACGTTCCGACATTGAAAGTAGGTCAACGAATGACAACAGCACAAGCACCACTCGTTCTTGAGGTGATGACCGACGGGCCGGGGCAGCTTGACGCCCAACTCAATGCGGCGGTCGATGAAGCCCTTGAGATGGCCCTAGAAGGCAAACAATTCGGGATTCTCGTTACCCGGCACGATGACACAAAATTCACGGTTACCGTGAGCCACGAAGTGCCCTTCGGACAAACGATCGAGCGATCAGCCGGACCTTCGATCTAAGCATCATTTCCCTCAGCGGACGCAGCCATCTTCCCGTCCGCTTCCAGGACACTGACAACGATGGCGCGGCCCGTCGCCTTCAGCGATGACGGGCACTATGCCACCCTGCTTCGCCCGATGACCACGGCTTTATCGTTCGAGTCCGCCGCGTTCCAGCACCCGGCACTGGCGTGTTGGCCAGCCCTGCCGTCTGGGCGCCCATTCAGGCTGCTTAACGGGGACCCGCCAGTGTGTGGAGGGACCCCGTTTTTTAGCACGCCGGGGCAGCACTATTTGAGGGTGTATTTGATCAGGGCGTGCTTGTCGATCAGGTCCCAGTCCAGGTCGACACCGAGTCCTGGTTTGTCTGATGCCCGCACATCTCCGGCAGAATCAATGCGGATGGGGTCCAATGCGGCGAATTCCATCGGCTTTTGCGGCATGGCCTGCTCGAAGTACCGGCAGTTCGGGAACGCGAGCATCAGGTGCAGATTGGCTGCCTGTGAGAGGGTATAGCCCCAGGACTGCAATTCGACATTCATCGAATGAGCCCGAGCGGCTGACATGATGTGCCGGGTTCCGGTGATGCCACCGGCGAGTGTTGCATCAACCCGTGCGTGGTCCCAGCTCCCCATGGACATCCCGGTCTGAATCAGGCCAAGGGTCACCAGTTCGTTGCCAGCGGGAATGATTTCGATGTCCAGCTTGCTGCGCAGCCAGCGATACCCTTCCAGGTCGCTGTCCGGCAAGGGTGCCTCGAACCAGGTGTATCCGAGTTCTTGGAGCCGGCGTCCGACGCGCAGGGCGTCGTGCCTGTTGTAGCGTCCTTCCACGTCCAGCATCCAGGTGATATCCAGCCCGCCGAATTTTTCCGCGACGGCGTTGACGAGCTCCAGGTCCTTGTCCGGGTAGCACCAGGTGTGGAACTTGATTGCTTGGTACCCCTCGTCGAGGTACTGGGCAACCATGGTCAGGTATTCCTCGATGGTGTCGAAGAAGGGGGTGCTGGCATACGCCGGGATCGTATCCCGGTGTCCCCCCAGGAGCTGGTAGAGGGGGACATCGAATGCTTTTCCGGCCAAATCCCACAAGGCGATGTCCAGCGGTGCCAGCGAGAGCGGCAACATGGATGCGCACCTGTTGGACATCAGCCCGTGGAGTCGTTCCCGGTTCAGGGCGTTTTGACCGATGAGGACGCTTCCCACGTGTTCGATGGCCTTGCCCAAGGCCGTATCGACGCCACCTTCGGTCCATGAGATGGCCCCGCCGACGCCGAACGTATCGCCGGCGTTTATTCGCACCACGGTGTTGGTGATCTGCAGCTCGTCGTAGTGTGCCGAGGTCCGGTACCGTGCTTCGGGGTTTGTCAGGACGAACACGTCGACGGAGTCGATCGTGCTAGTCATGGCCTGGCTCCTAACGTCATCTCAACGCGGTACTTGGCAATGAGGTCTTCGTCCAGCTCGATGCCCAGGCCCGGCGTGTCCGGCACGGTGACTTTGCCGTTGGTCAGGACGATGGGATTGGTGACCAGGTCAAGGGAGAGCGGGCTGGTGCTTTGTGAGAATTCAATGAGTTCACCGTCCCGGATGCTGGCCAGGAACTGCACCGTAGCTGCCATGAGGATGCCGGTGCTGAATCCGTGCGGGACGAGTTGTGTGCTGTAGCGTGTGGCGACGTCGTGGATCTTTCGAATCTCGCTGATGCCGCCGCACCGGGTGATGTCCGGCTGGATGATGTCCGGTCGTGACTCGCGGATGAATTCGGTGAATTCGGCCACGGTGGACAGTCCTTCACCCCCGGAGATCCTGCTCTCCGATGATTCCGCCAGGCGCCGGAGCCCGAGGTGGTCATCGCTGGGGAGTGGTTCTTCGATCCAGTTGAGGTTAAACTCGCCCATCTGGTCGCATTGGGTTTTGGCGTAGCGGTAGTTCTTCCACCGGTAGACCAGGTCGATGGCAAGGTCGATGTTGTCACCTGCCGTATCCCGGACGACCTGCAGGACCTCGTGGTCATGGCTTGGATCGTTGCCAAACAGGCCTCCGCCCAACTTCAGGCTGGAGAACCCAGTCTCCAGCAGTCCCTCGACCAGAGATGCGTTGTCGGCGGGGTTGTCCCTGGGAATGAAGGTCCCGTAGGCGGCTATCTCGTCGCGGACCTTGCCGCCGAGCAGCGTGTGGATCGGCACGCCGTAGTGCTGTGATGCTATGTCCCACAGGGCTATGTCGATGGCGCTGATGGCATGAATGGCCGCGCCACGCCGCCCCATGTAGGAGGACTCGTCATACATTTTGTTCCACAGCCGGTCAATGTCGAGGGGGTTTTCCCCCAGCAGGACTTCCCGTAGTCCTCGACTTGTGGAATGAGAGGAAGGCGTCTCGATCAAGGCTTTGAGAACGGCCGGGGCGCTATCGGATTCACCGATGCCGATCAGGCCGGTATCGGTGTGGACCTTTACCAGGAAGGCGTCCTCGCCCCACTCGCACCGTTCACCGAAGGAAGGGATCCGAAGCCAGATCGCTTCGACGTCAATAATTTTCATGGTCAGCGGGTGCCTTCCGAGGGTGCTGGCTCTGCTGCGTGTTCCGGCTTCGTCGGGAGGATGAGGCCGGTTTTCGTGTCGATGCGGTCCGAATCCTGTCTCAACCACCGGATGAGGCCCCAGATTTGGGTGACCAGCAGGAAGAGGAACGGGATGGCTGTCAGGGTCAGCCCCGTTTTCAACGTGCCCAGGTTGGCGTTGATGGCAAGCATTGCCATCGGCACCGCCGCCAGCATAATGACCCAGAACAGTCGAAGGCTTCGTGACGGGTCCGTGCCGTTGGGGAGATTCTGGGTGCTGACGGCTGCCACCGTGTAGGACGTCGCATCCATGTGCGAGGCCAAAAAGACCAGCATGATCAGGAAGTACACGACGGAAAAGACGGTGCCAAAGGGCAAGGTGTTGAGCAGTTGGGCCACGGCGTTGTCCCCGCCGCTATCGGTCAGTACCTGTGGGGCGTTCACGGTTCCGTGGTTCATCTGGTTCATGGCGTAGCTGGAAAGAATGCCGAAGAAGAACATGATGCCGGCGGATCCGCCAACGATCAGTCCGATAACGGTCTGCCGGATGGTTCGTCCCTTGGAAACGCGGGTGATGAAGATGGCGACGCCGGGCAGGTAGGAAATCCAGTAGAGCCAATAGAAGACAGTCCAGTCGCGCGAGAAAGAGCTCCCGCCGTTGGGGTCCGTGAACAGGCTCATGTGGAGGAAGTTCTGGGCCTCCAGGCCGGCCGCATTAACGACGTTGGCCACGATGAATTCAGACGGACCGATCAGGAACACCACGGCGGCAAAGACGAACGCCGCCAGGACGGCCGTTTTGGCGAGCTTCTGCAATCCTTTGTCGATGCCAATGAAGGAGCTGAGTCCGAAGACTACGGTGGATAGGGTGAGGATGATGGCCTTGAGCCAAAAAGCGTTTTGGATGCCCATCAGTCCTGCCACACCGGCAGAGACGGTGTTGACCGTGACCGTGACCGTCAGGATCAGCCCGCCGAACGTGCCGAACAGGAACAAAAGATCGATGACGCGTCCGCCAATGCCGGCAGCTTTCACCTTCGGGATTACTGCTTCGACGTTTCCGGCGTAGCTGAGCCGTTTGCCCTTCCGAACGTGGATGTAATAGGCCATCGAGATTCCGGCGACCACATACATTGCCCACGGGATGGGACCCCAATGGAAGAAGGCATACGACATGCTGACGTCCAGGGCTTCCCGGGACTCAGGCGTGATATTGAGTCCGGGCGTTTGATAGTAATAAGCCCATTCCATGAAAGCCCAGTACATTGTGGCGGATCCGAGGCCGGCGGAAATGAACATGAACAGCCAGCTGGAAGTGGAATAGGCCGGCTTGCCTTCACCGAGTTTGATGCGCCCGAACTTGGATACGGCGAGCAGGACAGCTAAGAGGAAGCAGCCCAGCCCCAGTACCTGCACAGGGGCCCCGAAGATGCGCGTGGACCCGTCGAAGAGGATATTTGCAGAGGCTTGGGCCTCGTTGGGCCACAGCAGCAGGGCTGCCACGACTATGCCCACAACGATCACGGCCCCGACGACGAGCACCCTGTCAACCGTGGGTCTGTGCTTTTGGTTCTTGCTTGGCGCCTCAACGGCAGCCTGGGTTTCAATCACGATGTCTCCTTTGGCAGTGATTTGATACGTATGGGGTGTGACTACGCGGATTCATCGAGCAGACCCAGGTGGGGCTCGTTCGTCCCGATGATGTGGGCCGCGATCGCCTCACGGCTGGCCGCGACGTCTCCGGTCCGGAACACATCCACCAGGCGCTTGTGATCCTCAAGGAATTCCGAGAGCGCGCCGGTCCGTCCGGTTTGCATAGCGAAGTGCATCCTGATCCGTGGATGGATGGAATCCCAGATGCTTCGCGCGGAATCGGTCGGGCAGCCGTCGACAATGATCGCGTGGAACCGCATGTCAGCTTCGTTGAACGCGTTGATGTCCTTGTTGTAGATCGCCCGCTCCATTTCAACGAGAACACGTCCGAAGTCTTCAAACGTGTCCGCATCAAAAAGGGCAAGGCCCTCCGCGATGGCAAACTGCTCGATGTGAACACGAAGCGGCAACAGCAGCCCCTCAACTTCCGTTCTCGAAATCGAAGCGACTTCCGAACCCTTATACGGAGTGGAAATGATGAGACCCTGCAGCTCCAGGACCAACATCGTTTCCCGCACCACCGCCCGGCTCACCCCGTACTCATCGGCAAGATCCTGTTCGACGACGCGAGAGTGAGGAGAAAGATCGCCAGCCAGGATCTTGCGCCGAAGCTCCGTCGCGAGACGGTCCTTCATCGAGATTCTCTCCAACTTGCCCATGTTTCTACTCCCTCAAAACACTAACGGTCGATTGTCGACAATCTGACTATAGTGAGTATCCCCACATTTGGACAGCGGCAATCGTCACATCCACAATTCCTGGGGACGCATGACCTGACGCGGCTCACCGCGGCCGCGTCCGCTGCCGTCACGCACGCCGCTCCACCGAACCGCCGCCGAAGCAACCCGCCGCGACCATACGGGATGGAGCGGCGCTGGCCTGTTCCGAGATCAGGCCGGTGAACCTCTGCTGCTCGTCTTCGGGCAGGGTGTGGATTCGTCTGCCTGGGATGCGGTCCTGCGGCATTCAGCGCCCGGCACCGGGTGATCACGTTCGATCATCGGGGAACCGGGGCAAGTGACGAGGGGGAGGAACGCGCGTACAAAACGTGCTCGTTCGCCCGAGCCGCCTGTGCCGTTCTCGACTCTGCGGGAGTAACGTGTGCGCACGTCTACGGGCACTCGATGGGCGGGCGCGTCGCCCAATGGCTCGCCCTCGATGCCCCCACCCCGTTCGGCTCACATTTTAAGACGAGTGACGTCCGCAGACGACTTTGCGGACACGTGCGTCACGAACATCGAAGGGAGGCGCTATGCAGGCTTAGCCTGTGGAACATCGTGTGCACGTGCAGCCTGTGCCAGCTTGGCGGAGCCGAAATCCGAATAGTCCGCTGTCCCTGATTTTCCCCAGACGACCAGTATTTTTAGCGGCCCGTCGCCGGTATTGCGCAAATCGTGGGTCGTCCCAACACGGGCTAATACCGAATCTCCCGTAGCTACGTCGAAGGTCTCGTCATCGATACGCATGCGTCCGGCACCTTCGATGACGATATAGATCTCCTCCAGCGGGATGTCATTCTCAGTATGGGCATGCATACCTTCGAATCCGCCCGGGGGGAGTTCCCACGCCGGACTTTGTGGAGGGTATCCGTGCTGCGCTGGTCGATAAAGACAGAAAGCCTAACTGGGGAAGCAGCCAATTCATGGGATTGAGCCATCTGGGAAATTCTCGATGGCGCACGACGCTAACGCCGCCGTCCCACCTCTCACATCGCTCCTGACCAGTTACGGCTGACGAGGGGTACGCAGCTCAGCTGACGTCATCGCACTGCTTGGGAAGTCCGCTCGACTACACACACCTAATTAACACGGAGCCACCATGGTTAAGAAACAGCACGTCCGCGTCTACAAGAGCGAGGACAACCTGCCGAGCGAGGAACAGCTGCCTCACAAGATCACAGTCGTTGCGGCCGACCCGGTAGCCGTGACGGCTGACGTAACCGAAATGGTGATCAACCGCATCATCGACAACGCCTCTGTGGCCATTTCATCGCCGATTCGCTCCCCCATTGTGGCTGCCCGCGCCTAGGCCCTCATCCACCTTCGACGGACGGCAAGGGCTACAACGTGTTCGGCATCGGGGAGCAGATGTCGCCCGAGTGGGCGAATCAAGCAAACGGGGTTGCCGTGCGCGAGCTGGCCTGCTAGGACACATTCCTGGCAGCCGAGTACTCCCACCCCGGGGACTACATTCCGCCGATCCTCGCTGTGGCGCAGCACATCGGCTCAAGTGGCAAGGAGCTGGTCCGCGATATCACCACCGGCTACGAGCTTTAGGCCAACCTGGTGACGGCCGTCTGCCTGCACAGGAACAAGATGACCACGTTGCGCACCTGGGCCCCTCCACCGCGGCCGGCATCCCGGCCCGATCCGGCACCCGCAGATATACGGACAGGATGCGCCTCGGCGGGCAGCGGGCACAGCCAGCCCGCGTCGGCGGCCCTGCCAGGAGCTTGGTCCGTGGCAATGCCCACATTGTTGACCGGCGGTATCACCGTTCCCACGGCGGCACACCGGCACACCTCCCCTGCTCTGCAAACCGGCACCACAGCGGATGGCAGGAGCACACTACGGACAGTCCGAGACTGTAGCGGCGATGGATCCGGCGGACGGGGCCACCGTCTACTTACGCCGCGGCCCCCGGTCACCCCCCGCAATTCGAAAGGAATCTCAATGATGTTGTCAAGGACAAAGGTTGATTCCTGGGCCGTCCAGCCGGGACTATCTCATTAACGGTGTATCCGGCGGTTTCCTTTAGTAGTTTTCAGCTGCCGGGAATCGGTCGCTGAAGGTGATGGCGAAGGCGTTCAAAGCGGGCTTCCAACGCACGGCCCATCGGGTCCTGCCGGCACCGGTCGGATCGAGTGACCGGGTGACCAGATACAGGCACTTTAGCGCGGCCTGCTCGGTCGGGAAATGACCGCGTGCCTTCACCGCCCGCCGGTACCGGGCGTTGAGCGATTCGATGGCGTTGGTCGAGCAGATCACCCGCCGGATTTCCACGTCGTAATCCAGGAAGGGGATGAACTCCTCCCACGCGTTCTCCCACAACCGCACGATCGCGCCATACTTCTTGCCCCACCGCTCCGTGAGCTCCGCTAACGCCGTCCGGGCCGCCGCAGCATTCGGCGCCGTGTAGATCGGTTTCACGTCCCGTTTGAGCGCGTCCCAGTCCTTTTTCGAGGCCAGCCGGAAGGTGTTGCGGATCAGGTGGATGATGCACGTCTGCACCGTCGTCAGCGGCCAGACATTGCCCACCACCTCCGGCAGGCCCTTGAGTCCGTCGCAGACCAGGAAGAAGCTGTCTTTCACACCACGGTTCTTGATGTCGGTCAGCACGCTCATCCAGAACTTGGCGCCTTCACCGCCGGTCCCGGCCCACAGCCCCAGGATGTCCTTCTCCCCGTCCAGGGTGACGCCGATGGCAGCGTAAATCGGCCGGTTGGCCACCTGACCATCGCGGATCTTGACCACAATGGCATCAATGAAGATCGCCGCGTAGACCTCGTCCAGCGGCCGGTTCTGCCACTCATTCATCTCCTCGAGCACCCGGTCCGTGATCCGCGAGATGGTCTCCTTGGAAACGGACGCCCCGTAGATCTCGGCGAAGTGCGCACTGATCTCGCCGGTCGTCAGGCCTTTGGCGTAGAGCGAGAGGACCATCTCGTCCACCCCGGTCAGGCGGCGCTGGCGCTTGGGGACAATGACCGGCTCGAACGTGCCGTCGCGGTCCCGCGGAACGTCGATGCCCACCGGCCCGGTGGTCTCCGTCAGCACGGTCTTGGACCGGGTCCCGTTGCGGGCATTGCCGGTCTGCTTCCCGGCCACGTCGTGTTTCTCATAGCCAAGGTGTTCCGTGAGCTCCTCGTCCAACGCAGTCTCGATGACCGTCTTGGTCAGCTGTTTGAGCAACCCGCCAGGACCGGTCAGGGACAATCCCCGTTCCCGGGCCATCCTCACCAGCTCACGGGCGGCCTCAGCCTCGGAAGTTTCGTTCAGTTTCGCAGTGGTGTCCGCACTCTTCACGGCATCCAGTGTCACCGTCATAACCAGCTCATTCCTGCCAGGCACACCGCCTGGCGTGTCGAGCCGGATACACCGTTAATTCCACAGTCCCCCGGTCAAAGGTACGCGGCGTTGAAGCGACGGTGAAGTTCGAGACGGCGGATCCGCTGGGAGAAAATCTCAGTTCGGGATCCGCAGTTAGATTTCCGATCACTGTAATGGTGGTTTCGCCGGCCATGATGTGGACCTTCCTTAGGATGTGGTTGAGGGTGGTGGCGTCGATTTCGGAGGTGTCTTGCTCAGTGTCGTACCAGGGGGCTGCGGGGTCCGGTTCCACCAGGTAGGGGTCGATGAGGGGGACGTTGATGGTTCTGGAAGGGTTGGCTTCGAGTCCGAACCAGTCCCGTTCAGGGTCGAACCGGCGGGGCGTGAGAGCGAACCGGTCCTGCGGCGTGTTCATCAGGCCGCCTTGTGGCGCATGGCTGCCTGGACCAGCTTGTCGCGGCGGAGCCCGGCCCAGTGGTCTTCGTCATCGGAGTTGTTCACGACGACGGGGGCCTGGGAGTAGCCGAGTTCCTGGGTGATGTATTCCAGTGCTGCGGGTACTTCGGTGATGTCCACGGCCTGGTAGGTGATGCCCTTGGACTCGAAGTAGGCCTTCGTCTTGTCGCAGTTCGGGCAGGCCGGCTTGGTGTAAATGGTGTAATCGGCGGTTGAGGAAGTCATTTTCAGCACCTGGTTTCGTATCAAATGAGTTGCGTTCGTCTGGGTGACTTTCTACCTTAATTCTATTTTTCATATGAAAAACAATGGCTTTTGCCCTTATTTTCCGGGGTTTTGAGGCAATTTTTGCACATCGTTTGACCTATTTTGGGTGGCGCTGCCCTGCTGTCATTTTCAGCGGCCCAGGGGCGCTGCCGCGCCGTGAGGGTTGAAAATAGGGGCGTGGCCCTGCCATCGGCTGTCCCCTTACCCAGAATGGTTCAGGGGCCACGCTAGCCGGGTTCGCTACGCATTACTTGCCAACCCCATATCCATTACATCCATTAGATACAAAGGAGCTAATGGATACACCGGGCCTAGGCTTTGCGTCCTACGCCGATGCTTCCCGCGGGGGCGGGTGGGAACTCCTTGCCCTTGTTGTATGCCTTCTCCCGCTCGGAAGCGCGGGCAAGCGCTGCTTGAAGTAGGAAGTCGGAGAAAGACAGTTCCCTCTCCCCGGACGTTGTTGGGGTGTGGAACCACGCCCCGCGTATCCGTTCGATCACTTCCTCATCAGCCCACACGGCAGCCTTCTTCTTGACCTTTCCGGACGGGGCAGGCCCAGGTTTGCGGCGGGCGCTGGGAGCCTCGGTCTCGCCTCTGACAGCCTCACTCCCCCCTGTCTCTGGCACGAGGGCTGGCCGCGGTGCCGGGGCGAGCTGTGCAATTGCCGGAGCATCCTCCGTGTGCTCAATGGGGTGTGTCGCACCGAAGCTGCTGCGCTTAGGCGCGGGTCGGTTTGTTGCCATGATCTAGAGCCCTTCCGTGCTGCTGAAGTCGTGCTTGGGGAACGCTAATTCGAGGTGTCGCAGTAGATCGATTTTTTCCAGGGCACCGTAGTGGCGGGCGTAAAGCTCGTACGTTTCGCGCGCCAATTTCGCTTCAACCGTCCACTGGTCCAGGCCGTAAGCGGCCTCTTGCGCGTCCTGGATGAGGCTCCTCATTGGAACGTATGGCCCAATCATGGGCCAGGGGGTGCTTTCTTCGAGGTCGCGGACCCAGTTCCGGTGCCCGATGGTGTTCCGTACGCCGTTAACCACGATGCCGGCGACCGTCAGCAGTGGGTTGTAGTACTTCTGCACGCTGTCAAAGCTTTGCTGCAGCTGGCTCAGTCCATCAAGAGAGAACTTGCCCGGCTGCGTCATGACAATCGCGCGGTCCGCGGCTGTGAGGGCGTTGACAGTGTGGAGGTCAAGGCTGGGGGCACAATCAATGAGAATAAGGTCGTAATCCGCTCTGACTTTTTCGACGGCTTCACGGAGCCTGTACTCCCTTCCGTGCTCGGTATGCAGCTGCTTCGTTGCCTTGTTCGTGTTTTGGTTGCCCGGGATCACGGTTAGCGACGGCCAGATACCTTGAACCTCGACGTCCGCGATGTCCTCGCCCACCAGGATGTCCGCGAATGAGAGTTGGTCGGCGGCCACTTCGTCGGCCGCCAGGATGCCGGTGAGGCTCCCCTGCGCGTCGGCATCGATGACAAGCGTACGGCGAAGGTCATTGCTGGCCACGCGAGCCAAGTTAATGGTCTCGGTGGTCTTACCCACCCCGCCCTTTTGATTGATTACTGCGTAGATTGTGGCACTCAAAGTGTGTATCCAATCTGTCCAATAGATCCAACGTATCCATTAGAGCTAATAGCACTAATGTCCCTATTGGATACGTTGGGTCTGGTATCCAATGTATCCAAACTATCTTATGTATCCATACGCTACAACCTATCCAATGGATACATTGGATAGGTCAAGCGCTCTGGACACCCTGGAGCAGAGCGACGCGTTCCCGCCAGCCCATCGCCGGCGGGCGCGGGGGTTGAGGACCAACGCTCGGGAAAGTCACGTTAGTGATTGGTCTTCCTTAATTTGGCGGCAATTTTGTTCTTGAGCATGTCGATTCTGTTGTCACCAGGGTTTTCCGTCGTTGTTTCCCAACACGGCTTGTCGACGTGGATTTCACGGCGTTTCGTTCCTCGCGGCCAGGTGTCGGTAGACGGTCGTTACCCGACGCTCAAGGGTCATCAACCCGTTAGCGTGACTTTCCCGAGCATTGGTCTCACGCCCCGCGACGTTCCCGGTCCAGCCGGTGAACACGTCCGTCGCGGTCAGGGTCCTTGCGAATTCCCCGGCCAGGGTGGGGCCGCAGTGGACGACCATGTCCGCCTCGATGAAGCCGGGAGCCTGTTCGTGTTCATCCCCGGCCTTGCGGACCGTAATCGAGTTGCGCAGCAGGGGCCCGGCCCTGGTCGCGGACAGGCCCTTGGGTCTGCCGGCGTCCTTGGTCGGCTTGAGCAGCCGGTCGATCGTGGCACCGGAGACCTTCAGCAGCTGCGCCCTCACCTCAGGGGTCAGCCTGTCCTTGTCCAGTTCCCCGAAGGCCTCCAGCTTGGGCAGCCACAGGTCCATGGTCGCGGCCAGGTACTTGCCCGATGGCATTCCGGCGAACCGCCACACCTCGATCAGGACCTTGAGCGTGTCGTAGCCGTAGGTACGTCCCCGCGGCTTGCGCACGACAGCCTTCGCCGGCCCCTTACGCTTACGGGCCGTGGACTGCGCCCGACGGGCATTGGCCCTTGACCAGCCGGTGACGGCCACCAGCTCATCGAGCACCGCACCCTTGGCCTTCTTCGCCTATTCCCGCAAGAATTCGCTGATGAATCCGGACAGCCCGCGGCTAGGTAGCGTCTGACCTGGCGGCCGGCCCGTCACTCCGGCCGGCCGACGACGACCTGCGCGGGACTGTGGGTGACGTAGCCGTTGGGCCAGGAAAACAGTGCGCGTACCTTCTGCTGGAATCCGGGCAGGAGGGCGAGGTACACCAGGGTTCATACCAGCTCCTCCCGGAGTTCATGTACGGCGGCCGAGGCGAAACCGCAGAGGACCTCGAGCCGTCCAGAAGATGCACGGCGAATTGGAAGTGCTGCTCCGATTACGACCGGTAGCGCCACACTCCCACTAGCTCTCCAGGGGCCGGCCGCGGGGCACGCTGCCGGGGTCTGCAGTGAACAGGTTCCCTTCGTTGTACTGGCGCTCCAGGGCTTCTACCTCACGCTCCACGGCGGCGAGGATGAAGTCCGAGAGCGTCCTGGATCCGGTCAGGTGGCGGGTCGCCATGTACGCGGACCGCATCCTGGCGCCCGACTCCTTGGACTGGAAAAAGCTGGTCTTCCGGTACATCTTCTTCTCGGCTGCCGGCGGCTCCAGCGCGGGCTGCCGGAGAAGGACCTGAGTCTGCTGCGGAACCTGCTGAACGGGCTGCGCGTAGGCGACAGGTTGTGGCTGCTGAGCTTGCTGAACTGGTGCCTGCTGCGCCGCGGCTTGTTGGACGGCCGGCGCCTGGACTACGGGAGCTTGCTGGACCGGCGCTGCCTCAGCCGATGCCTGCGGAGGGGCTGTGGGCGTCCGCTCGGGCGCTGCCGCGGGTGCAGGGACTGCGTGCAGAGTTGCCGGCTGTGTCTCCCCCGCCTGCTCATCCACATCCGTGCGGGTCATGTCGGCAATGACGCTGGTGTTGCGGGCCTTCACCAGTCCGGCGCGTTTACGGACAGCGTCCAGAGCGCTGGGTGTGCCTCCGCGTTCGGGGGCGGGTCCTGGGCGGTTCATGCCTCTGCATCTTTCCAGATCAGGGTGGCCAGCTGGACCAGGTCAGCCCGGTGCGGGGCGGCCTCGGAGCCCCATGCCCGCAGCGGCTGCGAGGCAGCCTGCGCCTTGGCGAACACTTCGCGGTCCTGAAGCATCGGCTCGAAGACCAGGTCGCCGAAGTTGGCGTTGACCTTCTCAATCCAGTGCATCTGGTCGGCGCGCTTCTTCTGCTTGTTGACAATGACGCCCAGGAGTTCGATGGTCTCGTTCAGGTTCTCCTGCACCTCGGAGATAGTCGTGACGATCTCGGACAGCCCCTCGACTGAGGCAACACGCGGTTCTGTCACGAGCAGGGCGTGTGTGGCGGCCGTCAGGGCGTTGACTGTCAGGAGCCCCAGCGAGGGTGCGCAGTCGATCAGGACGATGTCGTACTCCTCGGCGACACCCTTCAGGGCAATCCGAAGCCGGTGCTCGCGAGCCATCATGGAGTCGCGTTCGCGGGAGGCCAAGTTGCGTTCGGCCGCGATCAGGTCGAGTCTCGGGAAGTCTTCGTTCTTGTCGGCCCGGGGCTGCCAGGCCTCCCCTGCCGGCATGATGGCGTCGCCTGCGACACCCGGCATGATCTTCTGGTTGTTCGACTCGTCGCCGTAGAGGACATCGTTGAGGGTGAATTCCGGTTCCGTCACGCCCAGGGCGGAGGTCACGTTGTACTGCGGGTCCGCGTCGATGACCAGGACCTTCTTACCGAGTGTCCTGGAAAAGACCTCGGCCAGGCCGGTCACTAGGGTCGTCTTGCCGACGCCACCTTTTTGGTTGCAAACGGCGATGATTTTTGCCGACATGTCTGGGGTACCTTCCGTTGCACTGCTCGTAGAAAAACGGTGCGGCAGAAAGCCCGCTTGTGGCGGGAACTCATCGGGCCGGCAACCGATGTGACCAGACTAGCGGCGCCCCTCCGGTATGCCCGGGCGCCACGCGGGAGTGTCGGCGCAAATGGTTCCTTTCACGCGAATCCCACCTTTGGCGCAAATGGAACCATAAGTGGAGTTTGAGAGAACGGCGCATATCCCACCCTTTGCGCATACTGCGCCCATGCCACCTTTTGCGCAGATGCCGCCCCTGGTTGGTGGGTCAGACTGGTGCGCAAATGGTTCCATTTGCGCACCAGTTGACGAGACAAGAGCCGTGCCTGCTCCTGGGGAAGGCCCGATGTAATGGTTCCTTTTGCGCCGGAGCCGGGTTGTAGCATAGGGCTGCCAGGACATCGGGCCAACGCGAACGCGGCCATGAAAGAGATGCGCAAATGGATCTATTTGAGCAAGCGGGCAGGACTGCGCCTCGGCACCCTGGCGCGCCGCATATGGTGGCATTTGCTCAAAGGAAGCTCCGGCATTGTGCAGCAGCGCTCGAGCGCAAATGGAGGTATTTGCGAACGACGCTCCCCGGCGACCGTCTCGCGCTATGGCGGCATTTGCTCAAATGGCCGCACTAGCGATCAAAGTAACGTTTGCGCAAAAAGAAGGATTAGCGCATATCCCACCATATGAGCAGTTGGTACTACTTTCGCAAATAGGGGTATTTGGGCTAATCCCACATCGGTCGCAAAGGGTGCCGTATGAGCAAACAATGGCATAGAGCCCGGAGCATCCGGTCCAGCCGCCCAGTGACCGCTGTGCCGGCAACCACGGCGCCGCCAAGCTTTGGCGCCCGGGTCTCATCGGCGAACGCCTCTTCGTCCTCGCCGCCCCAGCTCGACATGGCACGACACAGGGATGAGGAATCCCCAGGCTGACAGATCCAGGAATGACCACTGTGCCGATGCGTGGTGCTATCCCCCGAGGCCTTGATCGATGTGTCTTACCGGGACGGGCTTGTGAGCAAATGGCACCATTTGCGGAGTTGAGGGAATGGTTCCATTTGCGAAAGAGGTGCTTCCCGGCTGAACCGGGGGAGTGGGGTCCAGCAGCCAGGCTAGAGGAGTCCCGTCCGCAAAAGGTGGCATTTACTCACTACGACCGAGCAGGGCTTCGGAGCATGGCTGCGAACCAGGGCGTTGCCTCGTCCAGCGTCTGCGGGTGCCCGGCGGGGGAGTGGTCGTGGGCTGTGGTTCGCTGCCAGTTCCGCGAATGGAACCATTTGCGCATGCGTTGCGGGGGCGTCCTGCACCAGCAGCGGAGAGTCGACAGGGGGGGCGGGGCCGATTCGACGCAAGGCCTGGAACTGATCAACCAAATAGTCCGCGGAATGGCGGGCGAGAGGGCGCAAGAAACCGTGCCGGATCAACGACCCGTCAACGAAATCACCCGGCCCTGGTGAACGCCATATCCGCCAGGGCCCATTCATCCGGCGGCCCCTCGAAATCCTCCCAGGGATAGTCCTCACCGGGGGAGAGCAATTCGGCGACGGTGTTGACGTTCTTCGACAGCCATTCCTTCCACAGGATCCGCTCGATCCGGTATTTGTGCTGCTGAGCGGCGACGGCTTCCATGACGCCGAAGTGCTCGGCCAGTTCCTTCAGCGACGTCGTGGACACCACAGACCAGGCCCGACTCTTATCCCGGGTCACCATGTTCCAGGCAGCCAACACCTCGAGGCTTTCACTGACTGCAGTGCGGGAAAGCCTCGTCAGTTGCACAAGTTCCGCGGTAGTCAGCCCGGGGGAGTGCTCCAAAGCCTCGTAGACGAAGGCCGCCGGCAGACCCAGTTCCCGGAACACCGGCCGTAGGGCGTGGATCTTCCCCTTGCGCCAGGACAGATCCTCAGCCGCGGTCTTCACCCCTTCAGGCACCGTCAACATGTAGAGATCTCCCTTCGTTCCCCGGCCCTGCCCGACCAGGGTCACCAACGGATCATTCTCGGCGCGCAGGGCTCTCAGGTGTGTGCCGACCGTCGTGTGGTCCAGGCCTGTCGCCACCGCAATGGACCGGTCGCCGAATTCGATGAACCGGGACTTCGTCTTGTGGGCTGCCTCCCCCAGCGCCCGCAACACCATCCTCCTGGCCAGCCCTGTCCTGGAATCGGCGTACCCAGGTTCTTTAAGCTTCAGCGCGTTTCTCCAAGTCCGGATGAACCGGTGTTCAACATCAGGATTAGACGAAACTGTATTCCCTTGTAGTCCCAGGGGCTGTGTATTTGGCTGGCTTGTGGGGGATATACGTGCAGTGTTCTTTCCTGCCTTGGATCCCGGGTTTTTCCGCAGGTATTCGACCGCTTTGATCCAGTCCCGCTTGAGTGCCGGGATGCGGTGGCGGGAGGCATAGCGGGCGTAGAAGGATGCGAGCCCTGGCCAGGTCCCCTGCAGCATCCGGCGTTCCACATCGGTCAGCTCCAGGCCGGCGGCCGCGGCCCCGGTGACGACTGCCTGGCGTGCCTCCGAATCGGAGGCGTACCGGTTGGCGTCGTAGAGACCGGTGAGCGCCATCTGCTGCATGGCCCGGGACATCCGGCCGGTCAGGTGAAGACCGCTGGGCGCTTCGCTGGTTGCGGGGGTGAAGGACTGTTCGAGACGCAGGGCCCGGACGGCGCCGATCTCCGCCTCCAGGTCAGCGTTCATGGTGGCCCACACACCGGCTCCGTTCGGCCGGCGGGCAATGTCGTAGGCCATGGTCAGGCTCATGGCGAGTTCCTGGTGACCGCCGTGTTTGTGAGGGGAACCGGGTGTGCGCATGCAACCGTGCAGAAGGTTCTGGTGCGGGGTCTTGTCCAGGCTCCGGTGGCGGGTGCCCAGAGCCTCGACGAGATCGCGCGCTTCCGAGAAGGTGACCCGCTTCTCCAGCGGGATGTAGACGTGGCGGCCGCCGTTGGGGGAGTAGTCCTCGATCCACCGGGCACCGCAGTTGTGCAGCCAGGTCTGGACTGCCCTCACGTCGGCTTCCACCCAGTCAACACCGGCTACAGAGGAGTCGAAGTCCAGGAAGATCGCGGCGCAGGTGCCGTCCTTGCCGAAGATACGGACGGCGGCAGGAAAGGTGGGAAGGGCCTCGGTCAGAGCACGCTCATGCTTCTGCGGGTACGTCTTTCCGGCGTCCCTAGAGAGACGGACCCGGGGCTGACCTGCGAGAAGAGGCGCCAAGGCAGCCCACGCCTGGGCGGGGCTGTACGTAGAGGATGGCTCGCGCGACACGCCAGCGTCGTATATGGCTGGCAGCACGCGCGCATGCTGTTGTACGATGGCTTTGTTCCTGTCAGAGGGAATGAGTAAGGGCCGGTCCGCCAAGACCGGTTTGTAACACAACGGAAGCCCTGCGAAGGACTTCCAAACGATTTACGATCTGTCAGCCGGCAAGCATCCCGGATCGTGAATCTCAAGCTTCGAAGGCCCGCCTAGTGCGGGCCTTCCACTTTTAAGAAGCTAAGCGGCCAAGAGGCAACTCCTCCTGCTGGATTAGTGAGTGAAGGTTAGTGTTCGCGAGGCGTGCGTCGACCAAATCGGACAGCCAGTCACTGACATACTGGTAGCCCTCTGCTTTTGCAACGAGGTCCATTGCATCTGCTTTGGGGGTAGCGATGCGGAATCCGACGAATTTGCGGTCACCTTTGGAGCGCCGGCCACTACGGTTTACTGGAGCCATCATCCCTGTCCTTTGAACTCAGTGGCTGAAGGCCACCGTTACTTCAATAGATTGGTCGGACCAAACATCTCACGGTCCTAAGGGCGGAATACCGTCCATTCCGGTCCTTCTGAAATTGAAGCTATCACCGCGATGCCGTATGTCCCGGTATTGAAACTGAAACACCCTCGGTGTGTTGAAACAGAAACATGTACGTCCGAATCGCAAAACCGCACAGGAAGGGGCGGCGCTGATCCGGTGTACTCGTCGGCCGAGCGTAGTAGGTGCAATTTGGGTGATGTGCCCGCCCTCTGGGCGTGACACGTGCCATCGAGTGGCAAGCGAGTTGCGGGCGCCTCCAACATGGCAGAGCCCTGTCACATCCCCATGATGTGGTAGCCGCCATCGACGTGAATAATTTCGCCGGTGGTGGCTGGGAACCAATCGGAGAGCAGCGCTATAACTGCCTTGGCCACAGGCTGCAGGTCAGTCCGATCCCAGCCCAGGGGCGCACGGCTTTCCCATACTCCGTCTGTACTCTCGATTCCGTCGATGGCTGCGACCGTGAAATTGTCCAAGGGTCCGCACGCCACCAGGTTAGTTCGGATCTTCCGCGCGCCGAGGTGGTAGGCGAGGTACCTGTTGGTGGATTCATAGGTGGCTTTAGCCACTCCAGCCCAGCCATAAATAGGCCATACCGGCGTTCCGTCGAGGGTGACGCCGACAATGCTGGCCCCGTCGTTGAGTACGGGGAGGCAGGCTTTGGTGACGGCTTGGAGTGACGCGCCGGAGACTTGAAGACTCGTAGATAGGTCGTCCCAGTCCGCTGTCATAAAGCCGGCGCCGACGGCTTCTGGTTTGCTGGCAGAGATGCAGTGGATGATGCCATCCAGGCTGTCTGTGTGCTCCAGGATCCTGCTGTGCAGCGAGTCAAGATCTTTCTGGCTGGTGGCGTCCAGCTCCAGAACCGGACCGGGGGAGGGGAGCCGCTGAACTATTTTTTGAGTGATTTTGGAACGGCGTCCGAAGCCCGTGAAGATCAGGGAGGCGCCTTCTCGTTGTGCGAGCTCGGCCGCTGCGTAGGCGATGCTGCGCTCTGTGAAAATACCGGTGACGAGTATTGTCTTTCCATCCATGATTCCCATTTATGCTCCTTGTCCGGCAGGTACCAGGCTCGTCATGAGATAGCGGCTCTGACCGTCGATGGAACCGATCGGCGCTACAGCAACGGCGAATTCCTGCCACGTTTCGGCGGTGGTCCTGAGCCGCACACTCGCAGATGACTCGGGCCCTACACGGCCTGCGGCTGCCGCTGCGAGGTGATGCTCGAAGCTGAACTTGTCGTCAGGGTGGGCTAGAGCTGCCAGGTTTCCTTCAAAGTCCGGGAGGAGTCCGAAGTCCGCCCATCTGCTGGAGGTCCGGAACGTCACTTCCTGTTGCATGTCGATGGCGGCAAAGGCCCGGTCGGCTGCCAATGCGAAGAGCGCTTCAGTCACCAGGCCGGCCGAGACGGGCGAGAGGCCCGGAGTGACGAGTTTCGTAGGGGAGTCCACTTCACGGCTGAAACCGCGCAGCATGATTGCCTCGGGATAATCGGGGTCGTCATAGGCCCGGGCCGACAGGGCGATCTGCTTCTTACCCGGGCTGGCGCTTCCGTAGCCGTAGACGACCTCGTAGGACAGCAGGTGCCGGCTGCGGTTGTTGACGGAGATGCCGCTGTCGATCACCAGCTTGATGGTGTCTCGGTCTTTAGTGGAGATGAGCTTGGCCAGCCATTCGCCGGCAGGTCCGCGCTTGCTTTCGACGGTGGCAGGTTCGATTCCATAGATCTTAAAGAGATTGGCGTCCCACAGTGAGGAGTCGTCGCCCACGTTCTTCCCGGTTTGCTTGCAGACCCGCCACTGCCACGCGCCCAGGAGCGGGGCGTCGGGGATCCGGTGCCCGGGGTGTTCGAATATTCCATAGGCACCCACAATTTGCTTGCCGTCCGGAGACACGACGGGCTTGGCTATGACGGCAAATTCAGCCGACCCGTAGCGGACGATGCCCTCGAAGGCCTCACCTGAGGAGAGTGTCGTCCGGAGTTTGTCGAACAGAACCGTCCTGGTCCGTTCGTCCAGCCAGTTCCTTGGGCTGATGCCCGGATGGTTTTCGGTGCCGACGGCCAGCAGGGACACTCCGTCCTGCGTGGTATCCAGGACGACCCAGCGTCCTTTTGCATCGATCTCTTGCTTAGACACGGATAGCCCTTCGTCGCTGGCATGGGGATTCTGTTACCGAAGGCGTTAACGGCTCGCCAAAGAAAGAGCTCAGATGAACGCCCAGGTGGACGTGCCCGTCAATGGTTCTCACAATTCCGGCTGCTTCCAGCGTGGAAAGTTCATGAGTGACGACGGAGAGACATAGCTCAAGTCCCTCAGCAATCTCCTCGGGCCGCTGCGGAACCTGAAGGAGGTTCAACGCGCGCAGAATCCGGAGGGACGGGGTTGAAGCTGCGGCGCATACGGCATTGAGTGCATCGGGGTGCATGACTTTAAGCCCTAACAAATCGAGGGTTGGAAGCCAGCACACCACTGTCCAGCAGCACACTTGAGGTATGGGAGATATAGGCCTGCGGAGTCGCCGGGCCACTCTGGACCCTACCTGTAGAGTGCAGGCGTGGGCAAGTTTATGGTTGAGTCGCCGGTGGCATTTGTAATTGGAGCATCCCGGGGGATTGGTGAAGCAACTACCAGGCGTTTCCTGGAAGAGGGTTACGCCGTAGCCGGCACCCACCGCGGAAGCGGCGTAGCGGACGGTGTCCACGGAATCGAGTGCGACGTGACGGATACACCTGCGTTGAAGGCAGCTTTCAAGGAAATAGCGGCCACCTTCGGACGGCTCGACACCGTGGTCTATAACGCCGGGGTTGCCCGTCAAGATCTTCTCATTCGGATGCGTGACGAAGACTTGCGATCAGTCATGGAAACGAACCTTTTCGGGGCTTTTACCAGCGTCCAGGAATCGTTGAAATACATGGGACGGGCTCGTTCCGGATCCATTGTGCTCATCTCCTCTGAATCATCCCGGACCGGGATTCCCGGCTCTGCTCACTACACATCATCGAAGGCTGCACTTGATGGCCTGGTGCGCTCTGCTATGTGGGAGGCCGGTCCGCGTGGAATCCGGATCAATGTCGTCGCCCCTGGCCCCACCAAGACCGACATGCTGGCCAAGGTCGATGCGGCTGACATGGCAAGGCTTATTGAAAGATCGCCGCTGAGGCGGATAGCGGAGCCGGATGAAATCGCAGACGCCATTTACAAGGTCAGCACGCTGACGTACCTGACCGGCGCTCTCATTCCTGTCACAGGCGGCGAAGGTCTGGGGTACTAGCCTTCCTGCGCGTCCTGCCCGGGAAGGGTTTTCAGGTCAATGCCAAGGAATTCGTAAAGCGCCTTCGCCATCCCGTTGTACTTGTCCTGGTTGACTTCCCACCTCGTAGATCGGCCTACGCGCTCACCGCGCGGAGGGTCCCCGATCAGGATCCCGAGGTCTTCAAGCTGATCGAGATTTCTGCCCACCAGGCTGCTGTCCAGGGAGAGCTGCTTGATCAGCGTCGCCCGGAGTGTCGGCCCCTGCGTGTAGAGATATCCAACGATAGCCAGGCGGGCCGGGGTGCTAATAACCCTCTGGGCCAAGAGGAGATCCTCTGACCAGTTCTCCTCGGGAAGGGCGTATTTAGGCACGCCCCCCATTTTGCCCCTAAACAACACCATTTTCATACTTGTTTCGCATTCATCGACACTCACATACCCTTCATCAATGCGTTTAACACCTTGCTGAATGCATTTAATGCACTGATCATGCTATATTTTAGGCACTGATGAAGGCATTAAGCGAGTTCCTAACCCGTGCTGGTCTTCCCTGCCTCCTGCTCCCGGGAGGGAGGCGCGGCTCGTTCTTCCGAGTCCATCGGCCGACCAGGTAGTTCAAGTGATGTCAGGGGGGGAGATAACGGATGGTTCAGCCGAGTTCGCTGATTGGGATTTCCCATGTGAAGGGAGCAACGGAATCCGTAAACCCTGGTCGCGTCGGGGCCCCTCGCGGGGAGTCGAGGGAAACGGTATGAAGTCGAAGGGAATGTTGCTGGGCGCAGCATTGGCAGTGCCTTCTCTATTCTTCGGACTCCTCTTTTCGATTGTCGTATTGTTCCAATCCACCCCCGCTGCAGCGGGCTGCGGACCTGGTGCAAGCACCGTTGCCGCCTCGGGCCTCGCGAAGGTTTCGGGCTATTCCACCGAGCAGCTGACCAACGCCACGGCCATCATCAACGCCGGGAAGAGCCTGAACCTGCCGTTGAAGGGACAGATGGTCAGCGTCATGGTGGCACTGGGGGAGTCCGGGCTGAAAGTGCTGGACTACGGCGACGGCGCCGGCCCCGATTCCCGGGGCTTGTTCCAGCAGCGGGACAACGGTGCCTGGGGTTCCTTTGCGGACCGGATGGACCCGGCCAGAAGTGCCGGGAACTTCATGAAGGCCCTGCAGAGGGTGGCCGGCTGGGAGCAGCTGGAGCCGACGATCGCCGCCAACCGGGTCCAGCGCAACGCGGATCCGTATCACTACCAGCGTTATTGGCAGCCGGCCATGGATCTCGTCACCGCTCTCGCCCACGTCAAGGTCTCCGGGACCCGGGGCTGCGCACTGCCGGGCCGGTCCGGTGTGGGCGATGACCTGCCCTGGGCCAACGCCGCCATCTACCAGCCGAGCGCGCTGGGAATGTTCAACCGGGAGTGTGTGGACTTCGCCCTGTGGCGGGTGAACCAGCAGCTCGGCGGCACCGCGGCCCCATACAGGATTCTGAACAGCACCTTCCGGCCGGACGGCGTGAATCTCGGTTCGGCGCTGTCCTGGCGGGATGGCTGGAACGCCCGCGGCTGGCCCACCGGCCCGACGCCCCGGGTCGGGGCGGTCGTCTGGTACGCCCCGGGAGCCGGGGGAGCGGACCCCACCTACGGCCACGTGGCCGTCGTGAAGGCCGTCAATGCCGACGGCAGCTACCTGGAGGAGGGCTACAACGGCAACCCCGCCCCGGAGGACCACAGGTACTACACCCGCACCGTGAACAACGATGTGCCCAGCGCGTTCCTGTACGTGCCAGGTTCGGAGGAGAAGAAGTGAAACGCACCCTGACAGCCCTGGCCGCCGTCCTGCTGTGCGCCGCGTGCGCCCCGGCGGCCACCACCGGCCCGGCCTCATCACCGGCCACGGCTTCGGCCAGTCCGTCGGCTCCGGTCTCGCTGAGCGCCGGGGGCAGGTCACAGGTACCGGGCGGGACCGTTCCGCCCACGTCGGGCATTGCCTGGGATGAGGAGAGCAAGACGGAGGCCGCCGAGGTCGCGACCCGGGCCATGGCCGATTACGCCCGTCCCCAGGCAGAGGCCACGCAGTGGGCGAACGACTTCGCCCGCTGGCTCACCCCGCAGGCCACGGCCGACTACTCCACAGTGGATCCGGGCAACAAACCCGCCTTCCGGGTGACCGGGCGGGCGACGCTGGCCGTGGATGAATCCAACGGCTACGGCGTCACCGTCACGGTCCCAACCGATGCCGGCCGCTACGCCCTCCAGCTGCTACGCACCTCCAAAGACTCCACCTGGAAGGTCAACCGGCTCACCCCGCCGGCTGACCGATAACCCAAACCACCCCGCTCCAGAAAAGGAAGAAGCTCATGGGTCTCAACCCGACAGAGGTACTGGCTTTCCCCAAGATCCAGGCCATCGTCCGTGACAACGGCACCGCTGACGTCGTTGTGGCCGGGAACTCCCGCACCGTGGCGCGGGCAGAGTCCCTGCAGCAGCTCCGCGAGAACGCCCTGGCCATCGTGGTCGGGGAAGCAAAGACATTGAACCGGCCTGTCCGGGTGGCGATTGATGACCCTGAAGGACACGGGGAACTCCTCGTCAGCCCCGACGGCAGCAAGGAATCCGTGAGCTACACCGCGAAGCCGGCACGCCGCCGGGCCGAGGCTCCCGCGGCCACCGCCGCACCCGTGACAGCGGCCGTCACCGGGACAGCTCCCGTCGAACCGGCCCGGCCACACCCGGCCCCGGCCCAACCCGGGCCGGTCAGTGAAGCTCCCGCATCGACTGGAACCACCGCACCGACGGGAACGGCTATGATCCCCACCCCCGAAACAGCTACCGCAGCGGCACCGGCGGTGGAGGCCGCCCCGGCGCGGCGGAGCCTGAAAGACGCCTCCTTCCTGGTCAGCGCCCCGGTCCTGGAACCGGCCATGCAGGGCTGGCGCGGAACCCTGACGCGGCTGGGTGTCCGCATGGACCCCTCGGCGCAGGAGATGGCCGAGCGGGAGGACATCCGCACGGTCAGCCAGCACTGGCCCGGCCCCCGCACGATCGCCGTGGTGAACCGCAAGGGCGGTGCGAACAAAACCCCCACCGTCGTGATGCTCTCGGCCATCCTCGCCCGCTACAGCGGCGCCGCCACGGTCGCGTGGGACAACAACGAATCCCAGGGCACCCTGGGCTGGCGGACCGAACAGGGCGCCCACGACCGCAGCGTCCTGGACCTGATCGACTCCTCCCGGACCCTGCTCTCACCCGGCACCAATGCCGCCGAAATCGCGAAGTTCGTCCACCACCAGACGGCGGACAAGTTCGATGTCCTGCGCTCGGACGAAAACGAGGAAGGCGATCACGAAGTGACCGCCGAGGAAGTGGACATCGCCCACCAGGTCCTCACCCGGTACTACCGCCTCGTCGTGATGGACTCCGGCAACACCGCCCGGGCCGCGAACTGGCGGCGGATGATCGACCACACCGACCAGCTCGTCGTTCCCGTGACGGCCGTCGAGGACCGCGCCGAAGCCGCACGGCTGACCTTGCAGACCCTCGATTCCCGGGGCGGGCACGACGCGGAGCTGGCCCGCAACGCCGCCGTGATCGTCTCCGAGTCCACCGACGCCAGGCGCAGCATGAGTGGTGACGCGCTCAAACGGGCCAGGGACGAAGCGCAGCGGATCGCGGACGGCTTCGCACCTTACGTCCGGGCGGTGGTGCGGATCCCGTACGACCCGGCCCTGGTCAACGGACCCATCCGCTATGAGGCCCTGCAGCCGGCCACGCAGCGGGCCTGGCTGGCGGCAGCGGCTGCCGTCGCCAGCGGCTTCTAACACCTCCCCGACACAACAACTTCCGAAAGGAGGACCCATGAACCAGCCATGGAACCCGTGGATCACCACCCCGGCCACCGGCACCCTCGTCGCTGCCGTGGAGGTCCAGCTGCCGCCCGCAGCGACGATCAACGCTCCAGTGCTGGGGATGGTCGAACCGGATGCGGCAGACAGGCTCGGCTGCGGCACCGTCACCGGCACCGCCACACCGTGGGTCACGGGCGTGCATGGGGGAGCGGGCGAGAGCCGCCTGGCCAGCATCCTGATGGGCGCACGTTCGACAGACCATGCGTGGCCGGTCCACGACGCCGCCTCCGGCAAGCCATCAGTGCTGCTGGTGTGCCGGTCGGATATGCGCGGATTGAAGGCCGCCCGGAGCGCCCTCATTCAGTGGGCCTCCGGTGCCACCCCTGCCGTTGACCTGCTCGGCCTCGCGGTCCTGGCCGACGCCCCCGGCAAACTCCCCAAACCCCTGCGGGACTTCGCCGCCCTGGTCGGCGGCGGCGCACCCAGGATGTGGATCCTCCCGTGGGTCGAATCCTGGCGGCTGGGCGACACCAGCGCCGGTCCGCCGGGACGCGACTACCAGCGCTTCGCCACCGACGTCGCGGCCCTCACCACCTGACCGCCAGCCTCACATCAGCAATACCTGCCGAAAGGTCTCATCATGCAGAACATCATTTCCCGATTTCCGCTCAGCGTTATCCCGAACCCGACGCCCACCGTCCCGGAACAGGCCAAGGGCCTGTTGACGATCCTGAATTGGGCCTCGGGCATCGGTCTGGTCCTTGGCGTCCTGGGTGTGATCATCGTCGGCATCGGCATGGTCATCCAGCTCTCCCGCGGCAACGGCGGGGAACACCTCGGCAAGCTCGGCTGGGTTCTCGGTGGTTGCATCATCATCACCGGCGCCTCGGGCATCGTCCGCGCCTTCGTCTAACCCGTATCCGGAAGAGGTTCATCATGAGCGAATCCACCCAAAGCACCACCGGACGCAGTCCGTTCACCAGGCCCGGATTCATCATCTCGGCCGCCCTGGTCATCGCAATGATTGCTGCCGTCGTCGTGATCTTCTTCCTCCCGAAGGGAGACGGCACCGCACAGCCGGCACCGTCCTCATCGTCGGACAACGTCTCGGCAGCACCCACGAAGTCTGGCGACGCCACAGGGAAAAGCATTTGCGGGCTGCCCTCGACGTCGGAGACTGCACTGGGGTCAACTCCAAAGTCGACGTGGACGCTTATCGGCAAAATGGCCGCACCCACTGATCCCAAGACCTTCGGACCGGGAGTAACCGACGAGGACGGCTTCCGGTCCTGCTTCGCACACTCGCCAACGGGAGCCCTCTACGCGGCAGCCAATCTCGTGGCTTTGGGTTCTTCAGGGGACCCCAAGCTCAATCAAAAAATGACGGACAGACTTTTGATGCCCGGTCCGGGCCGGGACATAGCCATGGCGGACTCCAGGACAATGCCGTCATCCGGCAGCTCCAACACCTCAGTCCAGTTTCGCGGCTTCGTTATCAAGAGCTATTCGCGGAGTGCAGCCAATGTGGACATCGCGTTTCAAACATCCGCCGGAGTGTTGGGGCATGCGGTCCTGCCCATGGAGTGGGCAGACGGCGACTGGAAATTAGCGATAGCGGACTCCGGCCGGCTGATCAACGACATCACCGCACTCAGCGATCTGAGTGGTTTCATCCCTTGGTCCGGGGCCTGACATGGCAGAAAAACAATGCAGTCTCATAGATCCCACGTGCGCGCTGGGCAATGTCGTCGCAGGAGCAACAAACGACGCTATAACGAATCTGGCGAAGTCGATCATGGAGGGCATGAGCCAGATGGTGACCACGTTGTCCACGTTCTGGGTGAGCATGCCGACGGCGAACCTTGCTACCGGGGACGGCGTGACGCCAAGTCCTGTCGTGGGCTTCGTCAATTCCGAACTCGGGTACTGGACGCTGGCGCTGGCGGTGCTGTCCGTCATCCTCGGCGGCACCCGGATGATCTGGGAGCAGCGCGGGGCACCGCTGAAAGACCTCCTCCGGTCCCTGCTGACCCTCACGCTGGTGTCCGGCCTCGGGCTGGCAGTGATCTCCATTCTCGTGATCGCCGCCGACGCGTTCTCCGCCTCGATCATTGACCGCGCAACGGACGGCAGGGGCTTCGCTTCAGCCATGAACATCCTCATCCTGACGAACCAGACCGGGGTCGGGGTCTTCATCCTGATCATCCTCGGCCTCGTGGGCCTGATCGCCTCGCTGGTGCAGATCGTCCTCATGATCGTCCGCGGCGGAATGCTGGTGATCCTGGCCGGCATCCTGCCGACAACGGCAGCCTTCACCAACACGGAGATGGGACGCCAGTGGTTCCAGAAAGCCGTCGGCTGGACCATCGCCTTCATCCTCTACAAGCCCGCCGCGGCCATCGTCTACGCCGTGGCGTTCAAGCTCATGGGCTCCTCCACCGGCAGCAACGTCCTGCTGGGATCCATCACCGGCTTCGCCCTCATGATCGTCGCCCTGCTCGCGCTCCCGGCGCTGATGCGCTTCGTCACGCCCATGGTCGGAGCGGTCGCTTCCGGCTCCGGCGGCGGAGCAGGAGCGATGGTGGGAGCCATGGCCACCGGTGCTGTCTCGATGGGACGCTCCGGCAGCGGACGCGGCAACGCATCCCCCACACCGGCCAGCCAGCCCGGACAGACCGGCGCCAGTGCCCAAGGCAGCAAGGGCGCCGGCGGCAGCAACGGCGGCAACGCCAAACCCACACCTGCCTCAACAGGACCCGGGGGAGCCCCGGGCAAGGGCACCACCGGCAGATCCGGCACCGCCGCGACAGCTGGGGTCGGTGCAGCATCGGGCGCGGCATCGGGTGCGGCGAAGGCCGCCGGGCCCGCCGGGTTCGTCGTCGCCGCCGGAGCACAAGTAGCGTCAAGGACCTCTCAGGCCGCACAACAGACCGCGCAGGATTCAACCGGGGAGGGCCCCAGTGGCAGCAATTAATACCGAATACAAGGAACCGTCCTACGGCAACTGGCGCGTTCCCCGCTCCGCCGGGCTGGGCAGCCTGGGCGCGATCGGCACCGGCATCGTCATGGCCGGTCTGCTGGCCGGCATCATCACCTTCGCGATTCTTGGCCTGCTGCCGGGCCTGAGTGTCCTCGCTGTCGCCGGACTGATCGTGCTGCTGCTGACGGTCAAGGACAAGCACGGACAGTCCACCGTGGACCGGTTCGCGACCCGGATGAACTTCCGCCTCGCCCGCTCCGGCGGCACCAACCTCTACCGCTCGGGCCCGCTCGGGGTGACCGGGTGGGGCCTGTACCAGCTGCCCGGCCTGGCCGCGAAGTCCCGGCTGTACGAGTTCAACGACTCCTACAACCGCCCCTTCGCCATGCTCCACGTCCCCACCACCAACCACTTCACCGTGATCTTCTCCACCGAACCCGACGGCGCGTCCCTGGTCGACCCGGAACAGGTCGACGCCTGGGTCGCGAACTGGGGCGGCTGGATCGCCGGCCTCGGCGACGAAGCAGGCCTGGAAGCCGCCGCCGTAACCGTGGAGACCGCTCCGGACTCCGGCTACCGGCTCCGCAACGAAGTCGAAATGAACATCCACCCCGACGCCCCGGAGGCCGCGAAGGCGATCCTCCGCGAGGTCGTCCGCACCTACCCGGAAGGCTCGGCCACCGTCCGGGCCTGGGTGTCCCTGACCTTCAGCGCGTCCCTGCGCACCGGGTCCCGGAAACGGGACCCGGAGGACGTCGCCCGTGACCTGGCCTCCCGGATCCCGGGCCTGGGTGCCCGGCTGCAGGCCACCGGCGCCGGGATCGCCCGGCCCATGCCGGCACAGGAACTCTGCGAGGTCGTCCGCATCGCCTACGACCCGCCGGCTGCGCTGATCATTGATGAAGCCCACGCCGCCGGATCCCCGGTCACCCTCACCTGGGGCGAGGTCGGCCCCACCGCCACCCAGGCCGGCTGGGATGACTACCGGCACGACAGCGCGTTCTCCGTGTCCTGGACCATGACCGGGGCCCCGCGCGGCTCGGTGAACTCCTCCGTCCTCTCCCGGCTGCTGGCCCCGCATGGGGACATCGACCGCAAACGCGTCTCCCTGCTGTACCGTCCGATGGATTCGGCCCGGGCGGCCGCCGTCGTCGAACGGGACCAGAACAACGCCAACGTCCGCGTCAGCTCCGGGAACCGTCCCAGCGCCCGCGCCCTGGTCGACGCCCGCTCCGCCGCGCAGACCGCCGCCGAAGAGGCCCAGGGGGCCGGGCTGGTGAACTTCGGCCTGGTCGTCACCGCCACCGTCACCGACGCGGACCGGCTCCCGGACGCGGTCGCCGCCGTCGAACAGACCTCGGGCACCGCGAGAGTACTTTTGCGCCGGGCCTACGGCTCCCAGGACACCGCCTTCGCCGCCTCCCTGCCCCTGGGCCTGGTCCTGCCCAGGCACATCCTTTTGCCCAGCGAGATCAGGGAGGCACTCTAAATGGCCCGCATGAGGCTTTTGCCAGCAAAGACAGTAAAGACGGCGAAGGCCAGGAAGTCCGCCACGGTCCGTGGGCGGGTTCCGGGGTCACGCGGCTGGGGCGGCCGTGGGGGAGGGGCTGCCGCCCTTGTCCCGGCGGTGCGTGAATACCGTGGGACCACGGTGCAGGTTTGCGGGCTCTGGCCGTTCAGCTCGGGTACGTCCTCGCCCATGATCGGTGTCCCTTTGGGCCGTCATGAGGAAACCCAGGCCACGGTCTGTTGTGACCCGATCAGCTGGTTCCAGCGCGCCCACCTGATTTCCAACCCCTCCGCGTTCGTCCTCGGGAAACCCGGTCTGGGGAAGTCCACGCTCGTGCGCCGCATGATGCTGGGTCTCTCCGGCCAGGGCGTTCACCCTCTGGTCCTTGGGGACTTGAAGGGCGAGCATGTGGACGCCATCGCCGCGCTCGGCGGGCAGGTCATCGAACTGGGCCGGGGACGCGGGTACCTGAACATCCTGGACCCCGGCCAGGCCGTCGAGGCCGCCCGGCTCCTCGAGGAACAGGGCCACCATGACGCGGCGGTCCGGGTGCGGGCCGATGCCCACGGCCGCCGCCTGACCATGGTCGTCTCCCTGATCACGATCAGCCGGAATAACCCGCCGACGGATCAGGAACAGACCATTTTGGACCGCGCCCTGCGCGTCCTCGATGAATCCTTCGACGGTGTTCCGGTCCTGAAAGACCTCCTCGACGTCATCATCGCCGCCCCGGACGAGCTGCGCCAGGTCGCCCTGGACCGGGGAGACATGACCGTCTACCTGCAGGAGACCCGCGCCCTGGAAGCCACCCTCCTGGGCCTGACCGGCGGCGGGAAGCTCGGCGAAATCTTCTCCCGCCACACCACGAACCCGATGCGGCGTGACCGCGCCGTCGTGTTCGACGTCTCCAGCATCGACGAGACTGAAACGGACCTGCAGGCCGCCGTGCTGCTGGCCTGCTGGTCCTACGGGTTCGGCACCGTCAACGTCGCCAACGCCCTCGCGGACGCCGGGCTGGAACCGCGCCGGAACTACTTCGTCGTCCTGGATGAACTCTGGCGGGCACTGCGCGCCGGCAAGGGCATGGTCGACCGGGTCGACGCCCTCACCCGGCTCAACCGTTCCGTCGGCGTCGGGCAGGTCATGATCTCCCACACCATGTCCGACCTCCTCGCGCTCCCGGCAGAGGAAGACCGGATGAAGGCCCGTGGCTTCGTCGAACGCTCCGGCATGGTCATCTGCGCAGGCCTGCCCGCCTCCGAGATGCCGCTGCTGACCGCAGCGATCCCTCTCTCGCGGCAGGAACAGCAGAAGCTCATCTCCTGGCAGGACCCGCCCGCCTGGGACTCCCGCGGCGGCGACGTCGAGCCCCCTGGACGCGGGAAATTCCTGATCAAGGTCGGCGGCCGCCCCGGCATCCCCGTCCAGATCGGGCTCACCTCCATCGAGGCGTCCCTGAACGACACCAATAAACGCTGGTTACCGAACAGTGAGAAGTTCGCGTGAATTTTGACGCTTTTGGCGTGAACTTGAGCATGCCCGGGGGTTGCAGCCGGTGTGGATGCTCAGGTTCGTCGAACCTGTTGGCCCTCGACGGTGAGGTCGGGGTGCTCGACGGTGTTGAGGTAGCGGGTGGCGCCTTCGACGCTGAGCCCGAACATGTCGCAGATGCGGCGGATGTTGCCGCCGGTGGCGTGGATCTCGTGCAGGATGCGGTCCTCACGGAGCACCTGGGGTCGCAGCGTCAATCCGGTCCAGGGGAACTGGCGACTGACGGGGAGGAGCCTGGGTGCGGTACGCCGGTTGATGAGCAGGTGCGGGTTGGCACTTTCTGGCCAGGTCCGGTTGCGGTGGTCGAGCCAGATTGCGAGGCGGGTGCGCACGGGCGCGGCCAGCGGGATGTCGCGGTTGCCGAGTACCAGATGTCCGTCGCTGATGTCGGTGAGCCGCAGCGCGCTGAGCTGTTTCTTGGTCAGTGCGTGGAAGGCGACCAAGGCAACCGCGAGGGCGACGACCGGGTTCGGGGAGTTCAGCTCCTCCCGGATCACTGCGGCGTCAAGGGCGAGAGGGATAGTGCTGCCCTTCGGGGATGCTTTCATCCCGCGGGTCGGATTGGCGAAGATGAGCCGGCGACCTTTGAGGGTCGTGAAGAGCGACTTGAGCCCGTTCCCGGCGATGTGGCGGCGGGCCGTCGTTTCGTCCAGCGCGGCTGTGATGTCGGCGCGGGTGACCTCGGCGAAGGACTGGAGGCCTGCCTCGGCCCAGGCGTGGATGATGGGTTCGATGCCCAGGATGTGCGCCCTGATGGTCTTGGGGTCGCGCGGGATCTGCCGTGGCGCCTGGTGGGCGCCGTTGGTCAGGACTTGCAGCCACACCTCGAGCTGGTCCTTCATGACCGGTGGCAGGGTGCTGATCTTGGCAGCGAAGTAGCGTTCGATCCGGGTCGGCCGGTCCTCGATGAGCAGGCCGGCCGCGGCCAGAACGTCGATCGTGGAGATGACGTTGCCGGAGTACTGGCGCAGTTGGAGGACGTCGGTGGCGCGGATCTTCGCGGTCGGGCTGAGCCGCAGACCCTGCAGCAGCCGCAGCGATCGGGTCACGTCGTTGCGTTGCCGCTTGCTCCAGCCGGCCCTCTGGGCGTGTTCACGGACGATGGCGGCGCAGTAGCGGGTCAGGTCTCTGTCTTCGAGGCGGGCACGCGCTGCGACGGCCGCGGGATCGGGCGCCATATCGAACAACGTCATCTGCACGCCGTGGTCGGCAGCCGAACCGGTGCCGGGCAGGTTGTTCTCGTCCCGCCGCTTCCATGGGGCGCGTTGGTCCGGGCTCAACGGTGGTGCTCCCCGACGTGCGAAGGTCATGTTGGCGAAGAAGAGCTGGTGGCCAGCCTTATTCGCGCCGGCCAGGTCCAGGCCGTGTCCGGGCTCCTGGAGCATTCGGGCCTGTTCCAGACACAGGCGGCAGGCCCGTCGCTCTCCGATACGGGCCGCGCGCCCGCAAAAGTCGCAGATTCCTTCCGGATTGTGGGAGCGCCACCAACGACACTGCCAGCACGTCCAGTTGTAGCGGCGGTAGACACCCCACGCCAGACAGTCCTTGCACGAGCCTGGGTGTTGCGGGCTGCCGGGATGGCAGCTGGCGCACATGCCTTGGCTGAAGTAGCCCGTGTTGGTGCCGCACTTGGAGCATGGCGGCGGGATGAACGGGCCGCCGGGAAGGCAGTCATAGCAATAGTCCACCCGAGGGTGGGCCCACGCGACACGGTTGATCTGGCAGTGGGGGCACATCGATGGCGGCCGCAGCGGCGCCGTCGGGCCCGGGGCGGGACTCACAACAGCCTTGCCTATAGGGGCGGCTCGGACCGCGGCTTGCCGAATCTCGGCGCCACGACCGGCGATACCCCGCCATTGCCGGCGCTCTGGCGCCGGTCATCGCCGTTGACGGTCTCTGTGACGCGTGGACGACGTGCCGCGACCTTGTCCGGCTCGGGGCTCATCAGGTCCGTCGGCGTGCACTTCAACACTGAGCAGAGCACGTCGAGCTCTTCGAGTCTCATCGTCGCCGGTGTTCCGGCCCACCACGAGGACATCTTCCCGGCGCTGATCTCCAGCCCGGCCTCGGCGAGCATCCGGCGCATCTGCGCTGACTTCCAGATCCCGCGTTCGGCTGCTCTGATCCGCAGGTTCCACTGCACGGCCTCATCCTTCCTTCTGTGTCGCCGCGAGCCGGGACTCAACCCGGACGTTGGCGTTCTTCCAGGCCAGCTCGACGTGCTCGCTGCGCACGTGGATGTAGCCCGATGTAGTCGCGAGCCACTGATGCCCCAGCAGCTCTTGGAGGGCCTTGATGTCCATCCCGGCCCCGTACAGCGAGGATGCGCAGTAATGCCGCAGAACGTGGGGAGTCATCCGTCCCGACCATGCCGGCAGCCACTGCTCGACCTGCAACCCCAGGGTGCGCCGCAGGGCGTTGCCACCGACCCGGCCGCATCGTCCCAGCTCGGAATCGAACCGCTCCGAGGGGAGCAAAGGTGCGTCGGGGTCAGCCCAGTCCTCGCCGTACTGGTGTCGGACCTCGCCCAGCCACCAGTCGATAAGCTCGGCCGCGCCGTTGATCGCCGGGACCAGGCGCGGCTTCGGGCCACGGCCCTGTGTTCCCTTGCCGAACCGGACGTGGAGCTTGCCGAACCCGCCCAGGTCCGGGCGCCAGTCACGGATGTCGAGCATCACCGTCTCGTTGATCCGCAGCCCCAGCCGACGCCACAGCGAGGCAGCGAAGTAGTCCCGCGCGGCGGGCAGATACTTGCGGGCCCGCGGGATCGAGTGCCGCCAACAAGTAAAGAAAGTTTCGATCTCGGCATCCGACGGCGGCACTCTGACCTTGCCAAGCGCCGCCCCGGACTGGCGGTTGAACTCATCGATGGGCTGCTCGACCAGCACCCCGGCCACCCGATGGATCCGGCCCTGGTAGCGGCTGATCATGAACTCATAAAACAGCGCCAGTGTCCCTGCCTTGCCGGCCCTGGTGCTCACGCTGCGGCCCAGCCGTCTCTGTTCGGCCAGGAACCGGTCGGCGTCCTGGCAGGTCGCCGCCCACAGCGGGCCCGTCACCGACCGGGCGAACTCAATAATCGTCGCCCGGGTACTGCGGATATGCGAGTCGCTCAGACCAGCCGCCGCCATCGCCAGCGCGTACTGATCAACGATCTCCTGCTCGAAATCCTCGGCCGCCTGCGCACTCCAGAACGCCGGATCCATGGCGCCGCCACCGGGCAACGCCACCAGCACCATCAGCTACCAACTTCAGAAGGAGCGAGCATGCGTCGACATTACGCCCAAACCGTCACTCTCGTCGACGGTTCGTCGATTCGGGCCCCAAGGGGCTCCGAACCGACATCACCTGCTCAAACGCGAATTACGGCCGCAGAACAGGCCAACGAACCTGAGCGAATAGAGATAGCGGAAACCCGGCCGCAACCGGAAGCATCTGCCGGGCTCCGGGAAGAGGGTGCGGCATGAGCGCCCCGAACCGCAAAGGAACCGGCCTGGACGACGCGCTGGGGATCTGGCTCGCCATCGGTGCGGCCGTCATTTTTGGCGGCGGTTCCTGGGTCTCCGCGCACCTGGGATCCTGGATGGCCGGCATCGACGCCCCTCCCGCGCACCCGATCGATCTGATCGCCGGACTGGCCAAGGGCCGGGTGCCGTGGCCGGTCCAGTCCACGATCGTGGCCTGCGTCTTGCTTGGCGTGCTGGTCGCCCTGACGGTGACGGTGGTGGTGGTCCGCTCCCGCAGCGCGCACAAGCGCACCCGTGTGGATAAGGCCGCCGTCCACATGGGGCGTGGCAAAGACCTGGATCACCTGGGCACCAAAGGGGCGACGGCCACCGCCGTGCGGCTTGGAGTGGAGAACTCCACGGGTGTGCGCCTCGGCCGCAGTGTCGCCGGGAAGCGCCCGTTGTGGGCTTCCTGGGAGGACATGCTGATCCTCATTGCCGGGCCCCGGACCATGAAGACCACGTCCTACGCCGTCCCGGCGATCCTCGACGCGCCCGGTGCGGTAATTGCCACGTCGAACAAGCGCGACATCGTGGACGTCACCCGTCCGATCCGGTCAGAGGTCGGCGACGTGTGGGTCTTTGACCCGCAGGCCGTCGCGGAAGAACAGCCCAGCTGGTGGTGGAACCCTCTGTCCTACGTCAAGCACGAAGCCACGGCCGGGAACATGGCCCAGCACTTCGCTAACGGCTCCCGCGAGCCAGGGACGAAGCCGGATGCCTACTTCGACCCGGCAGGGCAGAACCTGCTCAAGGCTCTCCTGCTGGCCGCCTCGCTCAACTCCACGCCGATCACGCAGGTCTACACCTGGCTGACCCGCCCGCACGACGAGGCCCCGGCCGACATCCTGCGCACCGCAGGCTATGACCTGCTGGCAGACATGGTTGTTGGCCACATCAGGGAACCGGAAAAGCAGCGGGCCGGCGTCTACGGCACGGCACGCCAGATGGTCTCCTGCCTGACCGACCGCGACGTCAGCCAATGGGTGACACCCCTGCCCGGCACCACGGTGGCCACCGATCCCCGTCCCCGGTTCGTCCCCGAAGAGTTCGTGCGCGGAAAAGGCACGCTCTACAGCCTCTCCCGCGAAGGGGTCGGCACCGCCGGCCCCCTGGTCACCGCCCTGACCGTCGCCGTCGTGGAAGCAGCCGAAAAGTACGCCACCTCCCAGCCCGGCGGCCGGCTCGCGACACCTTTGCTGGGGATCCTGGATGAGGCTGCCAACGTGTGCCGGTGGAAGGCCCTGCCGGACCAGTACAGCCACTACGGCTCCCGCGGCATCATCCTCATGACCATCCTGCAGTCCTGGTCCCAGGGCGTCGAGGTCTGGTCCCTGGAAGGCATGCGGAAACTCTGGTCCGCGTCGAACGTGAAAATCTACGGCGGCGGCGTCTCCGAAGTCGGCTACCTCGACGAGCTCTCCCGCCTGATCGGGCAGTACAGCTACATCAACGTCTCCCGCAGCCACAGCAAAACCGGGTCCTCATCCTCCCGGCAGGAGAACAAGGACGAGATCCTCTCCGTGGCCGACCTGACGGCACTGCCGCGTTTCCGGGCCATTCTACTCGCCTCCGGCGCCCCGGCCACCATGATCGAAACCATTCCGTGGATGAACGGACCCCACGCCCAGAAGGTCAAAGACTCCCTCGCCGCACAGAGAAGGTCCAGCGGGAGCCGGTGACCGTTCCCGCGCACAACCCCTGGACCGATGGGGAGAAGGCGTGAGTGAAGAGTTCGGGGACGCCTTCGGCGACGACGAGGCCCAGTCCACAAGCGGCGGTCAGAGCCATGCCGGGCCTGAGCCTGAGCTGGTCTACTCCGGTGCCGTGGAGTTCTTCGCCGAGCTCCTGGCCCAGTCCTATGTCCGGGAAGTCAACGAAGGGGCGGCCTTCGCCTGGTGCCCCGAATGGTACAAACACCCCGAGGCCCTGATACGGATGGAATCAATCTGGCGGGCCTGGGAACACCTCCGCCTCGATCCCGCCCTCGGGATCAGCACCTGGTGGCTGAACCACGCAGACCCCCACATGCGCATCCTCATGGACAAAGAAGGCGCCTTCAAGAAATGCGCCTACGACGGCCACAAGCCACCCTCTCCGGAAAGGTCAGCCCTCCCGCACGTCGTACCGGAGGCAGGGATCTTCGACTGACAGCGCAGCTGGTCCCGCCAGCGCGATAACTCATGCGCCTTCCAACCGGAGGCATGCGAGACATGTCTATGAGACCCACTGCGTCTGCGAAAGCCAACAGATTAAAATGTCTCCCTACCTTGCCTCGCAGCTGACTCTCACGTTCGATGTAATCAAACAGCGTTGTAAGACAACTCAGAGGCGGAGATGCCCAGGCTGATCGGATATGCGCGGATGTTTGCCAGGTCGTAGCAGGGGGCAGCTTGTGGGGATCGGGCTGCCGGATTGCGGCCGTTCCTCCGTCAGAGCGGCTTTGGCGTGGAAGGTCAGAGCGCCCATGCTTCGTAGCCTTGGACTTTGTCAATCATCTTTCGGGGGCTGTTGCCTTCCTGGGCGAGCCAGAGGACGTTGGAATCCTGCGTGGCGTGGTCAACGCGGCCTATACGAACGGGGTCTCCCTCCCGCCGAATTTCCACTGTTGCTCCGATCAGGTGGTACCAGTCATCACGGCGGATTGCCATGGCGGTTCCTTTCATTGTGGAATTGCTACCAGCCGCGCTCGGCGAGGCGGTGCGGCTGCGGGATCTCGTCGACGTTGATGCCGACCATGGCCTCGCCCAGGCCGCGGGAGGCCTTGGCGATCTCGTCCGGGTCATCGAAGAAGGTGGTGGCCTTCACGACGGCGGCGGCGCGCTGGGCGGGGTTGCCGGACTTGAAGATGCCGGAGCCGACGAACACGCCGTCGGCGCCGAGCTGCATCATCATCGCGGCGTCGGCCGGAGTGGCGATCCCGCCGGCGGTGAACAGGACCACGGGGAGCCTGCCGGACGCGGCAACCTCCTTGACCAGGTCGTACGGGGCCTGCAGCTCCTTCGCGGCGACGTACAGCTCGTCCTCGGCCATGCCGGCGAGCTTCTTGATCTCGGCGCGGATCTGGCGCATGTGGGTGGTGGCGTTGGAGACGTCCCCGGTGCCGGCCTCGCCCTTGGACCGGATCATGGCCGCGCCCTCGTTGATGCGGCGCAGGGCCTCGCCGAGGTTGGTGGCGCCGCAGACGAAAGGAACGGTGAAGTTCCACTTGTCGATGTGGTTGGTGTAGTCGGCCGGGGTCAGGACCTCGGACTCGTCGATGTAGTCCACGCCGAGGGACTGCAGGACCTGGGCCTCGACGAAGTGCCCGATCCGGGCCTTCGCCATGACCGGGACGGAGACGGCCGCGATGATCTTGTCGATCATGTCCGGATCGGACATGCGGGACACGCCGCCCTGCGCGCGGATATCGGCGGGAACGCGTTCCAGCGCCATGACGGCCACGGCACCGGCATCCTCGGCGATGCGGGCCTGCTCGACGTTGACGACGTCCATGATGACGCCGCCCTTGAGCATCTCGGCCATGCCGCGCTTGACGCGGCTGCTGCCCGTGATCCGTGGAAGAGGTATTGGGTGGTTCACGAAGTGTCTCTTTCCTTAGGTCTTGTGGTTCCAGAAGCCGGTGCGGCATAGTCACGATCCGTGCGCCTTTGCTGCCGCGTGGCGAATCTAACGCAGCACTACGGTCCTGTTTCCCTGGAGGATCACGCGTCCCTCGCAGTGCCAGCGGACGGCGTTGGACAGTGCTTTGCACTCGGTATCGCGTCCGGCGGCCACGAGATCGTCGGGCCCGAAGGTGTGGTCCACTTCCACGACTTGCTGGGAGATGATGGGCCCTTCATCGAGCTCGGCGTTGACGTAGTGGGCGGTGGCTCCTACGGTCTTCACGCCCCGGGCGTGCGCCTGGTGGTAGGGCTTCGCACCTTTGAAGCTGGGAAGAAAGGAGTGATGGATGTTGATTGCCCGACCGTCCAGCCGGCGGGTCAGTTCGTCGCTGAGGACCTGCATGTAGCGTGCCAGGACGACCAGTTCGACGTCCAACCGGTCGACGAGTTCAAGGAGGCGTTCTTCGGCCGCAGCCTTGGTATCTGGCGTGACGGGCACATGGAAGAACGGAATCCCGTGCCATTCCACGATCCCTCTGTGATCCGGATGGTTCGAGACGACGCCGACGATATCGATAGGCAGTTCCCCGATGCGTGCCCGGAACAGCAGGTCGTTGAGGCAGTGCTCGAATTTGGAGACCATGATCAGGACCCGCCGTTTCGACCCGTGGCGCCGCAGCTGCCAGTGCATGCCGAATTGTTCGGCTACGGACACGAAGGCATCCCCGAGCGAATCAACGGTGGCGTGGTCCCCGGCCGATCCAAAGTGGATCCGCATGAAGAAGTGGCGGTCCAGCTGTGAGTCGAATTGTTTGCTTTCCAGGATGTCGCAACCCTGTTCCAGCAGGAATCCGGACACTGCGTGGACGATTCCACGCGTTTCCGGGCAGTCGAGTGTCAGAACGTATTCGGGGGCACTGCTATTTGCGGTTTCCACAGTTCAGCACTCGATCACGTTCACGGCGAGGCCTCCGCGGGAGGTTTCCTTGTATTTGGTTTTCATGTCGGCTCCTGTTTCGCGCATGGTCTTGATGGCTTTGTCCAGGGATACCTTGTGGCTGCCGTCGCCGTGGAGGCATAGGCGGGCGGCGTTGATCGCTTTCACGCTGGCGATGGCGTTGCGTTCGATGCAGGGGATCTGCACCAGCCCGCCCACGGGGTCGCAGGTCAGTCCGAGGTTGTGTTCGATCCCGACTTCGGCGGCGTTTTCCACCTGCGCCGGTGTTCCGCCCAAAACCTCGCAGAGCCCGGCCGCGGCCATGGAGCAGGCGGACCCCACTTCGCCCTGGCAGCCGACTTCCGCGCCGGAGATGGAGGCGTTGATCTTGAAGAGAATTCCGACGGCGGCCGCGGTGAGGAGGAAGCGGACGACGCCGTCGTCGTTGGCACCGGGAACGAACTTGACGTAGTAGTGCAGCACGGCCGGGACGATGCCGGCGGCGCCGTTGGTGGGGGCGGTGACGATGCGTCCGCCGGCGGCGTTTTCCTCGTTGACGGCGAGTGCGAAGAGGTTGACCCATTCCATCGCCAGCAGGGGATCAGCGGGGGCCTGGACGGGATCGGGCGTGCCTGCAGCGGTGGCGGCCGAAGCGGCGAGGGTCCGGAACAGTGAGGGTGCGCGCCGTTTGACGTTCAGGCCACCGGGCAGGATGCCTTCGGCAGCGCAGCCGTTGTCCACGCATTCGCGCATGACAGCCCAGAGGCCCAGCAGCTTCCCGCGGAGTTCCGCTTCGCTGCGCCAGACCAGCTCGTTGGCGAGCATCACGTCGGAGATGGACATGCCTTCACGGCGGCAGATTTCCAGGAGCTCATCGGCAGTGGTGAACGGGTAGGGGAGGACGGTGGCGTCGGCCACGACTCTGTCGGCGCCTTCCGCGTCGCCGTCCACCACGAAGCCGCCGCCAATGGAGTAGTAGCTGCGTTCGCTGAGCACTGCCCCGGTGTGGTCCAGCGCCCGGAAAGTCATGCCGTTGGGGTGGGCCGGGAGGGACTTGCGCCGGTGCAGCACGACGTCTTCGTCCCAGTTGAAGTCCACCCGGTGGTCGCCGTCTATCCACAGTTCGGCGTCAAGGGCGGCTGCCGCAACCTGGTCATCTGCCGTGGCCGTGTCCACCGTTTCCGGGTCCAGGCCTTGGAGCCCGAGGACCACGGCTTTGTCCGAGCCGTGGCCCCGGCCGGTGGCGCCGAGGGAGCCGAACAGTTCGGCCTGCACCCGGACTGTGGCCGGCAGTTGGCCTTCCTCGCTCAGCCCGTTGGCAAACCGTTTGGCTGCCCGCATCGGGCCGACCGTGTGGGAGGAGGACGGCCCGATGCCAACGGAGAACAGGTCCAGGACGCTGAGTGCCATTACGGGACCTCGGGAGAGGCGTATTCGCGCATGGCGTCGAGGAGCCAGCGGCCCAGGAAGTATGCGAAGGAGGCACGCGGGAAGATGCGGTAGCTCTCGTCTCCGGTTTTCCAGAGGATGGCGGGGATGTTGCCGATCTCGGTGGACAGCGCGGTGCCGGTCTTCAGGACACGGGGGTGGAGGTCCAGGGAGCATCCCTTTTCCAGCGCGGCCCGGGCCCGTGGGCCCTTGAGTTCGAACGTGGTGCGGTTGGCAGAGAGGTCCACGACCTGGCCTTCGCCGTCGCCTAAGGCCGAGCGCAGTGCCTGGATGAGATTGCCGCCGAGGGATTCGTGGGCTTCGGTGGGTGCCACGACGAGGAATTCCTCGGGTCCCATCCAGAGCACGGCGGTGTCGCCGGTGCCGCGGACGTCTCCTGACCTTGGGGGCAGCCCTCCGGTGACGGAGGAGATTCGCATTCCTGCTTCGGTGTCCGGGTCAACCCTGACGCCGACCATGGTTAGGAATTGCACCTCGCTCAGCTCCACCGCGCCCGTAACGGACCCTGATTCAAAGGCCGCTCTCAGGATTGAGGCGGGGCTTTGCCGGGCATTCCGGATCTGTTTTGAGTTTTCGAGTGCTGCTGTTTCAGCCATCTTTGCGGGTCCCTTCGGGGTCAAAAAGTACGGTTTCGGCGACGACAACGTCAACCAGCTGGTTCCCGGCGGCGGCCACGAGGGTCTCGCCGATGCGGTTGCGGCCGTTCTGGATCAGGGCCAGGGCGAAGGAACGGCCCAGGGCGGCGCTGTGGTAGCTGGAGGTCACGAACCCCTGCATGGGCACGGAGCCGTAGGCGGGGTTGACGGTGATGCCCTTTTCCACGAGCTGCGTGCCTTCGGGCAGGCGGATCGTTCCGTCCACCGGGAGCACGCTGACCAGGTGCTTGCGGTCGGTGCGGACGGCGTCCGTGCGGTTGTAGGAGCGCTTGCCGATGAAGTCCTTGGCCTTGGAGACGACCCATTCCATGCCGGCGTCCTGCGGGGTGACGGTCCCGTCGGTGTCCTGCCCGACGATCGGGTAGCCCTTTTCGGCACGCAGCACGTGCATGGTTTCGGTGCCGTACGGGGTGATGTTGAACTCCGCACCGGCGGCGGCCACGGCTTCCCAGGTGGTGAGCCCGTACCAGGACGGCACATTGATCTCGTACGCCAGTTCGCCGGAGAAGGAGATGCGGCAGATGCGCGCCTGCACTCCGGAGGCCAGCGTGGTCTCCCGGAAGGTCATGAACGGGAACGCCTCGGCATCCAGACCGCCGTCGGCGGCCAGCTGCGGGGCGAGCTTGGCAATCACGGCCCGGGACTTGGGGCCGACGACGGCGATGGTGGTCCACTGTTCCGTCACGGAGGTGCAGTGCACGTCCAGTTCGGGCCACTCGGTCTGGTGCCATTCCTCCAGCCAGTCCAGCACCTTGGCGGCGCCGCCGGTGGTGGTGGTCATGAAGTACCGGTCCTCGTCCAGGCGCAGGGTCACGCCGTCGTCGAAGATCATGCCGTCCGGGGTGCACATGACGCCGTAGCGGGCCGATCCCGGCGCGAGCTTCTTGAAGGCGTTGGTGTAGACGCGGTTCAGGAATTCGCCGGCGTCCTTGCCCCGGATCTCGATCTTGCCCAGGGTGGTGGCGTCCATGAAGCCCACGGAGCCGCGGACGGCGGCGCATTCCCGCAGGACCGCGGTGTCCATGTCCTCGCCGGCCTGCGGGTAGTACCAGGGGCGCTTCCACTGTCCGACGTCCTCGAACAGGGCTCCCCGGGCGACGTGCCACGGGTGGATGGACGTCTTGCGGGCGGGGTCGAAGAGCTCGCCGCGCTGGCGTCCGGCCAGGGCTGCGAAGGCCACGGGGGTGAACGGGGCACGGTAGGTGGTGGTGCCGATGTCGCCGATCCCGCGGGATGCTTCGCCGGCCTGGCGGAGGGCCGCGGCGATGACGCCGATGGCGTTGACGCCGGAGGTCTTGCCCTGGTCGTTGGCGGTGCTGATGGAGGTGTAGCGCTTGATGTGTTCCACGGACCGCATGCCCGCCCCGGTGGAGCGCAGGACGTCGGCCACCGACTGGTCGCGCTGGAAGTCGACGAAGTGGTGGTGCCAGTCTTCCGGCGTACCGGACTGACCAGGCACCAGCCACAGCTGCCGGGTCGGGGCGGACGCCGTCGGCTCGCTGATGACGGTCGGCTGCGTAACAGACGCGAAGCCGGCGGCGATGCCGGCCGCTGCTCCGGCGGAGATGCCTTCGGCCAGGCAGTCCTCGAGTTCGAAGCTGCCGCGGCCGGAGCCGACGATCTGCTGGTTCGGGACCACGGTGCTCGGCACGAAGGCCGCCAGGTCATCATCCCAGCGCAGCTTTCCCTGCCGCTGCGAGTGGAGGTGCACCAGCGGACTCCAGCCGCCGGAGACGGCCAGCAGGTCGCAGGCGATCTCTTCGATACCGGAGGTGAGTGCGCCGTCGTCGTTGATGCTGCGGACGGTCACGCTGCCCAGCCGGCCGTCGGCGGACTCAGAAGCGGCGGTGTCCGCGACGGCGCTGCCGATCAGCACCCGCGTGCCGGATTCGACGGCGGCAACAGCCACGTCCGAGAGGCGCGGACGGGCGTCGATGACGGCCGCGACGGTGACGCCGGCAGTGCGCAGGTCAGCAGCCAGGGCGTAGGCGCTGTCGTTACTGGTGCTGATGACAACGCGCTGCCCGGCTGCCACCGCGTAGCGGTTGAGGTAGCTGCGGACGGCAGAAGCCAGCATGATGCCGGGGCGGTCGTTGTTCTCGAAGACCAGCGGGCGTTCGTGGGCGCCGGGGGCCAGCACCACCTGGTTGGCGCGGATGTGCCAGATCCGCTGGCGGGACACGCCGGGCGCGGCCGGGCTGGAGAGGTGGTCGGTGCGGTTCTGAACGGCGATGACGTAGTTGGCGTCGTAGGCGCCGAAGGCGGTGGTGCGGTTCAGCACGGTGCATTCCGCCGCCGAGATCAGTTCGGCTTCCACGCCCTCCACCCATTCCCGCGCCGGCTTGCCTTCAATAGCCTCAGCCAGTTCCGGCGCAGTGGATCCGGACAGGAGCGTTCCGCCCAGTTCGGGCTGATCGTCCAGAAGCATCACGCGGGCACCGGTGCGCACGGCCTCGCGGGCGGCGGCCAGGCCTGCCGGGCCGCCACCAATCACCAGGATGTCCGTGTGGACGTACTTCTTGTCGTACTCGGCGCGGTCATCCTCCGGGTCCAGGCGGCCCAGGCCGTTGAGCAGGTCCGCCTTCAGGCCGTCCACCAGGGTGACCGTGGTGGCGGGGAGCATGGACTCGGCCACGTGCCCGGGGAAACGCGGGGCGAGCCTGACCAGGGCGTTGGCTTCCTCCACCCCGGCGGACATGATGCCGCGGGGCCGGTTCTCGTAGAGGGAGTTGCCGGCGGCGATCCGGCCGTTGGCCAGCAGGGCCGAGGCGAGTGTGTCGCCGGGGTGGCCGGTGAATTCCTCGCCGTTCACGGTGAAACGCCAGGAGATGCTGCGGTCGATGCGTCCGCCGGCGGCGAGGCGGGCGTTCTGGGAAGTCACTTGGTTGCTCCTTCCGGGGCGGGGGTGCTGGAAGCGGTGCTGGTTGCGGAGATGCTGGGCGCGGTGTTCCCGGTGGTGGTGCTGTCAGCGCCGGTGCTCGCGGTGCCGGATTCTGCCGCTGCCGGGATGGCCGTTGCAGGCCGGGGTGTGCCCATCGGGTAGACGGCCTGGATGTCGTAGCTGACGGTGTCGCGGAGCATGTTGAACCATTGCCGGCAGCCGGTGCTGTGGACCCAGCGCTCGGCGAAGGCACCCTTGGTGTTGTCACGGTAGAACAGGTACTCGGCCCATTCGCGGTCGGTGAGCTCTGCCGGGTTGGCGGGGTAGGCCACGTGGGCCTGTCCGCCGTAGTGGAATTCTGTTTCGTCCCGGGGGCCGCAGTTGGGGCAGGGGATCAGGAGCATGTCCTTACCTCTTTCTAGTGGGCCACGGCGGCGGCGCCGTGTTCGTCGATCAGGGCACCGGTTTCGAAGCGTTCCAGTGCGAAGGGCTTGTTGAGCCGGTGCGGGGCACCGGTGGCGATGGTGTG
>NZ_JAGPOT010000140.1 GCF_018224015.1 Pseudarthrobacter albicanus
CGGCATCGCCGCGGACGTCGTGGACGAGAACGGCGAATCCGTGCCCAACGGCCACGGCGGCTTCCTGGTGATCCGCGAACCCTGGCCCGCCATGCTGCGCGGCATCTGGGGGGACCCGGAGCGGTTCAAGGAAACGTACTGGTCCCGTTTCGAGACCATGTACTTCGCCGGCGACGGCGCCAAGAAGGACGAGGACGGCGACATCTGGCTCCTCGGCCGGGTCGATGACGTGATGAACATTTCCGGGCACCGGCTCTCCACCACCGAGATCGAATCCGCCCTGGTGTCCCACCCCTCCGTGGCCGAAGCCGCCGTCGTCGGTGCCGCGGACGAGACCACCGGCCAGGCCGTCGTCGCGTTCGTGATCCTCCGCGGCGACGCCGTGGACTCCGGCGACGAAATCGTCCAGGAACTCCGCAACCATGTGGGCAAGGAGATCGGCCCGATCGCCAAGCCCAAGACCATCCTCGTGGTCCCCGAACTGCCCAAGACCCGCTCCGGGAAGATCATGCGCCGCCTGCTCAAGGACGTCGCGGAAGGCCGCGACGTGGGCGACGCCACGACCCTGGCGGACGCAGGCATCATGCAGACCATCACCGACTCGCTCACAATGCGAGGCTGAAAAATGGCCGGCTCGTAGCGACACGCATGCTAGGTATCAGGGCACGAATGAAATGGGCCAGGGGAAAGACAAAGCTGCCGTGATGTCTGTGGAGTTCTTGGAACAGCTCCGTCCGGAGTTTGGGCGTCCTTCAGCCGCTAGCCGTATTGACCCGGCAGGTTGGTGACACGGGGACGGATTTGACGCAATAAAGAGGACCTCCGGTGCTGTGTGGTGCTTGTCGAGAGCAAACCACAATCCCAGGAGGTCCTCGTGTCCCACCCTAACGCGGTTCTGGCCCATTCCGGGCGTCTGCGGCTGGCCCGCTGCATCGTCGTTGACGGCTGGAGTCAGCGCCGGGCAGCTGAACGGTTCAACTTCTCCGTGCCGACCACCGCATCCTGACCCGCTTGCAGTGTCCGCCGCTGCGGTTCACCGATCCGGCCACCGGGGTGCGGATCCGGGCCGGGAGTTCGCCCGCCGCTACGAATACGCCTGGCCCGGCGGGATGGTTCATGTGGACATAAAGAAGCTCGGCCGGATCCCGGACAGTGGCGGGCACCGGGTCCTGGGACGGTCCCGGGGCGAAGCGAATTCGAGCGCGGCTAGGGTATTTCAGTCAACTGTTTCCGGAATTGACGAGACTGTGCTCATCCTCTTCCTGCGCAGGGGCATCCTTGAGTCCCAGCGGCGAAAGATCCATGTCCTCCACTGCAAGGCCGCGCAGCCCCGTACCCTCTGGACTGTCTGGAACCCCTTGACTTTTCCTCGACGGCGCAGCGGACACATTCAGGGCGTTGGTGGCTGGACTCACCGCGGATTTGCCATTGGCTTTTTCCCATGAGCGCCTGTAGCCGTGAGTTTCTGCGGCGGGGACGGATTTCTGCGTCATCAAATGTCCGTATCTTCAAGTGTATTGATGAGAATGAGTGCGCTGGTAGTAGATGATGACCCCGTCGATCCAGCCGTGCTTCATCGCGTTGAACACGGCGGATCACGCACAGAATCCGGAAAGACACGGCAACGAGGATCTGGCCCCGGCGCAACACTCCAGGGCCTCCTCAGACGTGTCCTCATGGCCGCAGCCGCATGGAGCGCCCCGGTCCACGGGGCGCTCCATGGCTTGCTTCCTAGAAGAAGCCGAGCTTGTTTTCGGAGTGGCTGACCAGGAGGTTCTTGGTCTGCTGGTAATGGTCCAGCATCATTGAGTGGTTTTCGCGTCCGATGCCGGAGGACTTGTAGCCGCCGAACGCCGCCCCCGCCGGGTAGGCGTGGTAGTTGTTGACCCACACGCGGCCGGCCTGGATCTCGCGGCCGGCACGGTAGGCGACGTTGCCGTTGCGGGACCAGACGCCGGCGCCGAGGCCGTAGAGGGTGTCGTTGGCGATGCTGATGGCGTCGTTGTAGTCGGTGAAGCGGGCCACCGAGACCACGGGGCCGAAGATTTCCTCCTGGAAGATCCGCATCTTGTTGTGGCCTTCGAAGATGGTGGGCTGGACGTAGTAGCCGCCGGCCAGGTCCCCGTCGAGGTCCGTCTGGTTCCCGCCAGCGAGGATCGTGGCACCCTCCTGGAGCCCGATGTCGATGTAGGAGAGGATCTTTTCCATCTGGCCTATCGAGGCCTGGGCGCCGATCTGGGTGTTGGTGTCCAGCGGGTTGCCCTGGATGATCTTCTGGGTCCGCGCCACCGCGTCGGCCATGAAGGAATCATAGAAGGAGTCCTGGACCAGGGCGCGGGAGGGGCTGCTGCAGACCTCGCCCTGGTTGAAGGCATAAAGGGTGAACCCTTCGAGCGCCTTGTCGTAGAACGCGTCGTTGGCGTCAGCTACATCCTTGAAGAAGATGTTGGGGCTCTTGCCGCCGAGCTCCAGGGTGACCGGGATCAGGTTCTGGCTGGCGTACTGGCTGATCAGGCGGCCGGTGGAGGTTTCGCCGGTGAAGGCGATCTTGCGGATCCGGGGGCTGGAAGCTAGCGGCTTGCCGACCTCCGAGCCGAAGCCGTTGACGATGTTCAGCAGGCCTGGGGGCAGCAGGTCTGCGATGAGTTCGGCCAGCACCAGGATCGAAGCGGGCGTGTTGGACGCGGGCTTGAGGACGACGGCGTTGCCGGCGGCCAGGGCCGGAGCCATTTTCCAGACTGCCATCAGGATGGGGAAGTTCCACGGGATGATCTGGCCCACGACGCCGAGGGGCTCGTGGAAGTGGTAGGCGGTGGTGTCGTCGTCGAGCTGGGACAGCCGGCCTTCCTGGGCGCGGATGGCGGAGGCGAAATAGCGGAAGTGGTCGGCGGCCAGCGGGATGTCGGCGTTGAGGGTTTCGCGGATGGGCTTGCCATTGTCCCAGGTTTCGGCTACGGCCAGCAGCTCAAGGTTCGCGTCGATCCGGTCGGCGATCTTGTTCAGCACCGCCGCGCGCTCGGTGGCAGAGGCCTTGCCCCAGGCCGGTGCAGCTTTGTGGGCAGCATCCAGGGCCAGCTCAACGTCCGCGGCGCCGCCGCGGGCCACTTCCGTGAATTGTTTGCCATTCACGGGAGAGACATTCTCGATGTATTGGCCGGTAGTGGGGGCTACCCATTCGCCGCCGATCCAGTTCTCGTAACGGTCCTTGAACTGGACCTTGGATCCTTCGTGGCCGGGCTGTATATAAACGGTCATCGTTTAACTCCTCCTGGAAAACAGACGTCTTCGTCCTGGGCCCATGGTAGAACTTCAAAGGTTGCGACCAGGATGCGGTGGAGATTCCTGACAGCTGTACGCGGGTTCGTAGGGCTGGCCGACGGGCCGTCTCTCCGTTCGCGCCGCGGAATGGCCTGAAGAACCAGTGCCGCCGAAAAGCGCCGCGCCAGCTCCCACAATCACCAGGCAGGTTAGCCGCTGCCGACGCTCGGCGGTGCCGGCCCGGAATGGCATTGAACACATCACCACCTAGCATCCGGCTCATAATTTGCTCTGGCGCGAGCCGTGGGAACACGTGGGCCCTGGTGCCAGGGGCCGAACGGTCGTTGGCAAGGCGAGCCAGGGCGTCCAGCGTCCCGCGGCTTCGATGGTGGTTGCGTCCGTGTAGACCCGCGACTTGGCATGCCATGTCCAATCTGACGGAGAGCCCTCCGGGAGGTGGGGATTTTGACGCGGAACCCAGTGTCCGAATCTATGTCTCGAGAACTGTCCTGGACGACGAACACTGGTCGGGCTGCAAGACGTCCATCAAGCCGGCATACATAGGGGCCGGGTGATCCCGTTCTCGCACCGGGCCCTGGCCCGGTCCAAGGCCGGCCGCCAATACTTCTTGTCCGCGATCCAATCAACGATGCGCGCGCGCACGAGCGGGATCCAGTATGAGACGGAGTACAGCACGTCGGCTTCATGGAGGTGTCAGAGCAACACTGAATGCCGTACACCTCGGCTTGTCGATCTATGAATGCGAATCCACGCTTACGGCCCTGGACGGCCTTGGCGACATCCTCGCCGCACGGATCCTGGCCCGGATCGGAAACCCGGGATTCTTCGGCACAGCAGCCGCCCTCGCGGACTATGCCGGTGCGGCACCGGTAGAGGTTGGCCGGCGCCGACCACGGGGTCCACAGGTTGTCCCGCTACGGCGAGCGGCAGCTCAACTCTGCGCTCCACACCGTGTCCAGATCCGGGTGCCTGGCAGCACCGGATACGCCTACTACCGGCAGTAAATAGCCGAAGGCAACCCAAGGCGCCGCTCTTACATGAGAAATAACCCCGTCATCAGAAAAACCCCGCCTGGACTGTCGCGTGCTTGTGAATTCTTGGTGTTGTGTTCAAGGATCCCGTTGGGCGGCGAGCTGCCACACCGATCGGGGCGCCACGGTCGACACCGAATCTGCTGCACCGACCGTTCCGCAAACGGAACGGCAAAACCGCCATTTCAAGCTGCGATTTAACCGCCAAACGAAGTTAACAGTCACAGATGGCGAAGCGGTGTCGGGTCTATCGCAGACGACCGTTTGCGATAGGGCGCTCTTGCGGTAGGCCAGCTACTCATCCGCCGCAGTTTCAGTGTTCGGGTCGCGTAAGGGCCGCAGGCCCGTTGTTTTTTCCAGCGTTGGGAAGCTGTAGCGGCCCAGTTCGTTGAGATGGGCGTGCCCGAGCGGGGATAGGCGTGCGACATCTTCCTCGCGCACCGGTTGTCCCTGGGCGCGCAGCTGGGCAACGGCGGCGTCGAGATACCGGGTGTTCCACAGGGTGATTGCGTTGACGACGATTCCGAGTCCGCCGAGTTGGTCTTCCTGTCCTTCCCTGTACTTTTGGTGGAGCTGGCTGCGTTTGCCGTGGAAGACTTTGCGCGCCAATCGGTGGCGGGACTCCTGGACCGTGGTCTGGGTATTTACGGGTGGCTTGTGAATTCGTGAAATATCCGACGCTAAGGGCGTATTGGGGTGGCTTGTGAAAAAGTGACATATCAGACGCTAAGAATAGTCCCCGCCGGCCCAGGGAATACAAGGGACCGGTGTGTAACGGTTGCCGTGTAGGAACCAACGTAACGGGCACCTTCCTTAGCGATACGCCCGCCGGCGAAGGTCATCCCCCGGCTAGTGGTGTGTCTCAGTTTTGCTTGACGGCTTGGAGTGCGACACGGCCGCGGGCGACTTTTTCGAGGATGGATTCCGCTGTCGCCGTCCACACCAGGGGCTTGGGCTCATCGTTGTGGGCGGCG